>JBGAMH010000038.1:0-23459 GCA_044223135.1 Candidatus Eiseniibacteriota bacterium | reverse complement strand
CCCTCCAGTCGAGGAAGCTAACCCATGGCCGCTTACACAGAGGACGGTACACACCCGCTTCCTGCCGCCTCCGGCCTAAGCCCGGAAAGCGACCGCCCTCCATGGCTCCTTCGCTTTCCGGGATTGCCCCGAATCAGTCCCTCGCCGCCTCACGACCGCGACTGCGCGGGGCGCGTGCCCCACTCGCTGCGGCCCCTCGCAGCCTCGCGACCACGCCTGCTCGGAGCGCGTGCCCTGATCGCTGCAGCCCTCGCCGCCTCACGACCGCGACGGCGCGGGGGCGCGTGCCCTGCTCGCTGTAGCCCCTCGCCGCCTCAGGACCACGCCTGCGCGGAGCGCGTGTGCCGCACGCTGCGGTCCCTCGCCGCCTCACGACCGCGACTGCGCGGGGGCGCGGGCCCTGCTCGCTCGCCGGTCCTCGGCGCCACACGACGGCGACTGCGCGGCGCGCGTGCCCTGCTCGCTGCAGCCCCCGCTGCCTCACGACCGCGACTGCGCGAGCCGCCTCCGGATCGGGCCTCTCGCGCCGACTCGGCGCTCTCCCCCGCGGGAGATCGCGACCGCTCCTCAAACAGGGCTACGTGTCGGACTACGCGACCCACGTCGCGGGTCCGCGGTCACCCCTTTGAGGAGCCTCTCCATGAAGACACTTCGTCGTTTCGCCGCCTCCACCGGGCTCGCGTGGAGCCTGCTGCTGTGCCTCGCCGACTTCGCGCGCGCCGCGAACCTGAGCTGGATCAACGCCGCGGGCGGCGCCGCCGGCGTCGCGGCCAACTGGAATCCCGTGCAGGTGCCCGCCGCCGCGGACTGGCTGACGTTCGCGCTCAACGCCACCTACTCCGTCACCTTCGGCGCCGCCGTGCCGGCCTCCGACGAACTGCTCGTGCAGGACGGCATCGTCACGTTCCGCTTTCCCACCGCCCACACGAACTCGACCGTGTTCGGGCTGCCCGGCATCGGCACGGATGCCGAGGCCACGATCGAGTCCGGCTCGCTCACGCTGCAGCGCAACCTCTACGTGGGTCAGACCGCCGGACACGACGGCACGCTGACCGTCACGGGCGCCGGCACGTCGCTGACGGCCACCGGCGCGACGGGCGTCACGAGCTTCGGCGACCAGGGCACGGGCACGTTCAACGTGCTCGACGGCGCCACCGTCACGGTGGCGAACTCGCCGGAGTTCGGCGACCGCGCGGGCGGACTCGGAACGCTGGTCGTCGGCGGCGTCTCGGGCACCGAGCGCGCCGAGCTGATCGTGAACAACACGACGACGGATCCGATGGAGTTCGGCTCCAACGGCACGGGCAACGGCGGCGTGCTGGTGGGCGGCCGCATGAGCGTGGACGGCACCGTGCACCTGGGCAAGAACCCGGGTGGAAACGGCACGTTCAGCGTGGCCGGCGTGAGCGGGACGGACAGCGCCACGGCGCAGGTGGGCGGCGACCTCATGATCGCGCGCAACGACGTGAACGGTACGGCCGCGGGCACGGGAACGTGGGTCGTGGGCAGCGGCGGCATCACCGACGTCGCCGGGACCACGTACACGTTCGACCCCGACGGCAGCACGGGCAAGCTGCAGGTGCTCACCGGCGGGCGTTTCGAGACGGGCTCGCTGGTGGCGAACGCCCCCGCCACGCAGCTCGACCTGCGCGGCGGCACCACGCAGGTGCGCGGCGGCACGCTCGACCTGGGCGGCCAGCCGCTCGTGGTGAGCAGCGCGGTCGGCTCGCCGGTGCTGGAGCTGCTCGACGGCGCGCAGGCCTCGCTCGGCAGCGCAAGCGGCCCCACGCTCACCGTGGGCCGCGGCGCCGCGGGCACGCTGCGCGTGCTCGCCGGCTCGGACCTGTCGGTGCACGACTTCAACATGTTCGTGGGCGACAGCGCGAGCGGCGACGGCACGCTCGAGGTGAACCACGCGGGCAGCTCGCTCACCGTGGACAACACCCTGATCGTGGGGCGCTCCGGTGACGGCACGCTCGACATCGCCGGCGGCAGCGACGCCACGATCGGCTCGCTGCGCATGGGCACGCAGGCCGGCGGCAACGGTCACGGCACGATCCGCGGCACCGGCACGCAGGTGCACGTGAGCGACTACCTGGAACTCGCCGGCACGCCCGGAGGTGGCGTCGCGGGCGCGACCGCGCAACTCGGCATGTCGGACCATTCGGAGTTGTGGCTGGATCGCCCCGGCGACTCCGGTCACGTGTGGGGCGGCGGCTACCTGGAGGCCAACAGCACCGCGGTCGTGCACATCTCCGGCACGCTGCAGAACTACGGCCGGGTCGCCGTCGTGCAGCCGGGCACCTACACCGGCGGCGTGATCCGCATGAACACCGACTCGCGCCTGCTCGGCCGCGGCACGATCACGTCCGCGATCCTCGCCGACACCGACACGACCGGTCGCATCCAGCCGAGCGGTGACCTCACGCTCGGCAATCCGGCCTCGCCCACGGGCTTCCATTTCCTGGGCTCGATCGACTTGCCGACGGGCCTGAGCGCCACGCTGGTCGACGCCGACAGCGCCGTGGTCGGCACGGTGAACCTCGCCGGCGGGACGCTCACGGGTCCCGCGACGGGCGTCCACCTGGCGGCGAACCACCGCATCGCCGGCACCGGCACCGTCGACGCGAACCTGCGCGTGGCCGGGTCGCTGATCCCGACCGGGGCGGCCGGACTCACGCTGAAGCGCGCCGTGTTCGGCGCCGGCCAGGGCATCAACGGCACGCGCATCGCGTTCGCGCCTGGAAGCAGCTTCATCGGCAACGGTGCGATCGCCGCCACCGTGCAGGTGGACTCCGGCGCGGTGCTCCTGCCGAACGGCAATCTCACGCTCGGCAATGCACCGCTCGCGTCCAGCGTCACCGTGGACGGCGCCACCGTCGTGGGCCCCCTGGCGGGCATCACCTTCGCGGGCACGGACAGCACGCGCGTGAAGGGCACGATCACCCTCCTGGGCGCCAACGTCACCAGCCTCAACTCGAGCCCGATCCTGCTGCAGCCGGCGGGCCGCCTCGGCGGGCGCGGCAACGCGTTCGGTCGCACGATCAGCCGCGGCACCGTCGAACCGGGCGGCAACACGGCCGGTGCGCTGGGCTTCGCGAGCCTCGTGATGCAGGCCGGCAGCCACCTGGTGTTCGACGTGGGCAACTGGACGGTCGGGCAGCTCGACACCGTGAGCTCGGCGAACCCGATGACGATCGCCGGCACGCTCGACGTGCGCGGCCTGCCGGGCTTCGTGTCGGTGGCCGGCGACAGCTTCCAGGTCCTTTCCTACGCCTCGCGCTCGGGCGCGTTCTCGGACGTCACCTTCGACGGGAACCCGGCGGCCGGGCAGCTGCAGGTGGTCTACCACCCGACCTCCGCGTGGGTGAAGATGCTGGTGAACGCGCTCGACGCACCGCCGGGCGGCCTGGCCGGCCGCGGGGAACTGCGCTTCGGCAGCGTGGGTTCGCCCGCGCGGTCGCTGCGGTTCGCGCTCGAGCTGCCCGCCGCGGCGGACGTGACGGTGGAACTGTTCGACGTCGGCGGTCGCCGGCTCGGCACGCTGCACGAAGGCGCGCTGGCCGCCGGCCGGCACGTGTTCGACGGCGAACGCGCGGCCGCAAACGCGGGCGGGCTCTACTTCGCGCGCGCCACCGTGCGCGGCACGGCCGGCGCCACGGTGCGCACGACGCGCGCGGTGCGGCTGCCGTAGGGCGCGCTCCCGACACACGACGGCCGCCGGAGCACCACGCTCGGGGGGCCGTTCGCGTCCGGCAATCGCGCTAGCGCACGCGCACCAGGCGCCGCACGGCCGACTCGCCGCCGGCGTCCACGCGCGCCCAGTACAACCCCGCCGGCATCGCCACGCCGCGGTCGTCGGCGCCGTCCCACGTCGCGTCGTGCGGGCCCGCTTCGAGCGCGCCGTCCAACAGCGTGCGGACGCGGCGGCCCGACACGTCCAGCAGCACGAGGCGCGCATGGCCCGCGCGAGGCAGGGCGAACCGCAGCGTCGCCGAGCCGCGCGACGGGTTCGGCCGCGCGCTCTCGAGCGAGACGTGCGCGATCGCGCCGGGATCGCCCGCGCCCACGCCGTTCAGCGGCTCGAGGAACCACTGCGTGAGCACGTTCGTGACGTTGAGCTGCAACTGCGCGTGGTCCCACCGGTACGGGCGCCCCGACAGGAACGCGAAGCGACCGCCGTGCGGGCGGCTGCCCGCGCCGGCCGCCGGCACGCGCACCGCCCCGATGCCGCGCGTGGGCGTGAAGCCCGACGCCGCGCGCCACAGCAGCTGGCTCTCGCTCGACGTGAGCACGGTGTCGAACACCGCGCACGTCGACTGCGTGCCCAAGCGCGCGATGTTGCCGAGGCCCGGCCGCGTCGCGATGCAGTCCAGCAGCGTGACGCCCGTCGCGGTCCAGTTGACGCCGAGGTAGGTCCGCAGCGAGTCGTCGAGGAAGCTGTCGCCCATGCGCGAGAGCAGCAGCAGGTTGCCGCCGGCGCGCAGGTACGACATCACCGGCGTGTCCTGCCACAGCGCGAGGTCGCCGTTGAAGTTGTTGCCCACCCACACCACGTTGCGGTAGTGGCCGAGCACCTCGGCCGGCACCGCGCCGTGCCCGAGCGGCGCGGGCAGCGAGGCCGGGTAGCCCGCCGTCGGCGCGGCGAGCACGTCCCAGAAGTCGATGCCGTACTGGCCCCAGAACGCCTTGTCCGTGTAGGCCGAGACGATCTCGGTGCCGTAGGTCGGCCAGTCCACGCCGTTCACGAGCAGCAGCGAACGCTCGAACGTCGGGCGCGCGACCACGGTCTGCACGGTCTTGAGGATCCAGTTGTCCTTGTCGATGCGCACGGCCGTGGGCGCGTCGGCCACGTGCAGCACGAACGTCTGCGAGGCGAGGGAATCGTCCACCACGAACGTGGTCGAGCCCGACGCGGTCTCGATCGTGACGTCCACCGGCATGTGGAACAGCTGCCACGACTGCACCTGGTCCAGCGTCAGCGTGACGTCCCAGCCGCCGGCGGCGGGCGTGCTGGTATACGCCGCCCGGTACGCCGGGTAGTACTCGCCGTAGATCCATTGCTGGAAGAAGTCGTGCAGGTTGCGCCCCGAGACCTGCTCGCACGCGTCGCGGAAGTCCTCGGTCACGGCGGTCGAGTAGCCGCGCTGCGCACGGTACGTGGCGAGCGCCTGGAAGAACGTGGTGTCGCCGAGCACGTGGCGCAGCATGTGCAGCACCCACGACGCCTTGTTGTACGAGAGGTTCGAGTCGAACACGCGGCCTTCGTTCGACGCGTCGGGCACCCAGATCGAGCCCGGACCCGTGTACCGGTTGAGCGCCATGTCCGCGTGGTACGCGGCGGTGCCGCCGGTGGCCTCGGACCACAGCGCCTCGGTGTACGTGGCGAAGCCCTCGTTCAGCCAGATGTGGTGGAAGTCGCGGCACGTGACGAGGTCGCCCCACCACTGGTGCCCGAGCTCGTGCACCACCACCGACTCGTTGTACGTGCCCAGGCTGGTGCAGGTCTGGTGCTCCATGCCGCCGCCGAACGTGAACTCGGCGTGGCCGTACTTCTCGGCGATGAACGGGTACTCGCCGTAGTGCTGGGCGAGCGAGCCGATCATGATCTTCACCTTCGCGTGCACCGCCGCCGCGCCGGTCACCGACTCGGGGAACATGAAGAAGCGGATCAGCATCGAATCGGTGGGCGTCGGGCGGTACCAGTCGGTGGCCACCGTGTACGGGTAGCTCGCGATCGACACGAGGTACGACGCGATCGGGTAGCGCTCCTTCCAGTGCGTCGTGACCGTGGCGCCGTTGTTGACCGTGGAGACGAGCGTTCCGTTCGAGGCCGTCGTGAGCCCGGTCGGTACGGTGAAGTGCACGTCGACCGAGTCGGCCTTGTCCTCCGGCGCGTCCTTGCACGGCCACCACGTGCGCGCGCCGTAGGCCTCGGACAGGCTCCAGATGAGCTGCCGGCCGTTGACCACCGGGAAGCCGAAGTAGCCGCGGCCCGTGGGATTGCCGTGGTACGTGACGGTGACGTCCACCTGTTCGCCCGTGGCGTACGGGCGGTCGAGGTTCAACGTGAGCACGTCGGCGGAGCGCGTGAACGTGGTCGCACCCCCGGCCGACGTGGCGCCGTCCACCGCGAGCACGCTGTAGAGATCGAGGTCCACGGTGGAGATCGGCCCGGCGGTGACCGTGGCCTTCATGCGCACGGTGCCCGACACGCTCGACGACGCCGGGGTGAACGCGAGGTTCAGGTCGTACCAGCGCGCGTCCCACTGCGACTGGTTCGGCGTGGACGCGCGGTACGCGGCCTTCTCGCGCGCGGCCGCGGCGGCCTTCCACGCCGCGAGGTACGGCGCCACGTCGCGCTCGTCGCGCATCTCCTGTCGGCCGTCGGGCAGCGGCGGGAACAGCACGGGCTTCGCGCGGGCGACGCCCGCGACGAGCGCGACGAAAGCCGTGAGCAGCGCGAGAACGCGCGGGGCAAGGGCGAGACGGGGCATCGAAAGGGCTCCGGAGGCGGGGTGCGGGTTCGGGGCGAGGCGGAGGCTGCCGTGCGACTCGCCGGGCTGCGACGATTCTAGCGTGCCCCGTTCCGAGGTCGCGACTCCTTAAGAAGGCCGCTCGCCCCGAGCGCGGCCGCCGCGCCGACGGCCCGCGGCCCGGCGGCCGGCCCGGACGACGCCGGGGGGCCGCCCGCGCCGCGTTCAGCGCACCTGCATCTCCTCGACCCAGACCAGCTCGCAGGCGCCGTCGCCGGTGTCGTCGCGGGTGGTGGAGCTGGCCCACGTCCACCCGTCGGCCGCGTGCGCCTCCACCAGCTGGCCCTTGAACGCCACCACGTCGCCCGCACGTGCGCGCGCGATCGCACGAGCCACCTCCGGCGTGGCCGCGATCAGGTGCATGTTCGCGCTGTGCGAGGCGATTTCCTCCGGCGGGATCGGCGGGTCGTTCGTGGACCAGAAGTACGCGCGCGCCATCTGGCCGATCGTGACGTCGCCCAGCACGTCGCTGTCGGACATGGGGCCCCATCCGAGCGCGAGGTCCACCGGCACGAGCTTCGCCTCGCGGCCGAGCAGGTAGCGGTGCGTGCTCAGCACGCGCGCCGTCACCTCGAAGCGGGCCAGCGGAACCAGCGTGGTCCCGTCGTGCTCGATCGGCGCGGCGTCCTCGGCGACGTCCTCCTGGATCGGCGGCCGCGGAGCGAGCATGCCCGGCGGGCGCTGACGGGCGCAGCCCGACAGCACCAGGACGATCGCCACGCACATCCCGAGAAGACGAAGCCGCACGCGAACCTCCCCGAGCCGGGCCCCCGGGCCTCCGCCGGCGCCCGGACGGCGCTGGCATCGGCGCCGCGCGCGGTGCGCTTGAGTGCGGGCCGGCCGCGCGCCACCGCGCGCGACTGGCGGAGCGGGAATCGCGCGGGCTAAGTTCCGCCCGTCCGCCGTTCCACCGCACGCGCCCGCTCCGAGGATGCCATGTTCGACGCGTTCCGCACGCTGTTCGCCCGCCACGCTCCGCTCGACGCGGAAGCTTCCGCCGCCGGCTCCGCTCGCACGCCGCGAGGCGAGCATGCGCTGCAGCTGGCGGCGTGCGCGATGCTGCTGGAGGCCGCGCACGCCGACGACCACTTCGCCGCCGAGGAGCGCCGCGTCGTCGAACAGTCGCTCGCAGCGCACTTCCATCTGTCCGCCGAAGCGTTGAGCGAACTCATCGCGGCGTCCGAGGCCGCGCGACGCGAGGCCGTCGACCTGCACGAGTTCGCGAGCGTGCTGCGCGCGCACTACGACGACGCCGACCGGCTCGCGCTCGCGGAGATCCTGTGGCGCGTCGTCGCCGCCGACGGCCGGTTGTCGCCGCACGAGGATGCGTTCACCCGCACGTTCCGTCGCGTGCTCGACCTCGATCCGGCGCAGTTCGCGCTCGCCCGCCGTCGCGCGCTCGGGGATGGCGCCTCGGACTGACCGCGGGGGTCGCCGCGAGCCGTCCCATTTGACGGAAATCACGCGGCATGCGCCCCGCGCGCGACGCCCAGACGCTGCTCGTCCCCTTCGGCTTCTGCACCGCCCGCCGATACTTCCGCTCGAACCTCGTCGCGCGGTCTTCCGCCCTTGCCCGGCCGCGTCGGACGCGGCAATTGTGTGTCGGGACAACTTCGCGCACCGGAGACCGGGCATGGCCACGCGATGTGGAGTCGGACGCAGTGATCGACGCGATCCCCAGGAAGCCGGGCGCGAGGCGGCCGACCAGGCCTGCCGCGCGCTCGACGGCAAGCTGCCGGACCTGCTGCTGGCGTTCGCGACCACCGGATACGACCAGCCGCTCGTGCTGAAGGGCATCCGCGCGGCGGCGCCGCTCGCGGCGCTCTCCGGTTGCTCCGGAGAAGGCATCATCGCCGGCCCCACGTCGAACGAGAGCGAGCGCTGCGTCGGCGTGCTCGCGATCTGGTCCGACGCGATCTCGTTCGAAACGCTGCTCGTGACCGACTATTCGGCCGACTCCACGGCCGCGGGCGAACGGCTCGTCGAGCAGGTGCTGGCCGCGAGCCGCGGCGACGAGTTCGCGCTGCTCGTGTTCCCCGACGGCCTGAAGGGCGACTGCACCCAGCTGCTGAACGCGCTCGACGAGAAGCTCCCGCGTTCGATCACCGTCACGGGCGGCGCCGCGGGCGATGCGCTCACGTTCATCGACACGTTCCAGTACCGCGGCGACGTCGCGGCGAAGGACGCCGTGTCGGCCGTGCTCCTGCGCGGCGCCGGCCGGCTGGACCTGGCGGTGAGCCACGGCTGCGTGCCGATCGGGCTCGAGCGCCAGGTGACGCGCGCGAAGGACAGCTGGATGCAGGAGATCGACGGCCAGCCGGCGTGGTCGGTGTTCCGCCAGTACCTCGAGGGCGAGCCCGATGACCTCAACACCGAGGGCGCCATCCACCTGTCGGTGGGCCAGCCGTTCCCCGACCACGCGGGCGCGGAGTACGAGCCGTTCATCATCCGCACGCCCATGGGACTCGACCGCGAATCCGGCGCGCTGTACTTCCCCGGCGGCGGCCTGGAGAGCGGCGGCTCCATCCGGCTCACGCGACGCGATCCCGAGCGCGTGCGCCAGTCCGCGCGCGAGTGCGCGGAACGCATCGCGCGCCGGAACGCCGGGCACGCACCCGCCGCGGTGCTCCAGTTCGACTGCGCCGGGCGCGGCCGGCAGCTGTTCGGCAGCGCGACCGCCGATTCCATCGTGACCCCGCTGCAGGACGCGATGGGCCGGAACCTGCCGTGGCTCGGCTTCCACACGTACGGCGAGATCGCCCCGATCGGCGGGCGCACGCGCTACCACAACTTCACCGTCTCGCTCTGCGCCCTTCACGATACGTCCACCGCCCCGTGAACCCGGAAGACCTCGCGTCCGAGATCGAGCGGCTCCGCAGCGAAAACGCCGCGCTGAACGAGCAGGTCAAGCTGCTCGTGCAGACCGAGCAGCGCCTGTACCGGTCCCAGAACGAGCTCGACGCGCAGCTCCAGCGGATTCGCGCGCTCGCGGGGTTCTCGCTGGAGACGTCCCACCTGGAGTCGCCGTCGCAGATCCTCGCGCGCGGGCTGCAGGTGATCGGCACGACGTTCGCGGTGGAGTGGATCGGCGCGCTGCGGCTGTCGCCCGACGCGCAGGCCGCCACGATCGTGGGCTCGGAGGCCGGCCCGGAGCTGACCACTCACCACCTGGCGCTGGACGCGGAGACGTTCCGCTGGTTCGCGGAGCCGGGCGAGCCGCGACTGCTGCGACGCGTCCCCGGCGAGCCGACGCCGCCGCCGTTCGCCCTGCTCGATCGCCTCGTGCCCGGCCTGATCCCTCCGGCGACCGCGCGCTTCACCGGTGAGTTCGCGTGCGTGCCGCTGCGCTGGCCCGAGGACGACCCGCAGCCCAGCATGCTGCTCGTGTTCTCGTCGCACCCGCGGCCCGCATTCCTGCGCGACGGCGCGGTGGTCGAGAGTCACCTGCCGTACCTGCAGCTGCTCGTGCGCCACATCGAACACGCCGTGGAGAGCGCGCGGCTGACCGAGCGGCTGCGCGAACGCTCCGCGGCGCTCGCGCGCAGTCTCGAGACGCTCGAACGCACGCAGCAGCAGCTCCTGCAGGCGCAGAAGATGGAGGCGGTCGGGCGGCTCGCCGGCGGCGTGGCGCACGATTTCAACAACCTGCTCACCGTGATGCTCGGCTACGCCGGCGGACTGAGCGCCACGCTTCCGAGCGGTTCTCCGGCGCACGACCAGGCACGCCACATCGTGGAGGCCGCCAAGCGCGCCGCCGGCATCACGAGCCAGTTGCTCGCGCTCGGCCGGCGGCAGATCCAGCGACCGGAGGACCTCGACCTGAGCGCGCAGGTGCGGCGCACGGCGGAACTGCTGCGGCGCCTGGTCGGCGAGCACATCCGGCTGGAGCTGGAACTGCTCGACACGCTGCCGCCGATCCGCGCGGATCGTTCGCAGCTCGAGCAGGTCCTGCTGAACCTGATCGTGAACGCGCGCGACGCGATGCCCGAGGGCGGGCTGATGCGCGTGGTCACGCGTCGCGCCACCGTGCAGGACGCCGAGCACTGCGCGGCCGGCGTCGACCCCGCGGGGTTCGCCGTGTTCGAGGTGCACGACGAGGGCGTGGGCATGGACGAGACGATCCGCGCGCGCATCTTCGAGCCGTTCTTCACCACGAAGCCCGCCGGCCAGGGCAGCGGGCTCGGCCTGTCGGTGGTCTACGGCATCGTCGACCAGTCGGGCGGGCACGTGTTCGTGCACAGCACGCCCGGCCGCGGTTCGACGTTCAGCGTGATGCTGCCGCTGGCGAAGGCGACGGGCATGCCCGTGTCGCCGACGGCCCACGCGCCGGCCGCGAACGCTCCCGCGCCACCGAGCGAAGTGCTCACGCGGCCCACCGTGCTGGTGGTGGAGGACGAAGCCGCGATCCGCGGCGTGGTCAAGAACACGCTCGAGCACGTGGGCTTCCGCGTGCTGCTGGCCGCAGACGGCGTCGAGGCCCTGCAGATGCTGGAGTCGGCGGCGCGGCTGCCCGACCTCGTGCTCACCGACGTGGTGATGCCGCGCATGGGCGGCGTGCGGCTGGCCGAGCAGATCGCCGCGCAGCGGCCGTCGCTGCGCGTGGTGTTCATGTCCGGCTACGCCGAGAACTTCGAAGCGCAGCTCGGCCCGGGCGCGCGGCCGGTGTTCCTGGCGAAGCCGTTCGCGAGCAGCGAACTGGTCGCGTTCGTCCGCTCGCAGATCACGAGCCCGGCGCCGATCTCGCGCTGACGCGCCGCTTCGTGCCGCGGCCGGCGGGCTTCGCCGCAGCGGCCTTGCGCTCGTAGCGCCAGTTCTGAGACTTGCCCTCGGACATCCACAGCACGGCCTGCTCGACACGGCGCTTCCGCGTCTCGTCGCGCTTCGCGCTGGTGATCCACTCCACGTACTCGCGGCGATGGCTCGGCGAGAACGCTTCGAACGTCGCGCGTGCGCGCGCGTTCCGGCGGAGCGCCGCGAGCAGGTCGGCCGGCGGCCGCAGCGCCGGTTTCGGCGCGGCGGACTTCGGGCGTGCCGCCGACTTCGCGCCGGATTCGTTCAGCTTCATGGCGGCCTTCACGTAGCGCGTGAGCACGGCGGCGGGCGGCAGGTCGCGCACGCTCGCCAGGCGCCCGAACTGCCCCATGGCCGGCTCGTCGGCGCGGTGTTTCCCTTCGAGCAGCACCGAGCCGCGCCAGAAGCCGAACGACGCGTGCTGCTTGAACGCGGCCATGCTGCACAGCAGGCCGTGGTGCTCGAAGTGCGGGAAGCCCCACTTCAGCGTCTCCACCACGTCGGGGCAGGCGCGGTGCACCAGCGAGCGAAGGTGTTCGAGGATGGGCCGGGCGAAGGCCGCCGACCGGTCGATGTACGCGTCCACGCGCGGGTCACGGGTTCCCATGCAGGCAGCCTACCGTCCGCGCATGCGGCCCGGCGAGCGAAAACACGCTCGCGCGTGGCGCCCGCCGGGGCGGGCAGGCTATCCTGCCGCCCCCGTACTCCCTCGCACCGCTCGCGGAGATCCGACGACATGCTGCTCCAGGTCCAGACCTCGCCCGGCGAGTTCCTCGACAAGCTCACGATCCTCGAGATCAAGGTCGCGCGCATCGCCGACGCGGCGAAGCTCGCCAACGTCCGGCGCGAGCTCGACCTGATGCGACGGACGTGGGAGTCCTCGCCGCTCGCCTCCAGCGATGTCGGCGGGCTGGTCTCGCAGCTGCGCACGGTGAACGAGGCGCTGTGGGACATCGAGGACCGCATCCGCGAGAAGGAGGCGGCCGCGACGTTCGACGCCGAGTTCGTGGAACTGGCGCGCTCGGTGTACCGCACGAACGACCGGCGCGCCGCGCTCAAGCGCGAGCTGAACGTGCGGCTGGGCTCCGACCTGATCGAGGAGAAGTCCTACAAGGCGTACTGAGCGCCGCGGGGCGCGAACCCCGCGGCGCTCGCGCTCGACCTACTTCACGCGCACCACGCGCGAGGTCGCGCTGTGGCCGCCGGCGGTGACGCGTGCCAGGTAGATCCCGGGCGCCGCCGGCCGTCCGTCCTCCCCGCGCCCGTTCCAGTCCAGCGCGTGACGGCCCGCGCTCATGCGGCCCGGGCGCAGGTCCGACATCCGACGCCCCGCGAGGTCGAACACCTCCAGGGTCACGTC
This sequence comes from Candidatus Eiseniibacteriota bacterium, assembly GCA_044223135.1. Taxonomy (GTDB): domain Bacteria; phylum Eisenbacteria; class RBG-16-71-46; order RBG-16-71-46; family RBG-16-71-46; genus JBGAMH01. The sequence goes on along the minus strand of JBGAMH010000038.1, from coordinate 10,772 downwards.
ACCGGCCTCCGGCAGGTCGAACTCCAGCAGCACGGGACCCGTCGTCGGGTTCGGTGACGCCGCGAGCCGCAGCGTGCGCGGCGCGCCGGACTCGGGCACGCCGGTGACCGCCGTCGAGTCCGCGACGAAGCCCAGCGTGGCCAGCATCGGCGCGATCTCGGGATTGCGCATGAAGCGGTTCCACAGCAGGCCGCTGCGCAGGTTCTCGATCATGATCACGATCGGGCCCTGGTCGATGGCGATCTCGTCGCTCGCGAACCAGCCGTTGTCGATGTTGTAGGCGTCCTTGAAGCCGCGGAACGTCCACAGCAGCGTGCCCCACGTCTCGTAGAAGTGCCGCCCGGCCGCGAGCGACTGCTGCGGCACGTACGGCATCGACGCGAGCGCGGCCGTGGGCGTGATGGTGCCGTTGTCGTTGGAGTACGGCGCGTGCGCCGCGTACCCGTTCGGCTGGTCGCTGGCCGTGAGCCCCCACGAGTTCGCCGCGTAGTCCACGTGCCCGAACGGGTTCGCGGTGGCGTACGCCACCTGCACGAGCGCCTGGTTGCGGTTGTGCGTGAAGTAGTTCGCGTACGCGTCGTGCTTCGCGCGCGGGTCGAAGCCCAGGAACGAGTAGTGGGCGAAGAACATCGGCCCGCCGTAGCCCGAGCCCACGTACAGGCGCTTGCCGTAGTAGGTGCCGGTCTGCACGATGCCGCCGTTGCGCGCCCAGCCCGCGCTGTACGTGACCGCCGGCAGCGGGTGCGTGGGCGAGGCCACGCCGAGCAGGTACACGATCATCGCCTCGTTCCAGCCGGTGATCGTGGCACTGCTGAGGCCGGTGGTGGGCGAACGGTGCCAGCGCAGCGTGTTCGAACCGGTGGGCTTGAACGCGTCCCACTCGATCGCCTCCCACAGCTGCGTGCACAGCGTGCGGATCTGCGCCTCGTCGGCGCCCGGGCCGTCGAAGTACTGCCGCAGCGTCAGGAACGCCTGCGCCATGAACGAGGTCTCGACCAGGTCCACCGTGTCGTCGGTCGGCCCGAGGAAGCCCACGTGCTGTCCCGTGACGCCGTTGATCCAGTGCGGGTAGGCGCCCCAGTGGCGCTCGGTGTTCGTGCCGAGGAAGTTCAGCACCTGCAGCACGCGCGCCACGGCCTGCGTGCGCGTCACGTATCCGCGCTCGACGCCCACCGGGATGCACATGAGCCCGAAGCCCGTGCCGCCCGAGGCGCACACGTCGCCCGACGACGTCCGCTCGCGGATCAGCCCCGACACCGGGTGCGCGAACTCCCAGAAGTAGCGGAACGTGGAGCGCTGGATCATGTCCATGAAGTCGGCGTCGGACAGCACGCGCGTCTGCAGCTCGAACGTCGGGCTCGGCGGCGACTCGCGGAAGCTCCAGTCCTCCGCCACCACGCGCAGCGTGCACGCCACGCCGGGCGTGCCGAGCCACACCATCGTGCCGCCGTCCTTCGGCTCGCCCCACGTCACCGGCGTCCACGTGCCGTTGACCTGCCGGTCCACGCGATACGACTCCACGTCGGCCGGCGCGGGGATCGTCCACGCGGCGTCCACGTGGCGCTCGTACGCGATGCCGAGCGGGTTCACCGGCCCCGCGGGCGGCGTGGCGTCGGCGGCCACGAAGCGCAGCTCGTCGATCCACATGGTGCGCTGCACGTTCATCGCACCGGTCGGCGTCTGCTGGAAGAACGCCTTGTTCACCAGGCTCATGTCCGCGGTGCCGGGCGCCGCCTTGATGGGCCCGAGCGGCATCACCAGCCGCGTCCACGTGCCCGCGGGCAGACCGCCCGGGTTGTACGCGGCCATCGACTGGCCGATCGAGCGGCGGTTGTAGGAGTCCTCCACCAGCATGCGCGGCAGGTCGGCGGCCGGGATCGCGGTGGTCGAGTACGCGAAGAACACGAGCGAGTCGAGCGGGTTCGCGTCGAACGGCGTCCACCCGAGCGACGACACGCCCGCCACCCAGTCGCCGCCGTTCACGCTGGTCCAGCGGAGCCGGATCGAACTGGTGCCGCGCCACTTCGTGACGTAGTCCACCGGCAGCTTGGAGCCGTTCACCACCTCGAGCGAGCTGCCGAGGCTGCCCACGCCGTAGGACGGGTCCCAGAAATTGTAACCGTTTCCATCACGGAAAATGCGAAAGCCCTGGGCATGTGCGGCGAGAGGAGCCAGGAACGAGAGGAGGGCGACGATCGCGAGGGCGACGCCCGGGAACCGGGCGGAGCGCGGACGGGTGCTGCGAGCGGGATGTGAGGTGCGCATGACGGCGGGGAGTGTAGCCGCGCCGCGGGCCCGGATGGAAACGCCAAAGCCCGGGCCCGGCGCCGGGGGTCGCGGCCCGTTGCACCGCGCGCTCGTCAAGGGCGCCCCAACGGGCGGCGGGCCACCACGAACGACGCCCGCCACCATGCGGGGGCGGGCGTCGAACGGCATCGGGGGGCGGGATGGCCCGAGAGCGTCAGCGGAGCGTCTCGACGAAGAATTCGAGCATGGCGCGCCACGCCCGGCGCGCCGCCACCGGGTTGTACGCGGCACCCTTGCTGTTGTCGGTGCCCGCGCGCTCGTCGGTGAAGCTGTGCACGGCGTCGGCGTACTGAACCACCTGCCAGTCCACGTGCCCGCCGCGCATCTCGTCCATGAACGCCTTCACTTCCTCGGGCTTCACGAACGGATCGTCGGCGCCGTGCAGCACCAGCACCTTGGCGTGGATGTTCTTCGCATCGGCCGTGGTCTCGGCCGCGAGCGATCCATGGAAGGTGACCACGGCCTTCAGAGGTGCACCGCTGCGCGCCAGCTCGAGCGCGCCCATGCCGCCGAAGCAGTAGCCGATCGTGGCGAGCCGCGTGCCGTCCACCTGCGGACGCGCCGCGAGCAGGTCCAGCGCGGCACGCAGCCGCGCGCGGAGCAGGCCGCGGTTCGCGTAGTACTTGCCGGCCTCGGCCGAGGCGTCCTTCGCGGTGGTCGGGCGCACGCCCTTGCCGTACGCGTCGGCCACGAACACGACGTAGCCCTTCGCCGCGAGCTGCTCGGCCTGCGACTTCTGGTGCGCGGTCGCCCCCATCCAGTCGTGCACCAGCAGCACGCCGGGGCGCCTGCCCGCCTTCGCGGCGTCCCACGACACCCAGCCCTGCATCACGGCATCGCCGGCCTTGTACTCGACGATCTCGGTCTTCACGGCGGCCCTCGCGGACGAGGCCAGCAGGCACATCGCGATCAACGGCAGCATGCGCTTCACGGACGCTTCCCCCCTGGACGGTGCGCCGATCGCCGCGGCGCGGCGGATCGAAAGGGGCCCAGCCGGCGCCCCGCGGCACCTTAGCGCGTGGCCTCCGAAAAGACGACGCCCGGAAGCGGGGGCGCTTCCGGGCGTCGGACCTCGTCGGCGTCAGCGGGCGATCACGACGCGCGTCACCTCGCGCCGGTCCGCGGTGGCCAGCTTCACGAAGTAGAGCCCCGCCGGCAGCGGGCGGCCCGCGTCGTCGTCGCCCGCCCACGCGAGCTCGTGCCGACCCGCGGCCGCGAACCCGGCCGCGAGCGTCCGCACGCGCGCACCGCGCACGTCGTACACCTCGACGCCGGCCTCGCCGGGCCGCGCGAGGGCGAACGCGAGGCGCGTGTTCGCCGCGAACGGCGTGGGGCTCGCCACCAGCGGCCGCGCGGCGCCCGACACCGGCTCCGCTCCCAGCCACGCCTGGTCCACCGCCAGCGCGTAGGTGCCCGACTTGCCGCGCTCGGAAGCGCCCGCCTTGAACACCGCGATCGCGTAGCGGCCCGGCGTGCTCACGTCGAACTCCAGGTGCTCGCCCTGGCCGGCCGGCGCGAGCCAGGCGCTCGCCACGTCCGCGCCGTCGGTGCGGTTCTGGAACGGGCGCGGTCCGCCGTACGCGGCGGCCGCCCAGTCGACGGATCCCGACTGGTTCACCACGTCCACCACGTGATGGCCGACGGCGAAGTCGATCGCGTGCAGCTGCACGAGGTGGTCGGCGCCCATCGTGAACGGGCCCGAGATGCCGGTGCCGCGCAGCGCGGCGCCCACGATCTCGGCGGAGTAGCTCGACGTGTCGTTGCTCGCGCGCAGCACGCCGGCGTCGAACGCGCGGTACGCGGTGGCGCCGAAGTTCACCAGCACCAGTTCGGTCGCGTCGCCGTCCCACGCCGAGTACGCGATCGCGTCGTCGAAGCCGTGCGTGGCGCCGGTCGCGAGCTCGTGCAGCTGCACATCCACGTCGGAGCCGGTGCGCGGCGCGATCGCGACGGCCGCCCAGCCGGCGCTGCCGCCGGCGTTGAACACCGGCGTGCGCAGGCCGTCCACGTCGAACGACGGTGTCTGCGTGGAGTCGAGCGTGTCCCAGCCCTCCAGGGGGCCGCCGTTCGTGCCCGCGCGCCAGATCGGCGTCGCCAGCGGCGACGCGGGCGGCGTCCACACCCACTGGCGGCCGGTGCGGTTGTTCGCCTCGTCGAGCTCGGGGATGAACTGCGGCGCGTCGGCGCTCAGCCCCAGCACGTGCCGGCCGGCGGGCACCGTGGACGGCCCGATGTTGACCGAGAGGCCCTGTTGCTGCCCGGCCAGCACGAACACCGTGTTGCCGAGGAACGTGCGATCGAGCATCCGGTACACGTTCACGAACGCTCCACCGGCGTCGCTCGTGTTCTTCACCGCCAGGTTCACCCACGTGGCCGGCGCGTCGCCCGCGAGGCTCACGGGCGCCGGCACGTTGCCGGTGGTGGCGTCCGCGGCCCCGCGCGGGATCACCGAGCCCGCCCAGCCGGCCGCGGCGATCGGCGCGTAGTCCGCCTTGAGCGGGCGCACCTTCACCGTGAACGTGACCGCGCCCCAGCCGTCGCGCGGGTTGCGGTAGAACACCAGCTCGTGGATGCCGCTCGCGGCGGGCACGATGTACAGGTCCGCGGCGCCGCTCGCGTCCATGCCGGCCTTGCCGTCGTACGTGGACAGCGTGCCCACCGTGAACGTGCTCGAGAGCCACAGCGTGTACACCGGGCTCGTGCCGGACACGCGCCGCACTTCGATCGTCTGCGGCGTGGTGGAGGTCAGGTTCAGGTCGCGCAGCGCCAGCATCACGGTGTCGGCCAGCGTGATCGTGACCGAGTCGCCCGCGACCAGCGCGGTGGACGGGGCCGACACGGCGCCGGCGAAGTAGTCGTGCGTCCCCAGGCTCGCGTTCACCACGCCCGCGTCGTAGGTCGACGCCGAGCGGTTGCGCGTGTTCGACAGCACCGCGTCGAGCTCGCCGGCCGGGCGCGACGAGTACGCGAGCCGCGTGGCGTAGCCGAGCGCGGTCGTGTTCGGCACGTAGTCGTGCAGCGACACGTTCAGGTTCTCGGTCGTGTCCGTGGACGTCGCCCACAGGCCGGCGAACGGCGCGTTCAGGGGCGGCACGAGGCGGAACTGCGTGAACGCGAGCCCGTCGCAGTTGGCGTATCGCGGCAACGGAAAGCCCGGCAGGCCGTCGAAGCCCCCGTACGGGGCGGGCGGCGCCGCGCGGCGCACGCGGGAGCCCAGGCCCACCGACTGGCCCAGCCACGCGTACTGGATCGAGCGTGTGTTGTTCGCCTCGTTCGGCTCGGCGAGCACCTCGTCGTCGTCGAGGTGCACCTGCACCGTGTGCATGCCGCCGCGCACGACGAACGGCCCGCGATTGTTGGTGAAGTTCGTCCCGCCCGCCGCGGGCAGGCTCGACGACGTCGTGGAGGAGTCCACCACCACGCCGTCCACGAGCACGCGCGTGCGGCTGGAGCCGGTGGTGCTCGACTCGCCGATGTTCGTGACGGTCCAGTTGAGGTACGTGTTCGCGCTGTTGCCGTTGCGCGTGAGGGTTTCCGTGCAGTTTCCGGACGTGGCGCCGGTCGCGTTGCGCGGCACGATCGACGCGTCCCAGCCGGTCTGCACCGTGGACGCCAGGTCCGCCGGGAACGGCGCACGGACCACCCACGGGCCCGCCGTGACGTACGACCCGGCGTTGCCCGCGCGGTCCACCGCGCGCACCCGGAACCACCACGAGCCCACCGACAGGTATCCCGAGTCCACGTGCGTGGCGAGGATCTCCGACGTCGCCGCGTTCGTCTCCGGATCGGTCCGCGTGACGTTGGTCCACGGCCCGGACGTGGAGGCCGCCACCTGCACCGTGTAGTGGTGCACGCCCGAGAAGTTGTCGCTCGCGGCATTCCATGCCAGCGACACGCGCGCGTCGGGCGACGCCACGTTCAGCGTGTGGTCCGTGGACGTGAGGCCCGACACGGTGCCCGGCACGGTGTTGTCCGCCAGCTCGTAGCGATCGTTCGCGAACGTGCTCCAGAGCGCGTTCGCGTTCAGCCCGGGGTTCATCGAGCGGAACCAGGTGATGTACTGCGACGGCGTGTCGATGTCGTGCAGGAGAAACGGCTCGACGACGGTGGACACCGACAGGTTCAGCAGGTCCTTCGCATCGGCGATCGCCGCCGGGTCGGCCTCGTTCTGCGGGTCGGCCAGGTCGCGCAGCAGGGAGCCGAAGTTGCCTTCCGTGACGAACGCGTTGGCGTAGTACGGGGCGCCGTTGTCCTCGCACATCCCCACGTCCTCGATGTCGCGGGACCGGTACGGAGCGGTGCCGTAGAGGCCCTCCCACGTCGTGGTGGTGCCGTCCGCCACGAAGTTCGCCCAGCCCTCGTTCACCGCCGTGCCGCCGTCCTCCTGGCACCACATGCAGTGGCCGGGGTCGCCGTTCGCGTTGTTGCAGATGCCGTTGTCGTAGTCGAAGGGCGGCGAGTAGCCGAGCGCCTCGTTCATGATCGCGTGGCCGTACTCGTGCGACAGCGTCGCCTCGCGCCACACGTGCATGAAGTTCTGCACGCCACCGATGTACTCGGGGATGTGGATGTCGCCGCCGAACGGGTCGTAGTGCGCCCAGTCGCCGCTCGGGAACTCCACCGCCTGCAGCGCGATCGGAATGCTGGTGTTCGCGTGCCACCAGCGCCACGTGCGCGTGACCGTGTTGTGCATGTGCAGCGCCTTCGTCATGTACGAGTCGCCGGGCGAGATCGAGCCGTAGTTGACGAACGTGCCCGTGTAGTCCACGCGCACCGACGTCTCGAACGACCAGACGCTGCTCCACGTGTCGTCCTGCACGTTCACCGCGCCGTTGATGGTGGCGATCTCGAGGTACAGGTCGGGCTCGTCCTCGCTGCAGAAGACGTTCCAGTCGAAGTTGCCGTCGGCGTCGGTGCGGCCTTCGTACAGCAGGTCGTCGAAGCCCGTCTCCTGGTCGAACACGCGCACGCGCACGTGGTCCGCCCCCACGGTGACGTAGCTGTTCGAGCCCTCCTTGGTCCTCCGTCCGTAGGCGACCCGGCCCTTCACGCGCACGTTGTGGCCCTGAACCGACTTCGTCGCCGACGCGTCGCGCCGGTCTACGATCGGGCGGTCGTGCTTCAGCGTCGACACCGGCGGGCCCGCGCCCGGGTCGTCGTCGCCCGCCGGATCGAACGGGATCGACGGCAGGTCGCCGAGCGACACGGCTTCCTGCGGCCGGTGCATGCGGTCGAAGTGCTGGCGCGAGAGGTCGAAGTAGTTCGTCACCTTGCGCGTGCCGACCGTGAACACCAGCTTGAGCAGCGCGTCGTCGTTCAGCGAGGTCACCGTGAGCGGCAGCGTGTAGGGCGTGTTCGCGGCCAGGTTCACCGCGCCCGTGGGCAGGCCCGAGACCGGGAGGCCCGCGCCGGCCGCGCCGCGCGGCGCGGTGAGCTGGAAGCCCGTCAGCGTGGCGGCGTGGTCGGAGTCGATCGTGAACGTGACCGGTCCCGGCGTGCCGGCCACGAGCGGTCCCGTCGCGCCCGTGAGCTTCACGCGGATGCCGGGTCCCAGGTCGGCGAAGGCCGGCGCCGCGGCCACCGCCAGCAGTGCGAGCGAAGCGATCAACCGGCGGATCATCGCGCACCTCCCGTGGGCGCCACTCCGAGCCGCTCCATCGCCGGCGCCAGCCGCGCGAGGCGGCGGCCCAGGCGCTCGATGTCGTCCGCGCGCCCGGCGCGTCGCGCCGTCGCGAGTTGCGCGGACGTCACCTGCATCTCGAAGTCGAGTTTCTGCGCTTCGATCCGGCGCTGGATCGCCGGGCGCTGCTCCGGCGCCGCCGACGCGAGCTCCGAACGCAGCGTGGCGAGCGCCGTGCGATGCGCCGAGAGGCGCGCGCGCACTTCGCTCCGGGCGGACGAACCGCCGTCGCGACGCGTGGGCGTGAAGCGGGTCACGCCGCGCGGATCGCCGGGATCGGACGTCTCCGCGGGCGCCGCGTCGGGCCGCGCGGGGGCCGCCGCCGGCTCACCCGCCCGGGCGGCGGGCGGCGCGCACAGCGCCGCGGCGAGGAGGGCGGCCGTGGTCAGGACGAGGAGCGGCGATCGGGGCATGGCGGACCTCCGGGTTCGGTGGGGACGGCTGCTGAACCCCGAACGAACGCGGGCCCCGAAAGCGCACGCGGCCCCGGCCCGGAGCGGGGCCGTACCCGGTGCGCGGAAGATTGCAGACGGATGCGGGTAAGCGACTGGCGCATCGAAGCCTTGGGCCGTGCGGAGGGCGAACCTCGCATCCCATTGCCGCGTCGGAGCTTCCGGCGGCCAGATGCAATCTTCCGCGCACAAGGCACCGTTCGGCCCCCGGCCGGGCTCCCACCCCTGGAACCCCGAAGCCCCGATCCCAGGAGCCTTCCTTCATGGACATGACGATCACCTTCCCCGGCGGCGCCCGCGTGGACGCCCAGTTCGGCCCCCACACGCTGCGCACCGACCAGCCCGCGACGGGCGGCGGCGAGGACTCGGCCCCCACGCCGTTCGCCACGTTCCTCGCCTCGATCGGGACGTGCGCCGGCATCTACGTGCTCGGCTTCTGCCGGCAGCGCGGCCTGCCCACCGAAGGCATCCGGCTCACGCAGCGCACCGTGAAGAACCCGGAGACCGGGCTCGTCGGCCGCATCGAGATCGACATCCACGTGCCGCCCGACTTCCCGGACAAGTACTACCCGGCGCTCGTGCGCTCGGCCGACCAGTGCCTGGTGAAGAAGCACCTCGAGTCGCCGCCCACGTTCGAGGTGAAGACGGTGGTCGACGCGGCGCCCGCCAGCGCCTGACGGAACCCGGCTCGAAGCGGCGGTGGGTGCGGGCACCCGCCGCCGTTTCGCGTGCGGGCGAAACGCCCGCTGCAGCGCCGCGCGCGCGACCCGACACTTCCGGGTGCGGCACCCGCCCGGGACGGCACGAAACGCCGCGTCGTCGTGATGGAGGTTTCGCGTGAACGTGTCCGCACTCTCCCCCGCGCTCGCCACCGCCGCGCGCGCGCTGCGCACCTACGGGCAGCAGGTGGACCAGGCCGCGCAGGACATCGCCCGCGCCGGGCTCCCGGTGGCGGCCGAAGCCGCGGGCGACGTCGTGGCCGGCGAGGTCACGCCCGCCGCCGCGGTGGACCTGTCCGAGGCGGAAGTGCGCATGCTCATCGCGCAGCGGGCGTTCATGGCGCAGCTGCGCACGATCCGGGCGGCCGACGAGATGCTGGCCGAGAGCATCCGGCTGGGCGAGGCGAACGCGCCGCGTTGACGACCGCGCGGCGAGGTGGTCCCTTCCGGCCACACTCACCGCCCCGGAGGTCGTCATGTCGCCCGTCGTCGCCTTCGTGTTGTCGCTGTCGCTGCTCGCCACGGCACCCGCCGCGTCCACGTCGCCCACGGTGCGCGAGATCACGTCGCTGCTGACCGCGTTCCTCGACGGCGCGGCGCGCGACGACGTCGCGCAGCACGACCGCTTCTGGGCCGACGACCTCGTGTACACCGGCTCCGGCGGCCGCCGCGTGGGCAAGGCCGACATCCTGGCCGAGGTGCGCGCGACGCCCGCGCCGAAGCCCGGCGACGCCACGATGCGCTACGCGGCCGAGGACGTGCGCGTGCAGCCCTACGGCGACGCGGCGCTGCTCACGTTCCGGCTGGTCGCCACGCGCACGCACGGCGACACCGTGGACGTGAGCCGCTACCTGAACAGCGGCTTCTTCGTCCGGCGCAAGGGCGAGTGGCGCGTCGTCGGGTGGCAGGCCACCCGGGCCCCGGTCACGCCCTGACCCGGCCCGAGCGGGCTCGAGCGAGCAAGCCCATGCACGCACCCCGGAACTCGAACGCGTTCGTGGCGCCGGCCGCGCCGGTGGCCGAGCCCGGCCGCACCGTGCACACCGTGCGCGCCACCGGGCCCATCCCGAGACCGCTCACCCCGCCCGAGCGTGTGTGTGGCCGCGAAGCCTGAGCCGCGCCCGCTGCCGCTGCTGCTGCCCGCGGCGCTCGCGCTGCTGGCCGGGCTGTGGACGGGCCTCGTGCGGCTGGGCGTGCCGCTGCCGGCCACCGCGCTGCCGCCCGCGCACCTGCACGGCCCGATCATGGTGGCGGGCTTCCTCGGCACGCTGATCGGCCTCGAGCGCGCGGTGGCGCTCGCCACGCTCGCGCGCCAGCGCTGGGCGTACGTGTCACCGCTCGCGAGCGGCCTCGGCGCGCTCGCGCTGGTCGCCGGCCTGCCGGCGCCGTGGCCGCAGGCGCTGCTCGTGGCGGGCGCGGCCGGGCTCGTGGCGATCTTCGCCGTGATCGTGAAGCGGCGCCCCGATCCGCCGCACCTGGTGATGGGCGCGGGCGCGCTCGCGCTGCTCGCCGGCGCCGCGGCGCTGCTCGCGGACCAGCCGGTCGCCGTGGCCGCGCCCTGGTGGGTGGCGTTCCTCGTGCTCACCGTGGCGGGCGAGCGGCTGGAACTGGCGC
>JBGAMH010000037.1:0-23888 GCA_044223135.1 Candidatus Eiseniibacteriota bacterium | reverse complement strand
CGGTGATGCGACCCGCCACGATGTCCGCTACGAGCTCGTCGACATTCTCCTACACGACGTCTGCGATGAGCTCCATGTTGCGTTCGTCGTACACCCACTTTACGCCCATCTCCGCGAGCCCGAAGTCGTGCACGCCGCTCACCCACCGGCCGTCCTTCATGTCCCGGATCGTGTCGAACACCGCGGTGTCCACGCGCTTGACCATGGACGTCAGGATGAAGCCGGGCGCCTCGTCGTACTGGTCCGAGTCCACGCCGATCGCGAGCTTCTTCTGTTCGCGCGCGGCCTCGAACACGCCGAGCCCCGTGCTGCCCGAGGCGTGGAAGATGATGTCCGCGCCGGCGTTGTACTCGGCCAGTGCCAGTTCCTTGCCCTTCGTGGGGTCGCGGAACGCCTCGCCAGTGGTGCCGGCGTACTTCACGATCACCTGGATGCCGGGCTTCACGTGCTTCGCGCCCGCCTCGTAGCCGGCCTGGAACTTGTGGATCAGCGGGATGTCCATGCCGCCCACGAAGCCGATCTTGCCGGTCTTGCTGGTGAGCGCCGCCAGCGCGCCCACGAGGAAGCTGCCCTCTTCCTCGCGGAACTTGAGCGCCGCGAGGTTCGTGGCCAGCGTCTCGCCGGGCGTCACGGTGAAGTCGACGCATGCGAACTTCTTGTCGGGGAACTCCTTCGCGAGCGCCTTGATGTCGTCGGTGAACAGGAAGCCGACGCCGAACACGAGCTGCGACGGGCCCGCGGCCAGCTGGCGGAGCTGCGCCTCGCGGTCGGCGCCTTCGTTCGTTTCGAGCGTGGTGAACGGCACCCCGAGTTCGGCCTTGGCCTTCTCGAGTCCGGCCGCCGCGGCATCGTTGAACGACTTGTCGCCGCGGCCGCCGATGTCGAACACCAGCCCGACGTCCAGCGACGAACCGCCCGCGGACCCCGGCGCGCCGCCGGACGGAGAGGGAGTGCTGCCTTTACCGCACCCGCTGGCGAGCAGCGCGGCGGCGAGCAGGGGAGCGACCAGACGACGTGCGAGCATGGGACTCTCCGTTGGCGTGAGGGGCGGGCGACGGGATCACGGCCGGCTCGCCCTGCGGCGCGGCCTGCACGCGTCGACCCAGCTCCCAGCAGCGCCGGCAGCGGGCCTCGTAGATGTCGGCGCCGCCGACCACCACGCGACCGCCCCGGGCGACCTTGCGATACGTGCGATTGGCCGGCGCTCCGCACACCATGCAGATGGCCAGCGTCTTGGTGATGTACTCGGCGATCGCGAGCAGCTGGGGCATGGGCTCGAACGGCTTGCCCATGTAGTCCTGGTCGAGACCGGCCACGATCACGCGCTTGCCGGCGCGTGCGAGCCGTTCCACCACCGGCAGCAGCCCCACGCCCAGGAACTGCCCCTCGTCGATGCCGATGACCTGCGCTTCGTGCGCGTGCCTGAGGATCTCGGCCGCCGTGCGTACGCCGCGCGAGGGAATGCGCAGTTCGCTGTGCGAGACGATCTGATCCTTGGAATAGCGGTCGTCGATGACGGGCTTGAAGATCTCCACGCGCTGGCGGGCGATCTGGGCGCGGCGCAAACGACGGATCAACTCCTCCGTCTTGCCGCTGTACATGCTGCCGACGATGACTTCGATCCAACCGGGACCGGCGTAATGAGGATTGGGTTCGGACATGGCGCGCGGACGGTAGGAGGGCCCGCGGGGAGTGTCAACGGCGGGGCCGGGACGGGCGCTGCCGCCACGCGCCCCGTTTCGTCGTTCCGGGGGGGCGGGGCCGGATGCTAGCTTCGATGCTCGGCTCGAGACGCGCAGGCATCGTGCGGAGACCCGCGAGCGGGGCGTCGGCCGGAGCACCGCGGACCCCACGGGCGGAGGCGGCATGACGCAAGGGCGGGACGGGCTGGACGCATTGTTCAGCCAGGCCTACGAGGAGCTGCGCCGGCTGGCGTCGGCCGTACGCCGCGGCGACCCGAGTGCCACGATCACGCCCACGGTGCTCGTGCACGAGGCGTGGCTGCGCCTGTCGCGCGACACGTCGATCCCGGCCACCTCGGAGCAGCACTTCAAGCGCATCGCCGCGCGTGCCATGCGGCGCGTGCTGATCGACGCGGCGCGCGCACGCAAGGCCGAGAAGCGCGGCGGTGGCGAGGCGCTGGTGACGTTCGACGAGGCGCTCGCCGGCGGCGCGGGCACGCCCGACGAGGTGCTGGCGCTGGACGCCGCGCTCGACGAGCTGGCGCGGCTGCACCCGCGGCAGGCGCTGATGGTGGAGTGCCGGTTCTACGGCGGGCTCGACACGCGCGAGACGGCGGCGCTGCTCGGCGTGTCGGACGCCACGATCGAGCGCGACTGGCGCGCGGCCAAGGCGTGGCTCGCGCACGAACTGCGACGCCACGACACGCGCCCCTCGTGACGGCGCCCGAGGGACCGATGGACGCGGCGCAGCGCTGGCAGCGCGTGCAGGACGTCTTCCACGCCGCGCTCGACCGGCCGGCGTCGGAGCGCCGCGCGTACGTGGACGCCGCGTGCGGCGAGGACGCCGCGATGCGCGAGCAGGTGCTGGGCATGCTCACCGCCGACGACGAGGGCCACGCGCTGCTCGACGGCGGGCTGGCGGCGGCCGCCGACCAGGTGCTCGCCGCGTCGCCGGCGCCGTTCGGCGGGCAGGCGTTCGGGCCGTATCGGGTGCTCGGCGTGCTGGGCGAGGGCGGCATGGGCGTGGTGGTGCGCGCGCGCCGGGACGACCTCGGCGCCGAGGCGGCCATCAAGATCCTGCGCGACTCCACGCTGTCACCGGCGCGCCGCGAGCGCTTCGCGTTCGAGCAGCGCGCGCTGGCCCAGCTGGACCACCCGGCGATCGCGCGCCTGTTCGACGCCGACGTGCTGCCCGACGGCACGCCGTGGTTCGCGATGGAGCTCGTGGACGGCGTGCCGCTGAACGAATACTGCCGCACCAACGCACTGCCGGTGGACGCGCGCCTGCGGCTGTTCCGCGAGGTGTGCGAGGCGGTGCGGCACGCGCACGCGCGGGCGATCCTGCATCGCGACCTGAAGCCGTCGAACATCCTGGTGCGACCGGACGGCAGCCCGAAGCTGCTGGACTTCGGCATCTCGAAGCCGCTCGAGGCGGTGGACGACGCCGCGCAGATGACGCGCACGGGCATGCGCATGATGACGCCGGCGTACGCGTCGCCCGAGCAGGCGCGCGGCGAGGGCCTCGGCGTGCACTCGGACGTCTACTCGCTCGGCGTGGTGCTGCACGAGCTGCTCACGGACCGGCTGCCGTTCGACCTCGCCGGCCGCACGCCGTCGGAGGCGGCGATCGTGCTGACGCAGCAGTCCGTGCGCCGGCCGTCGGTGGTGGCGGCCGAGAGCGGGCGCGCGGCGGGCCTCGGGCGCGACGCGTGGAAGGACCTCGACGTGCTCTGCCTCACGGCCATGCACCGCGACATCGAGCGGCGCTACCGCACGGTGGACGCGCTGATCGCCGACGTCGACCGCTACCTGGCGGGCCGTCCGCTGGTCGCGCGCGGCGACGCCTGGAGCTACCGCGCGGGCAAGTTCCTGCGCCGCCACGCGGCCGCGGTGAGCGCCGCGGCGGTCGCGCTGGTGGTGCTGGTGGCGCTCGTCGCGTTCTACACGGTGCGGCTGGCCGCCGAGCGCGACCGCGTGGCGGCGCAGGCGGCGCGCACGGAGCGGATCCAGAAGTTCATGACCGACCTGCTGCAGGGCGGCGACGCGCAGGCGGGGCCGTCCGACACGCTGCGCGTGGTGACGCTGCTCGAGAAGGGCCTGCAGGACGCGCGACAGCTGGCCGCCGAGCCGGGCGTGCGCGCCACGCTCGAACGCACGCTCGGGGAGATCTTCCTCAACCGGGGCCAGGTCGAGACCGCGGACTCCGCGCTCACGGCGGCGTTGCGGCACGTGCCGGAGCGCGACGTGGACGAGCGCATCCGCGTGATGAACGACGTCGCGATGCTGCGCGATCTGCAGGGCCGCTGGGACGACGCCGAGCGACTCGCCCGGGACGCGCTCACCCTGGGGCGGCGGGAACTGCCCGCCGACCACGACCGGATCACCGACGCGCTCGGCACGCTCGGGCGCGTGACTTCGGAACGCGGGGAGTACGCGAAGGCGGTGCCGCTGCTCGAGGAGGCGGTGCAGCGCTACAGCGCGTCGGCGAAGCCGTCGGCGGAGCGGCTCGTGTCCATGAGCGACCTCGCGAACGCCTGGTACTACCTGGGCGAGCTGGACCGCTCGGACTCGCTGAACCGCCTGATCCTCGCGGGCAGCCGCGCCCTGCACGGGCCGCGGCATCCGAGCGTGGCGGACGACCTCATCAACCTGGGCAACATCCTCGGCCAGCGCGGCCGGTACGCGGAGGCGGACACGCTGCTCCGGGAGGCGCTCGACATCGAACGGGGCTGGTACGGGGCGGACAGCCCGCAGGCGGCCGACGCGGCGAACCAGCTGGCGGCGAACCTGCTGTTCATGCACCGCGAGGCCGAGGCGGACTCCCTGCTGCGCGGCACGCTGGCGTCGTTCGAGCGCGCGTACGGGCGCGATCATCCGCGCGTCGCGCTGGTGCTGACGACGCTCGCGAACGCCCAGAACCGCGGAGGCCGGGCCGCCGAGGCGCTCGCGAACTACCAGCGCGCGTACGAGATCTACCGCCGCACGTACGGGCCGCATCACGACCGGGTCGGCATCGCGCTCGCGAACCTGGGCGACTTCCACATGCGGCACGGCGACCTGCGGCGCGCGGAGCAGTACTTCCGCGACGCGCTCCTCGCCTACGACGGGGCGGGGCCGCCCGACCGCTTCGACGTGGGCGTGACGCACGTGAAGCTGGGCCGGGTGCTGCTCATGCAGAAGCGCCTCGACGCGGCCGTCGAGCAGACGCTCGCCGGCTTCCGCATCCTGGCGCCGCAGGTGGACAGCACGAACAACTTCCTCGGCGCCGCGCGCAACGACCTGTTCGTGGCGTACCGCGCGCTGGGCCGGCCGGAGGACGCGCTGCGCTACCGGCCCGACCTCGCGGACTCGCTGAAGCCGCGATGAGCCCGCCGGACGGCACGACCGGGCACGGGCCGCTCGTGGAGTCGCTCGACGCGCGCGACCCGGCGATCGCGGCCGAGATCCTCGCCGTGATGCACGCGTCGTACGCGGTGGAGGCGGCGCTGCTCGGCGTGGCGGACTTCTTCCCGCTCGGCCGCACCATCGGGCAGGTGCGCACGGCGCCGTGCACGTTCCACGGCGTGCGCGAGGCGGGCCGGCTGCTCGCGGTGGTCGAGGTGGACGAGCACTCGGCCGAACGCCCGAACGTGGACGCGCTCGTCGTGCACCCGGACGCGTTCCGCCGCGGCTTCGGCACGGCGCTGATGCGGCACGTGATGGCGCGCTGCGGATCGCGTGGCCTCACGGTGTCCACGGGCGAGCGCAACGCGCCGGCGATCGCGCTGTACGAGCGGCTGGGCTTCGCGATCGAGCGCCGCTGGCGCACGGACGACGGGATCGCGATGGTGACGCTGGGGCTCGCACCGCGCGCGTAGGTCCCTGCTCCGCTCGCGCGTTTCGGCGGCGGGCCGGACGGCAACGGGCGCTGCGCGGGGCGTGCTCCGCCCTTGCGCATCGGGCGCACGGCGCGCACCTTCCCGCCGGTCCCCCAACCCGGAGCGATCCATGTCCGACATCCTCTTCGGCCGCGACGTGCTCGGCCGCGCCGCCGAGGCGGGGCGCCTCGAGTGGCTGGTCACGAACGGCCTCGGCAGCTACGCGATGGGCACGCTGGGCGGCGCGCTCACGCGCCGGTACCACGGCCTGCTGGTGGCGGCGCTGCAGCCGCCCGTGCGACGCACGCTGCTGCTGGCGAAGCTCGCCGAGCGCGCGTGCGTGGACGGCACGTGGATCGCGTTCGACACGAACCACTGGGCGACGGGCGTGGTGGAGCCGACGGGGCACCTGCACCTGGAGTCGTTCACGCTCGAGGGCACCACGCCGGTGTGGCGCTGGGCGGTGGGCGAGACGCGGCTCGAGAAGCGCGTGTGGATGGAGCCGGGCGAGCAGGCGACGCGCGTGGAGTACCGGCTCGTCACGGCGGCGGCGCCGCTGACGCTGCGGCTGGAACCGCTCGCCGACTGCCGCGACCACCACGACACCACGCGGGGAACCGGCGAGCCGCACGCGTCGGTGCTGCCCGACGGGCTCGCGATCCGCATGCGCGAGGGCGCGCCCACGGTCTTCGTGCGCGGCGCGGGCGGCACGGCGACGGCGGGCGGCACGTGGGTGCGCGACTTCGCGCTGGCGGTGGAGACCGAGCGCGGGCTCGACGACCGCACCGACCTGTGGAGCGCGGGCACGCTGGAACGCACGCTGGCGCCGGGCGAGTCGTGGCTCGTGTCGGCGGCGCTCGAGCCGGGCGCGGCGTCGCCGCGGCGCGCGGCGGCTTCGCACGGCCGGCGCGAGAAGCACGAGCGCGCGCTGCTGCACGCGTTCGACCGCGCGCACGGCGCGGTGGCGAAGAAGGCGCCCGACTGGATCCGCCGGCTCGTGCTGGCGGCCGACCAGTTCGTGGTGGCGCGTGCGCACGCCGACGATCCCGACGGGCGCAGCGTGGTGGCGGGCTACCCGTGGTTCACCGACTGGGGCCGCGACACGATGATCTCGCTGCCGGGGCTGGCGCTGGCCACGGGGCGGCCCGAGATCGCGCGCGCGATCCTGCGGCAGTTCGCGCGTCACGTGTCGCAGGGCATGCTGCCGAACTACTGGCCCGACGAGGGCGCGCCGGCGGAGTACAACACGGTGGACGCGGCGCTGTGGATGTTCCAGGCGGCGCGCGCCACGGTGGAGCAGACGGGCGACGACGCGCTGCTGGCCGAACTGTGGCCGGCTTTGGAGAGCATCGCCGCGGGCTACGAGAAGGGCACGCGCTTCGGCATCCGCGTGGACCCGGCCGACGGGCTGGTGACGCAAGGCGAGGACGGCGTGGCGCTGACGTGGATGGACGCGCGCGTCGAGGACTGGGTCGTCACGCCGCGGCGCGGCAAGCCGGTGGAGATCAACGCGCTCTGGCACGCGGCGCTGCGCACGCTCGCGGTGCTCGCCCCGCGCGTGGGCCGCTCGCCCGCCGACTGGGCCGTGCGCGCCGAGCGCGTGCGCGCGTCGTACGCGCGGTTCTGGAACGAACGCGAGCGCTGCCTGTTCGACGTGCTCGACGGGCCGAACGGCGACGACGCGTCGGTGCGCCCGAATCAGGTCTTCGCGGTGTCGCTCGGCGAGGACCTGCTGCCGCAGGAGCAGCGCCTGGCGGTGGTGCACGCGGTGGGCCGGCAACTGGTGACGTCGCACGGCCTGCGCAGCCTCGCGCCGACGCATCGCGACTACCACGGCGTCTTCACCGGCGGGCGGCGCGAACGCGACGGCGCGTACCACCAGGGCACCGTGTGGACGTGGCTGCTGCCGCCGTACGCGCTGGCGCGCTGGCGCGCCACCGGCGACGCGGCGTCGGCGCTGGCGGCGATCGCGCCGATGGAGGGGCTGATGCGCGGCTTCGGCGTGGGCACGCTGCCCGAGGTGGCCGACGGCGACGCGCCGCACCGCGCCGCGGGCTGCATGGCGCAGGCGTGGTCGGTGGCCGAGACGCTGCGCGCGTGGGTCGAACTCGCGAAGGCGCGCGCGTCGTGAAGGGCGCGGCCGCGGGCAAGGGGGCGAAGCTGCCCACGATCTACGCCGTGTCGGACGGCCGCGGCGAGACCTGCCAGCAGGTGGTGAAGGCGGCGGTCGTGCAGTTCGAGGGCCTGCCGGTGCGGCTGGTGCGCCGCGGGCAGGTGCGCACGGCGCGGCGCGTGGAAACGGTGATGCGCGAGGCGGCCGAGGCCAGGGCGATCGTGTTCTACACGCTGGTGGGCGACGAGACGCGCGAGGCGCTGGCCGCGCAGGCGAAGCGGCTCGCGGTGCCGACGGTGGACGTGCTGGGCCCGGCGTTCTCCGCGCTGCACGACCTGCTCAAGCGCGCACCGCGGTCCAAGCCGGGCCTGCTGTACCGCTCCGACCGCGAGCGCTTCGACCGGCAGGTGGCGATCGACTACACGCTCGCGCACGACGACGGCCAGCGGCTGCGCGACCTGGACCAGGCGGACGTGGTGCTGGTGGGCGTGTCGCGCTCGTCGAAGACGTCGACCTGCTTCTATCTCGCGTACGAGGGCGTGAAGGCCGCCAACGTGCCACTGGTGCCGGACGTGCCGCTGCCGCAGGAGCTGGCGGACCTCGATCCCGAGAAAGTCATCGGCCTGCGCATGAACGTGATCCGGCTGATGACGGTGCGCGAGGCGCGCGCGCAGGCCGTGAACCATCCCAGGGCGATGCAGGAGTACCTGGACCAGCGCTCGCTCACGCGCGAGGTGATCCGTGCGAACCGCCTGATGGACGAACGCGGCTGGCGCAGCCTCGACGCGTCGTACATGGCGGTGGAGGAAGTGGCGCGCGAGGTGATGGCGATGCGGGGACTGCGCGGGTCGAAGGGGTAGGCGCACTCGTCGACTGGCCCCGGCATCGCCGGCGATGCGTCCGGCGTCGGCAAGCCGCGGCGATCGTCGCGCGAGTGTTCGCGAGTTTGCGATGACTTGAATTGACGCCTCTGCGCGTGGCCGATGCCGCGATGTGCGACGCGCTCCGTCTCGTCGCGTGTGTGCGCGCTATATGCGCGTGCACGGCGCGAAACGCGCGCGATGCGATTTCGCGAGGGCGCACGCGCGTTGCGCGACGTGCGGGCGCGTGCGTTCGCCGAAAATACGCGTGGTACAAAGAACGCGCCCCGCGAAGACTCGCCCCCGAAGCGAGTGTCGTGATGTCGAAGTGGTTCTTCGATTCGCACCGGAACGCCGCGCTGCTCTCGTTGCTCGCCGAGCTTGCCTCCCGTGATCGTGCGACCACAGCCGAACTGCTGGCGGTGATCGGCGAGGTGGACGCGCGGAAGTTGCATCGTGGCCGGGGCTACGGCTCGATGTATCGCTACTGCCTGGGCGTCCTCCACATGTCGGAGGACATGGCGTTCAAGCGCATCCAGGTCGCCCGGGCGGCGCGGAAGTTCCCCGTGCTCCTCGAGATGATCGCGGACGGCCGGCTCCACCTGTCGGGCGCCATCCTGCTCGTGCCGCGCCTGCAGCCGGACAACGTCGAGCTGCTGCTCTCCGAGACGGCGGGCAAGACCAAGCGCGAGATCCTGCTGGTGCTGGCGAAGTACTTCCCCCAGCCCGACGTGGAGACGGTGATCGTGCCCGTGCGGAGGGAGGGCGCGTGCACGGCACCGGCCGAGAGTGAGCGCGTCACTGCGGGCGCCGAGAGAGAGCCGGCCTGCGCCGTGGCGTCGGCCCTGAGTGCCGCGAACCCGGCCGAAGGGGTCGCCCAACTGGTTCCGGAACCAGTAGCCGCAGCGCGGCCGCAGCCCGAACTCGTGTCGATCCAACCCGTTCCGCAGTTCCCGAAGATCGAGCCCCTGTCGCCCGGCCGCCACATGGTCCAGGTCACCGTCGACCAGGAGACGCACGACCTGCTGCGCTATGCGCAGGCGCTGCTCAGCGACGCCGTGCCCGGCGGCGACGTCCCGGAGGTGCTCAAGCGCGCGCTGCGGTCGCTCGTGGACCATCTCGAGCGCCGCAAGTTCGGCAAGGGCGCAAGGCTGCGCAGTGTGCAGGACCCCAAGGACCCGCGATACACGTCGCCGGCCGACCGGTGCGAGGTGTGGGTGAAGGACGAAGGCGCCTGCACGTGGGTGAGTGACGACGGCCATCGCTGCGACTCGCGCACGCGACTGCGCTTCCATCACAAGGTCCCGTTCGCCAGGGGCGGCCCGAACACCGCCGCGAACCTGACGCTGCACTGCGCTCCGCATGACCAGCTGGAAGCCGAGCGCGCGTACGGCGAGGCGTTCGTAGAGGGGAAGATCGAGGCCGCGCGCGCGAAGCGAAGTGCCCGCACCGCGGCCAAGCAGGTGGCGGCCGAGAGCGAGTCCGCCACGCAAGCCGCCGCCCGCCATGCCCGCGCACGCGGCCACTCGCCCGCCGACGTGCTGCAGTCCGGGGAGGCCGCCGCGCGAGCGATGGCCGAGGTGGACCGGCTGCTGCGAGAGGCCAGTTGATGGGCGACGCCACAAGCTCGCTCTCGCGCCGGTCACGGCTGCTGCTCGACGACCCGCATGCGTGGGGCGGCCGCCGTCCCGCGCCCGGCACTCCCGGCCGTCCGGTCGCGCCGTTCGCGCGCCCGGGTGCCCGACGGCAGCCCCCGCCGTCCGCGCCGTCCGCGCCCCGCACGAGCGGCCCCACCGGACGGAGCGCGGGCGGCTCCCGGCGCCGCCCCGCGGGAGAACGCGCCGGATCCGCCGTAGCGACGACGCGGCACGCGGCGGTAGTTTCCCGCGCCATGCGAAACCTCCCCTTCCTCCGGTTCGCCGCGCTCGTCGTGGTGCTCGCCGCCTTCGCGGTGACGCTGTCGGGCGGCGGCACGGGCGGCCTGCCGCCCATCGTGTTCGTGGCTCGCCAGCCGGTCGGCGACGAGCAGGTGCCGGGCCTCGGGCCCGACGGCCGCTTCGCGTCCGCGGGCGGCAAGCTGATGATCCGTGAACGGAACGGCGCCGTGCGCGAACTGCTGCCGGCGGGGCGCTTCTTCGACGTGGCGGACCCCGCCGTGTCGTACGACGCGAAGACGCTGGCGTTCGCCGCCGTGGAGCACGCGGGCGAACCGTGGCGCCTGTGGCTCGCCGACGCGGACGGCTCGCACGTGCGCGCGCTCACCCGCAGCGACCGCCCCGACGCCGAGATCGCCGCCTACTACGGGCCCGTCAGCGCGCGACGCTTCAAGCGCTACGACGACGTGGACCCGTGCTGGATCCCCGACGGACGCGTGGCGTTCGCGAGCACGCGCTACCCGCTCGTGTCGCAGAACAGCGGCGTGCTGGCCACGAACCTCTTCACGATCCGCACCGACGGCTCCGAACTGCTGCGCATCACCACCGAGCGCAACGGCGCCGAGGAGATCTCGATGGATCCCACGCGCGGCCGGCTGGTGTTCGCGCGCTGGTGGCTGTCGCGCTTCTTCGCGAGTGACCTCGACACCCTGCACGTGACCACGGACCGCGCGCGCGCACTGCCGGCGGACACCGTGGACCTGTGGCACGCCATCTCGTGCGAGCGCGACGGCGAGTTCCTGCGCCTGCAGGGCGGCGACGCGCGCGTGCGCAGCGGGCAGATGGCGCACCAGCCGGTGGTGCGCGGCGACACCACGCTGATCGGCGTGCGGCCGGAGAACTCCTCGATGGTGCCGAACGGCGGGCGGCTGGGGCTGCAGGCGTTCCCGCACGGGTTCGCCGCGGCGCGGCCGCTGGCCGGCTGGGGCTCGGACCTGGGCTGGTCGGCGTGCTCGCCGGCGGTGATGCCCGACGGGCGGCTGGTGTTCTCGATGGACGAGACGGGCAAGGGCGAGTGGGGGCTGTGGGTGATGGACGCGCGCTCGGTGACGCAGGGCGACAAGCGCAAGGCGCGCCTGCTCGTGGACCTGCCGGGCACGCTCGAGCTGGACGCGGTCGCGCTGGCGCCGCGGCCGCTGCCGCCGCCCCCGATGTTCCCGGTCTACTACGCCGACACGAACGGCGTCGTGCCGCGCCCGTCGGTGGACGCGATCTGGGCCGACGAACGCCGCGTGCGCTTCGACTGCGCCAACGTGTTCGCGAACGGACCCGTGGACACGCCGTTCCCGGACGCGATCCCCATCCAGAAGGGGCTCAAGATCCGCTTCTTCAGTGTGTTGCCGCGCCCCGAGGCGGACGGCGCGGACACGCTGGTGTGGGTCGGCGAGGCGCCCGTGTCGCCGCAGGGCGGCGTGTTCGTGGAGCGCACGCCGGGCGACCAGCCCATGTTCGAGCAGATCGTGGACTCGAAGGGGCGGGTGGTGCGCGCGGCCGCCGGGCCGGCGCACGTGCCGGGCTTCAACCACGCCCGGCCGGCCGGTGGCACGAAGTGTGTGGGCTGCCACGTCGGCCACTCGGCGCTGTTCGTGCCCGAGAGCCGGGGCGAGGGCGAGTACACCAACGTGTCGCCTTCGGCCACGGTCACGGCGTCGGGAAGCGCCCCGGGCACGCTCGGGCCGCGGGCGGCGGTGGACCGCCGGACGCTCGGCGACCCGGCCCAGGTGGCCTGGATCGCCGACTCGTCGGCCGGCCAGTGGCTCAAGCTGGAATGGCAAACACCCATTGATGCACGCGGAGCCGTCGTTTACTCTCTGTCAAGTCTCTCGGGGGAGAAGACCCGGATTCGCGTCCGGAAGGCCGAGCTCGTGCTCAGCCTGGAGGGCCGGGTGGTGCGCACAGTCCCGATCGACCGCGAATGGGACCCCCGTGGCACCTTCGTGAAGTTCCCGGTCACCCGCATGGACGCGCTCACCCTGCGTCCCCTCGAAGTCGACGGTTCGTTCCATCGCCGCCCGGCGACCGCGGTCGCCGAGTTGGAAACCATCGCCCGCATCGCCTGGGAGTGACCCCCGACATGAATTCATCGATGTTCCGTCGCGCGCCGATCGGCGTGCTGGCGGCCGCCGCCCTCCTGTGGGCCGCGTCCGCCTTCGCGCAGGGATTCCACGCCGTCACGACCAAGGACGGCACCGACGTGTGGGCCGTGGGTGACGCCGGCCAGATCTGGCGGTCGTTCGACGGAGCAGCGACGTTCACGTCGGCCACGCTCGGCGCCACCGCGCTGCGTGGCGTGGCGCACCAGGGGCTGACGGTGCTGATCGTGGGCGACGGCGGCAAGGTGAACCGCAGCACGAACAACGGCGGCACGTTCGCCACGCAGACGCTCGGCGCGGGCGCTGCCCTGCGCGCAGTGGCGATGCCGGCCGCGAACGCCGCGTACGCCGTGGGCGACGGCGGCGCGATCTGGAAGAGCACCGACGGCGGCGCCACGTGGACCGCCCAGACGAGCGGCACGGCGCAGCGCCTGAATGCGGTCACGTTCACCGACGCGAGCAACGGCTGGGCGGCGGGCGCAGGCGGCACGCTGCTGCGCACCACCGACGGTGGCGCGAACTGGGCGCCGGCGGCGGGCCTGAGCTCGCCCATCGAACTGTTCGCGGTGGCGCAGAACGGCACGACGGTGTGGGTCGGCGGCGCGGACGCGGCCGCGTACCGCAGCACCGACGGCGGCGGCACGTTCACGAAGGTCAACCTGCGCGTGGACGCGCGCCCCGAGGTGCGTTCGATCGCCCTGCCGGCGGGCGGCGCCGTGTGGCTGGTGGGCGGCGGCGGCTTCATCCGCAGGAGCACCGACGGCGGGCTCACGTGGACGTTCGCCACGCACGACCTGCACGGGCAGGCGTCGGGGATCGCGTCGAACGGCTCGCGGCTGGTGGTGGTCACGAACAAGTCGAAGGCCGCGGTGCGCAGCATCGACGGCGGCACCACGTGGACGATGCCCACCGGCATGACGCTGAGCCGCTCGTGGGCGAGCGTGCGCACGCTCGGCAGCTTCCGCGGCGGCACGGTGCAGATCAACTGGTACAACCCCGACATCCTCTACGCGTGGGGCGGCTCGGCCATCTGGCAGTCGCCGGACCGCGGCGAGACGTGGCGCCAGATCGCCACGGTCAGCTCGCCGACGATCCTCAGCGCGAACGCGTTCCTCGTGTCCGACAAGGACACGAACGTGTTCGTGGGCGCGGTCGACTTCTCGGGCGGCAGCCGCGGCGTCATCCGCTCCGAAAACCGCGGCGCCACGTGGACCACGCAGCTCACGCACGCGTTCGGCACGTACGGCATCCCGCTCGAGAAGCACCCGGACAAGCCGGACACGATGGTGTTCGGTGGCGACACCGACAAGCTGTACGTGTCGACCGACGCGGGCAAGACGTGGAATCCGTACGGCACGAAGGTGTTCCGCAGCCCGTGCGACATCATCATCGTGCCCGACTCGAACACGGTCTGGCAGGTGGGTGACGGCATCACGGGCAGCGGCATCGGCGACCTGTGGCAGAGCACCGACACGGGCCAGAACTTCACGCAGCGCCAGCTCGCGAACGGCTCGGAGATCCCGGGCATGTCGATCTCGCGCGGCAAGAACAGCTACTCGATCGGCACCACGTGGTCGGCGGCCGGCGTGCGCAACACGTCGGACTACGGCACGTCGTGGCCGACGATCTCGAACCTGGGCGGCTTCACGTCGTCGTGGGGCACGGACATCTCCCGCGACGATCCGAACGTGCAGATCGTGGGGCAGTACTCGGGCGGCGTGTCGCGCCTGTCGCTGGACGGCGGCGCCACGTTCCAGTCGGTCACGCTGCCGGGCACGAACTACACCTTCATGGCCGTCGACCGCGCGAGCCTGTTCGCCGAGCAGTCGGGCAACCTCTACAAGATGCGCTTCGCCTACACGTACACGCCGGCGAGCACGCAGTCGATGGCGCTGACGGCGCCGAACGGCGGCGAGTCGTGGGCCGTGGGCAGCGTGCACAACGTGACGTGGAATGCCGCGAACGTGGGCCTGGCGCGCATCGAGTACCGCAACGGCCCGGCCGACCCGTGGCACCTGGTGGCGGAGGTCGAGGGCTACCTGGGCACCTACGCGTGGACGCTGCCCGACGATCCGTCGGCCACGGCGGAAGTGCGCGTGAGCGACGCGTGGGACGCCGCGCCGGTGGACGGCTCGAACGCCGTGTTCACGATCCTCGGCCCGCGCGCCGTGGTGACGCCGGGCTCGCTGGCGTTCGGCACGCACGACGTGGGCACCGCCACCACGCTGCCGGTGACGCTGCAGTCCACCGGCACGTCGGCGCTGAACGTGACCAGCGTGGGCACGGGCACGACGGTCTACACCGAGGGGCGCGGCGCGTTCTCGGTGAACGCCGGCTCGAGCGACACGATCGGCGTGACCTACCGCCCCGTGGCGGCCGTCACGACCGCCGACACGCTCGTGATCGTGACCGACGCCGGCACGCTGCGGGTGCCGCTGTCGGGCACCGGCAACGCGGTGGGCGCGCTGTCGCTGACCACGCCGGACGGCGGGCAGGCCTGGAAGTACGGCACGTCGCACGACATCACGTGGTCGTCGGCGGGCATCGACTCGGTGGCGCTGGACTACCGCACGAGCCCGGCCGGGCCGTGGGTGCAGATCGTGCGCAGCACGCTCGCGTCCGCGGGCACCTTCGCCTGGGTGATCCCGAACGCGCCCACCACGCGCGCGGCCGTCCGCGTGCGTGACCTGGGCGGCTCGTTCACGGACCAGAGCGCCGACACGTTCGCGATCACGGTGCCGGCCTTCGCGGGCACGCCGAGCGTGCTCGACGTGGGCAACGTGGTCGTGGGCAGCACCACCACCGACTGGTTCACGGTCGCGAACTCCGGCACGGCCTTCCTGGGCGTGACGAACGTGACCAGCAACCGCGCCACGTTCGTGCCGGTGCGCACCGCGTTCGCGGTGAACGCCGCCTCGAGCGACACCATCGGCGTCGCGTTCACGCCCACGGCGCTCGGCCCCGACAGCGCGCTCGTCACGTTCGTCACCGACGATCCGGCCACGCCGCACACGCTGAAGGTCCGCGGTGTGGGCGTGTCCTCGTCGGGCGTCGAGGGTGGCCGACCCGCGGCGTTCGCGCTGGGCCAGAACTCGCCGAACCCGTTCACGGGCCGCACGCAGATCCGTTACGCGGTGCCGGCGCGCACGCACGTGACGCTGGAGGTGTTCAACCTGCAGGGACAGCGCGTGGCCACGCTGGTGGACCGCGAGCTCGACGCCGGGCAGTACACGGTGGAGTTCGGCGGACGCGGCATGCGTGCGGTGACGGCGGGCGTGTACTTCTACCGCCTGCGCGCGCCGAACTTCACGACCACGAAGCGGATGCTCGTGCTGCCGTAGGCGCGAGCCCCGAACACGACGGCCCGCCCTCGCGAGAGGGCGGGCCGTTTGCGTGGGGGCCGCGCGGGATCGGCAGGCGCTACGCCTCCGTGACGCTCTCCGACACGGCGGGCAGCGGTTCGACCGGCGCGTGCGCCGCATGCATGCCGCGCCCGTCGAGGAGTTCGCGGATCCGGCTGCGCATGAGGTCCACGGCCACCTTGTTGAAGCCGCCCTCGGGAATGATCAGGTCGGCCCAGCGCTTGGACGGCTCCACGAACTGCATGTGCATGGGCCGCACGCTCTCTTCGTACTGGCGCACGATGGAGTCCACCGACCGGCCGCGCTCGATGAGATCGCGCTTCAGGCGGCGCAGCAGCCGCACGTCCGCGTCGGCGTCCACGAACAGCTTGATGTCCATGAGATCGCGCAGCTCGGCGTCGGCGAAGATCAGGATGCCCTCGAGCACGATCACCACGTGCTCGCCGATGTGGCGCGTTTCGGGCAGCCGGCGATGCTGGGTGTAGTCGTAGATCGGCTGTTCGATCGACCGGCCTTCGAGGAGATCCCGCACGTGCTGCTTCAGCAGCTCGCCGTCGAACGCGTCGGGATGATCGAAGTTCCGCGCCTCACGGTCGCGGAACGGAATGTCCTCGAGGTTCTTGTAGTAGGAGTCCTGGTCGATCACGACGACCTTGCCCGGCCCGAGGTCGCGCACGATGTTGCGCGCAACGAGGGTCTTTCCCGAGCCGGATCCGCCCGCTATGCCGATCAAGAGGCGTCGTGACATGCCGGGAGTGCAAGCTAGCACCCGCGGCGAAACAGGGTCAACGACGACGGCTCGTCAGCGGGCGGGCAGCAGCAGCAGTCGCGCCTGCCGGTCGTGGTGCATGAGCGGCTCGATCCAGTACGTGTGGTCGTACGGCGACGTGAGGAACACGCCCAGGTAGCGCAGCCAGAACGCGTCCCCCTTCCACAGCACGCGTGCGGCCTGGTTCGTGGCGAGCGTGCCGAGTCCCGAGGGCTCGCGGCCGAGCTGTGTCACGAGTGCCGGCGGCATGGGGCCGCCGAGCAGCCACTGCATGCTGGCGCGGACACGGTCCATCAGCGAGCCGTCCGCGACCTGGTTCTGGATGTCCATCAGGCGCGCTTCCATCTCCACGTCCACGGCGTTCAGCTCGGTGGCCGTGGCCGGCACCTCCGGGAACAGCCGCACCAGTTCCGGCTCGTCGAACAGCGAGTACGAGAAGTGCGACCGCGAGCCGCCCGCGCGGGAATAGGGCTCGCTGAAGGCCGAACCCAGGAGCATGGCGGCCAGGTAGAACGAGGCGTGCAGGCTGTCGTCGACCGACGGGCCGATCAGCGCCACCGCGGCGCGTGGCGCGCCGAGGCCGGCCAGGTGGCTGACGCGACCGGCTGCGCGCACCGCGGGGGGCGCGGGTTCGGGCTGCGGCGAGCCGGCGGGCACGTCGGCGAACGCGGCGTTGACCAGCGCGTGCAGGTCCCAGCCCGAGAGGTCGCCCGCCAGGCTCAGGACGGCGTTCGAGGGGCTGTAGTACTTCCGCAGCAACGTGCCGACGTCGGCCGGGCGCAGCCGGGACAGCCCGCGGCCGCTCGCACCCTCCAGCAGCCGCTCGTCCGTGGTGCCTCGCGCCAGTTCGCCCACGCGGAAGTAGGGCACCAGGTCCGGGTCGGAGAGCCAGCGGCGGGTCATGGACTCCGTCACCCGGCGCAGCGACGACTTCAGCGCCGCGTCGGTCGGGGCGCCGGTCTGCATGCGCGTGGCCGCCTGCTGCAGCACGCCCGGCAGCTGGTCGTGCGAGACGATCTCGGTCAGCAGCGCGTGGCGGTGATTGACCTTGAGCCCCCAGCCGAGCGGCCGGAGTTCGCGGAGCTCCTCCGGCGTGCGCTCGGGAGCGCCCCCGGCCGGCCCGTAGTAGACGAGGTCCGCCAGCAGCTCGGCCCGCCCGGGCGTCGTCTCTGGGTCGTAGCCCGTTCCGGCCCGGTAGCCCAGCGTCACGGCCACGCCGGCCGCGCGCGGGACGTCGCGCGCCACGACCTCGAGACCGTTCGGGAGGCGCCAGCGTTCGATCGTGGTGCTGTCCTCGATCGCCCGGGGCGCGGCCCCCGCCGGGCGAACGACCACGACGACCGACAGCGCGAAGATCAGGACCAGCCAGGGGGCACGGTGCATGGAAGGGGCGTCTCCGGGAGCGAGCGGGTGGGGAAGCGGGGCGAAAGTGTAGCACGCGATACCGGGCTCTCCACCGGGCTCGTCGCGGCGGCGGTCGCCCGCGGTCCGGCGTTCGGGACCTCTCTCCCGACGGGAGACCACCACCCTCCGGCCACCGCTGGCGATCCGGCAACGGGTCGGGCTAGACTGCGCCCCCCATGAGCACTCCCGACGAAAGGCAGGTCCGCCAGCTGGTTCGTGAAGCGGTGGAGCGCGCGCTCGGCGCCGACGCGGCGGCCGCGGCTGCGCGTCCGGCGCCGGCGCCCGTGGCTCCGAAGCGCGTGTCCATCGGCTCCGATCACGGCGGTTACGCGCTGAAGGAAGTGCTCGAGCGCGTCGTGTCCGAGGAACTCGGCTGGACGGTGCACGACGTGGGAACGCATTCGACGGACGCCGTGGACTACCCCGACTTCGCCGCCGCCGTCGCGCGCGACGTGGCTTCGGGACGCTCGGCGTTCGGGATCGTCATCGATGCGGCGGGAATCGGGTCCACGATGGCGGCGAACAAAGTGGCGGGCGTGCGATGTGCGCTCTGCCACGACGACGCGACCGTGGTGAACAGTCGCGAACACAACGACGCGAACGTGCTGGCCCTGGGCGCGAAGGTGGTGCACCGGGGGCAGGCTTCCCGGCTCGTGCGCCTGTTCCTGACGACGGCCTTCGCGGGCGGCCGGCACGAACGGCGGGTTCGAAAGATCATGGCGTTGGAGCGCGGGGCCTGACGGCCTCGCGCTTTTCGCATAGGTGAGGGGCGGCCGCGCCGGCCCGATCGGGACGCGCGGCCGGGAGGAAGGGAACAGGATGGAACTGAGTCTCGATCTGGTCCGGCGCCTGCCGAAGACCGACATCCATTGCCATCTCGACGGTTGCGTGCGCCCGAAGACGATCCTGGAGTTGGCGGCCGAGCAGGGCGTGAAGCTGCCCACGAAGGATCTCGGCAAGCTCACGCGGCTGCTGCAGGCGGGCAAGCGCACGCGCGACCTGGGCGACTACCTGAAGATCTTCGACTACACGCTCAGCGTGATGCAGACGAAGGACGCGCTGTACCGGATCGCCTACGAACTGGCCGAGGACGCTGCGGAGGAGAACATCCGCCACCTCGAAGTGCGCTACGCGCCGATCCTGCACCGCAAGCACAAGCTGGCGTTCGAGGACATCGTCGACCCGGTCGTCGCCGGGCTGCGCGACGCGGGCGTGAAGCACAAGCTGTCCACGGGCGTGATCATCTGCGGCATCCGCTCGATGGATCCCAAGATCTCGGTGCAGCTCGCCGAGCTGGCGGTCGCGTACAAGGGCAAGGGCGTGCTCGCGTTCGACCTCGCGGGCCAGGAGAAGGACTACCCGGCCAAGGCCCATCGCGAGGCGTTCCAGATCATCCTGAAGCACAACATCAACTCCACGGTGCACGCCGGCGAGGCGTTCGGCGCCGCGAGCATCGGGCAGGCGCTGCACTACTGCGGCGCGCATCGGATCGGTCACGGCACGCGGCTTCGCGAGGATCCGGACCTGATGCGGTACGTGAACGACCACCGCATCCCGCTCGAGGTCTGCCTGACCTCGAACGTGCAGACGCGCGCGGTGCCCACGATCAAGGCGCACCCGTTCGGCTCCTACTTCCGCCAGGGCCTCCGGGTCACGCTCAACACCGACAATCGGCTGATGTCCGCCACCACGGTGTCGCAGGAGATCGCGCTGGCCGCGCGCGCGTTCGATCTCAGCCCGTACGAGATCAAGCGCATCATCATCAACGGCTTCAAGAGCTCGTTCATGCCGTACGCACAGAAGGCGCGCATGCTGCGCGAAGTGAACCTGGACATCGACCGCGTCTTCATGGACGCCTTCCCCGACGAGTACGACCGCCGGGCCACGTTCTGAAACCGGTTCCACCCTCCGAGATCGCGCGGCGGGGCCCCGCGAGGGCTCCGTCACCGTCCCGAAACGGGCCGTTCACTGTCCCGACGGGAAATGATGAGAGGATCGCGCGAGCCTTCGGAGAGCGGGGCCGTTAGGATGCGAGAGGGACCGGAGCATCCGGTCCAACTCACTGTGAATTGATCTCTTGACCGTGTGGGAAGCGGGCAATTACGGTCCGGCTCCCCCGCACACCGACCCTTCCATGAACCTACTCGTACGATTGTCGGCCCTCGCGGTCCTGCTGGGTGTGCTGCTCGCCGGTCCCGCATCGGCGCAGGACAAGGGCTCGATCTCCGGTCGCGTCACGGACAAGAAGTCCGGCCACGCCATCGCCTTCGCGAACGTCGCGGTGGTGGGCGCCCAGCGCGGTTCGCTGACCGACTCCGAAGGCCAGTTCAACATCACCGGCGTGCCCGTGGGCACCTGGGAAGTCCGGGTGCAGTTCCTGGGCTACCGGCCCGAAGCGCGCCCCGGCGTCGTGGTGACGGCGGGCAAGGCCACGCGGGCCGACTTCCAGCTGATGGACGTCGTCGTGCGCGAGGAGAAGGTGGTCGAAGTGACCGCCGAGCGCCGCCTCGTGGACGTGAAGCAGGGCTCCACGGTCCGCAGCGTCAACGCCAACACCATCCGCAACATGGCCGTGCTGACGGTCGGCGACGTGCTGCAGCAGCAGGCGGGCGTCACCACCGAGGCCGACCAGGTGCACATCCGCGGCGGCCGCGGCGACGAAGCGGTGTTCCTCGTGAACGGCGTCGTCAACCGCGACCTCGTCACCGGCCAGTCCACCGCCGGCAAGATCAACGCCCGCTCGGTGGCCGAGGTCAACGTGGCCACGGGCGCGTTCGACGTGAAGTACGGCAACGCCATCGCCGGCGTCGTGGACATCAAGCTCAAGGACGGCACGGACAAGTTCGAAGGCTACCTGTCGTCGTCCACCGGCAGCTTCGGCCAGCGGTCGTGGGAGGCGCAGGCGAGCGGCCCCGATCCCGTGTGGACGCCGCTGCTCAAGCGCCTCGGCGTGCGCGTGCCGGGCACGGTGAACTCGCTGCTCGAGATCTCGGGCGACCTCGCCGAGACGCGCTACCGCTACCTGGGCAAGAGCTCGTCGCTGATCCAGAAGACGATCTATCCCGAGGCCACGTACCGGCTGATCTCGAGCTACGAGGATTCGTTCTTCGGCCACACGTTCAAGTACGGCGACGCGTTCGGCCCGTCGGCCGACAACCGCTGGGGCGCCCGCTACGCGCTGGCCTGGAAGCCGGGAGCCCGCGACAAGCTGACGTTCGGCTTCCAGAAGCGCATCGGGATCGACCAGGGCTTCACGCGCACGCGCATCGACGTGCGCGGCAACCAGCTCGATCCGTCGTACCCGTGGTCGTGGAACAACCGCATCCAGCACGCGAGCACGTACTTCGACGACAACGTGCAGTCGTCGCTCGGCTGGCGCCGCACGCTCGGTGTGACGGGTTTCACCGAGCTGCAGCTGTCCCGCTACTTCTACGCCCAGCGCCGCGACGTCATG
Organism: Candidatus Eiseniibacteriota bacterium; assembly: GCA_044223135.1. Taxonomy (GTDB): domain Bacteria; phylum Eisenbacteria; class RBG-16-71-46; order RBG-16-71-46; family RBG-16-71-46; genus JBGAMH01. Next base: position 2,360 of record JBGAMH010000037.1, on the reverse strand, counting down.
GGCAAGCTGTGGAGCGAGTACGTCGAGCCCGACGACAAGAGCGTCTACGCGCCGGGTGACCCGCGCCGCGACGACTACTTCATCGACTCGGGCGACGACAACCAGTGGCAGGACCGCCGCAACACCAGCTACGGCATCGACTGGTCGCTGCTGCAGCGGGTGCGCCGCAACGAGATCGAGGTGGGCTTCAACCACCAGTTCCAGATGGCGCAGTACATCACCATCGAAGATCCGTGGGTGGCCTCGTCGGACGGTCTCGGCAACGCGCACGACCAGTGGCGCGTGCACCCGTGGCAGGGCGCCATGTTCCTGCGTGACCGTCTCGAGTACGAAGGCTTCGCCGGCAACCTGGGCGTGCGGTACGACTACTGGTTCCCGGGCCGCGAGGCGGAGCGTGCGCTCGCCGACCCGACGCGCGAGAACATCCCGATCTCGGTGCGCGACGAGTTCTACGCCAGCACGAGCTCGTTCTTCGGCCGCCGCTACAAGGGCCACCTGTCGCCGCGCGTGATGGTGTCGCACCCCATCACCGAGAACAGCAAGTTCTACTTCAACTACGGCGAGTTCGTGCAGTTCCCGTCGTACCGCTGGGTGTACGCGAAGCTGAACTCGATCTCGAGCGAGAACTTCCCGTTCCAGGGCAACCCGTCGCTGAACCCGCAGGTGTCGGTGAACTACGAGGTGGCCGGCGAGACCGAGTTCATGAAGGGCGTGGCCGGCAAGGTCACGCTGTTCCAGCGCGACGTCTACGACTACCCGAACTCGGTCACGATCACGCCGCAGTCGGGCACGATCACGTCGGGCCTGCGCCGCTACAGCATCTTCGTGAACGGCAGCTTCGCGCGTTCGAAGGGATTCGAGATCGAGATCGACAAGCGCCGCCTGAAGCGCTGGGGCTCGTCGATCACCTACAGCTTCGTGCAGACGCGCGGCAAGGAGAGCGATCCCAACGAGAACCGCCAGCTCGCCGAGATCGGATCCAGTGGCGGCGGCTCGCTGCTCGAGCGGTTCGTGGACTGGAACCGCCCGCACAAGCTGTCGGCGTCGTTCGACCTGCGGTTCGACAAGGACCCGCCGGCGGCCGCGAAGTGGCTGCACGACTCGTCGGTGCGGCTGTACGTGAACGGGCAGTCGGGCCGCGCCTACACGCCGCGCGACAGCACGAACAACTTCGACCTGGGTCCCGTGAACTCCAAGAACGGCCCGATCCAGCTGACCACCGACCTGACCCTGAGCCGCGGGTTCAAGCTGTTCGGTCACAAGACGGAGCTGAGCGTCCGCGGCAACAACATCTTCGGCGCGAAGCTCGTCTACAACATCGATCCCATCACGGGGAAGGGCTACAAGATGGGCTCGGGCCTGTTCGCGCCCGGCTACATCCTGCGCCGTTACCCCATCCCGGTTCGTCGCTCCGAGGAGTCCGACCAGGCCTTCGCGCAGCGGCAGGCGGAACGCGAGAACAACGTGACCAAGTACATCATCGGCTCCCTGGACGACCCGTCCAACTACGGTGCGGCCGCGATGTGGAGGGCTCAGATCGATGTCGACTTCTAGAGCTTTCCTCGCCTCGCTCGCGCTGGTGGTGGCGGTCGCCGGATCGGCCGCTGCCCAGTCGCAGGACATCCCGCTCGGCACGCAGCGCGTGGGCACCGCCTCGGGCGCGTTCCTGCGCATCGGCGTCGGCGCGCGGGCAGCCGCGCTCGGCGAGTCGTTCGTCGCCGTGGCGAACGACCCGAGCGCGATCTACTGGAATCCCGCCGGTCTCGCCGCGCAGCTGCGCCCGGCGGTGCTGCTGTCGCACAACGAGTGGCCGGCCGACATCCGCTACGAGCACCTGGCGTACGTGCTGCCGGTGAAGCGGCTCGGCGGCTCGCTCGCGTTCCAGTTCGGCGCACTGACGACCGACATCGACGAGACCACCGAGTACCGTCCGTTCGGCACCGGTCGTACGTTCACGTACTCCGACATCCTGGCGGGCGCGGCGTACGCGCGGCGCTGGACCGACAAGCTGCTGGTGGGCGCGGGCGTCAAGTACGTGCACGAGGACCTGGGCACCGACATCGGCGGCCCGTCCACGAGCGCGGTGCTGGTGGACGCGGGCTCGATCTTCTACCTCGGCCTGGGCAGCGTCCGCATCGCGACGACGCTTTCGAACTTCGGCTCGCAGCTCAAGCCGTCGGGCGACTACGTGTCGCCGTACACCGGCGAGACGCGCAACTACAGCGGCTACGATCCGCCCACCGTGTTCCGCTACGGCGTCGCGTTCGAGCCGATCGAGAACGAGCGTCAGCGCCTGACCACGTCGCTCGAGGCGAACCAGCCCTCCGACAACCGGCAGCTCGTGAAGGCCGGCGCCGAGT
>JBGAMH010000357.1:0-2933 GCA_044223135.1 Candidatus Eiseniibacteriota bacterium | reverse complement strand
GGGTTCCGCGCCGAGCAGCGAGATCCGGATCCACAGCAGGTTCGTCGCCGTGGAGAACCGGGCCGAATACGCGCCTGCCTCGTCGATCGCGACCACCGCGAACAGGTAGTCCACGCCGGGAGTCAGGTTCCGGTAGCTCACGCGCGTGGTGTCCCCCGTGACCGAGTCCCAACCCGCGAACTGCGGCGCGAAGATCTGGCGAAAGCCGTCCGGGTCGTAGATCGCCTGCATCAGCAGCGTCGGCGAGTTGAATAGCGCGTAGCGGTACTTGACCGGATGGGTCACGAAGACGCCATCGGGATCGTTGCCCTGCCATGCGATCGTCACGCTGCTGCCGACGGTGGCGGGGTGCTCGAACGGCGGAAGTACGGGTGACGTGATCGCAACCTCGGGCCCGATCGTCGAGGCCCAGAACGAGCGCGATGCGGGGACGGACTCGAGCCCTTCGTCATCGACCGCCTTCACCTGCACGTCGTGCGCGGTGGCGAACAGGCAGGGCCCGCTGCTCGGAAGCGGCTCGACCAGGTCGCGCGCGACGAAGAAGAGCGTGGTTCCCGACGCCGGCGTCTCGATCCAGTACGGGCCGGGGGGCGAGGGGTCGACGGCGAAGCGATAGCCGGTGACGATGCCGTCGGGATCCGTCCCGGACCACGCGAAGACCTGGTGATAGGGCACCGTGTCGCCCGCGGCGGGGGCGGACACGAAGGTCACCGAAGGTGGCTGGCCCGTCTCCGTCGCGGCGAACGTCGGCGAGAGCCACAGCCACGACGCGAGCACACCAGCCACCGGGACGAGCCGCACACACGTCGACGATGCCATCCGCACCTCCCCGCCGGCGCCAGCGAGCGATGCTCCGGGCCGTCTTGCCCGGACCTGCGCGCGCCGACGCATCGGCGGGAACGCTACCAGCTTCCCCGGGCCGGCCATCGACGAATCGTGTTCCGGGACCCGCGCGAGGAAATCCCCGCCGAAAGCGAACGGGTCCTCATCCGCGGCGCGTCGCCCTCGCGGGTGCGCGGGCGGACGATCGGCCGCCTCAGTTCCCCCAGCGCCGCTTCCACTCCGCGAGCAGGTTCAGCGCGTCGAGCGGCGTCAGGTTCTCCGGCTTCACGTCCCGCAGCGCCTCCAGCACCGGCGGCGGCTCGGGCGCGCCGAACAGCGACAACTCCGGCTCGGCGTTCGCCGGCTTGCCGCGCCGCTTCGCCGGCTTCGCGGCCTCGAGATGCTCTACGGTGCGCTCGCTCTCGAGCTCGGCCAGCACTTCGCGCGCACGCGCCAGCACCGGCTCGGGCAGGCCCGCGAGCTGCGCCACGTGGATGCCATACGAGCGGTCGGCGGCGCCGTCGGCGATCCGGTGCAGGAACACGATGCCCTCGCCCCACTCCTTCACGCTCACGTGCACGTTCGCCAGGCGCGGCAGCGTCTCGGCGAGCTGCGTGAGCTCGTGGTAGTGCGTGGCGAACACCGTGCGCGGGCGCGGGCCCGCCGCGTGGTGCAGGTGCTCGGTCACGGCCCACGCGAGCGCCAGCCCGTCGTACGTGGCGGTGCCGCGGCCGATCTCGTCGAGCAGCACCAGGGATCGCGCGGTGGCCGAGCGCAGGATGTCGGCGGTCTCGCTCATCTCCACCATGAACGTGCTCTGCCCCGCGCCCAGGCGGTCGGCGGCGCCCACGCGCGTGAACAGCCGGTCCACAAGCCCGAGCGTGGCCTTCTCGGCGGGCACCCACGACCCGCAGTGCGCGAGCAGCACCACGAGCGCGATCTGCCGCAGGTACGTGCTCTTGCCGCCCATGTTCGGGCCGGTCAGCAGCAGGATCTGGCGGCTCGCCGCGTCCAGCCGCACGTCGTTCGGAACGAACTCGCCGCGCGGCAGCAGCCGCTCGACCACCGGGTGCCGCGCGCCCTCCAGCACGAGCCGGTCCGAGTCCTCGATCTCCGGCCGCACCCAGCCGTAGCGCGCCGCCGCCTCGGCGAGCGCCGACTCGGCGTCGAGCCGCGCGAGCGCGTCGGCCGCCGACTGGATGCGCGCCACGAACGTGGCGGCGACGTCGCGCAGTTCCACGAACCGCTCGTGCTCGCGGGCGCGCAGCTTGTCCTCGGCGCCCAGCACCTCGCTTTCGCGCGCCTTGAGCGCGGGCGTCACGTAGCGCTCGGCGGTGGTGATCGTCTGCCGGCGCTCCCATTCCGCGGGCACCTTGTCGCGGTGCGCGTTCGTGACCTCGAGGTAGTAGCCGAACACCTTGTTGTAGCCGACCTTCAGCGACGGGATGCCGGTGCGCGCGCGCTCCGACGACTCGAGCTCGGCGATCCAGCGCTTGCCCGAGTGCGCCAGCTCGTACAGTTCGTCGCGCACCTCGTCGAAGCCCGGCCGCAGGATGCCGCCCTCCTTGGACACCGGCGGCGGCTCGTCGACGAGCGCGGCCGCGAGCCGCGACTGCAGCTCGGGGATGCCCGCGAGCGCGGCCCGCGCCTCGGCGATCGAGGCTCCGGGCAGGCCGCCCAGCCCCCCGGCCAGGTCGGGCAGGCGCTGCAGCGCGTCGCGCAGCGCACCCAGGTCGCGCGGCGTGGCCTTGCCGCACGCGATGCGCGACGACAGGCGGTCGAGGTCCGGGAACCCGCGCAGCGCCTCGCGGAACGAACCGCGCGGCGCGTCGGGCGCGAGCCACGCCGCCACCGCGTCCTGCCGCCGCGCGATGTCGCCGAGCGTGCCGAGCGGCCGCTCGATCCACGCGCGCAGCCGGCGTGAGCCGGGCGCGGTGACGCCGAGGTTCAGGTGATGCCACAGCGTGTGGCGCGCCTCGCCGCCGGGCTGGGGCTGGAACAGCTCCAGGTGGCGCGCGGTGGCGGCGTCGTAGCGCAGCGTCGCGTCCTCGCGCCAGCGCTCCACGCGCGTCATCTGCAGCGCGGCGCCCCCCTGCGTGCGGTCGAGATAG
>JBGAMH010000036.1:0-23784 GCA_044223135.1 Candidatus Eiseniibacteriota bacterium | reverse complement strand
GGCATGCCCTTGTAGCGATGGGCACCGCGGCCGCGACCGTGGTCGGCATTCGCGACAGGGGCCAGCACGAGCAGCGAGGTCGTCGCGATCAGTGCGATGGCGGTCCAGCGGGTCCTGGTGGTTCCGAGCATGGCGTCCTCCGTGTGCGGGTGATGCGGTTCGACGGATTCCCAACGCAGCCCGCGTGCCAGCGCGCGCGCTACGATTCAAGCGACTGCCGCGCAGCCGGTTGACGCTTCGGCGACATGCCCCGAGGCGGCGATGTGGGCCGCGGCGTGTGGCGTGCGCGCCACACGGTCGCTGCCGCCACGCGACACGGGCGGCCGGCGCGTCGCGGGATCCGGACCCGCCGTGGCGCGGCTCTCCGCCCAGGCGAAAGGCCCCGGCGGTTGCGCCGGGGCCTTCGTGCTCGGGGGCGGAGTCCGTTCGTCAGTCGTTCGTCGCGGTGTGGTTGCCGAGCGTCGACGTGCCGGGGCGCACCCAGCGCACGGTGCCGCCGGGCTTGATGGTCACCGTGGCGGGCGAGAACGTGGTCGTGCCGTTGGGGCCCACGTCCACGGTGGCGCTGTCGGCCGCGCCGCTCGTCACGTGCACGGTGCCGGTCATGCCCGAGGCGCGATGCGGCGAGCAGTGATAGCCGAAGTGTCCCTCGTTCGCGAACGTGATGGCGTGCGACGTGCCCACGCTGGCGAACGAGAAGTCGAAGCTGGGTCCGCCACCGGTCGGACCGGGTGCGGTGGGGTTGCTTTTCTTGCTGCCACAGCCGCTCGCGAGCGCGCGCGCCGCGAGCAGGGCCAGCGCGATGGCCGGGCGAAACAGGTGCCGCATGCGAAACCTCCGATTGCCTCGTTCCGGGAGCCGGTCCCGGTGGCCGTTCGGCCGGACGGAAGTGCAGCACACGGGGCGGCCGGCGGCGTCAGGGAACGGTTCCCGGGTGGCGGGTTTCGCCGGGGCGGTTCGCGGGCCTGAACCGCGCGCGGGTGCCCTGCGCGGGTCGGCGCCCCGGGGGCCCGGGGCCCGGCACGATCTGCGCGGCGCACGCGACGGCGCGCTCGGCGGCTCGCGCCGCGCCCGGTCGCGGCGCCGCGTCGTCCCGCGTGCCCGCCGGCCCGTGCGCGCTGCACGGGCTGCGCGTCGCCTGTATTCTGCCGCGGCCATGCCTTCCGAGACGCACTACCTCGACCTCTCCGCGCTGGGATTCCAGGCGCTCGCCACGCTCGCGCTGGCCGCCGTGCACCTGGGCCTGTGGCGCCAGCGCGGCGAGCGTTTCCACGCCACGTGGGCGTGGGCGTGGCTCCTGTACGTGGGCCGGCTCGCCGCGATCTCGGCCTACCTCGTCCACCGCCAGGAAGTGTGGCTGTTCTTCCACCAGGCCTGCGCCATGGTGGGCGGCCTGCTGCTGCTGCTGGCGGCCAGGCAGTTCTCGGGGCCGGTCCGCTGGCGGCCGCACTACTGGCTGCTCGGCGTGCTCGCCGTGGGCTGGGCGGCGTTCAGCGTGTTCGTGATCCACGACATGGCGGTGGCCGGCACGAGCGGCGCGATCGTGCTGTCGGGCGTCACGCTGTGGACCGGCGGCGTGTTCTGGCGCCACCTGCGCCGCCAGCCGTCCACGGGCGCGCGCATCCTGGCGTGGTCGTTCACGCTCTGGGGCCTGCACCACCTGGACTACCCGCTGCTGCGCGCGCTGGGGCAGGGCGTGCTGTACGGCGTGTTCATCGACGTGGCGTTCATCGTGCTGGTGGCCATGGGCACGCTCACCTACGTGCTCGGCGAGGAGCGCGCCGCGCTCGAGCGCCGCACGCAGCAGCTGGAGCAGCTCACGCAGCTGCTGCTGCGCGCGCAGGAAGAGGAGCGCCGGCGCATCGCGCGCGAGCTGCACGACGAAGCCGGCCAGGCGCTCACGGCCGTCAAGATCGAGCTCGACCTGGAGGGCCGCAAGGAAGCGAGCGCGCTGGTGGCGCGCGTGCTCGACCAGGTGCGCAACGTCAGCAACCTGCTCCGGCCGCAGGCGCTGGACGACCTCGGGCTCACGGCGGCGTTGCGCGCGATGATCGAGGACTTCGGCACCCGCACGCGCGTGGACGTGGCGTTCGCAGCCGACGACCGCGAGACCTGGCCGAGCGAGCCGGCGGTGGCGTTGTACCGCGTGGCGCAGGAAGCGCTCACGAACGTGGCGCGCCACTCGGGCGCGCAGCACGCGTGGGTCGACCTGCGCGCGAGCGACGGCGTGGCGCGGCTGGTGGTGGAGGACGACGGCCAGGGGCTGCGCGCCGACCACTCGCCACACATGGGACTGCTCGGCATGAAGGAGCGCGTGGGCTCGGCGGGCGGGGAGTTGACGCTGGGACCGTCGCGACGCGGCGGGTTGCGCGTGGAGGCGAGAGTGCCCCTGGGAGGTGCTTCGTGAACACGAGACGGGTTCGCATCCAGTTGGCGGACGACCATTCCATCGTGCGCGCCGGCGTGCGCCGCGTGCTCGAGACCGAGTCGCGATTCGAGGTGGTGGGCGAGTCCGAACGCGGCGACCAGACGCTGCAGGTGCTCGCCGAGCTGCAGCCCGACGTGCTCATCCTGGACCTCAACATGCCGGGCGGCGACGGCTTCGACGTGCTTCACAAGGCACGCGACGTGGCGCCCGACGTGCGCATCGTGGTGCTCACGATGCACGCGCAGGCCGAGTACGTGACGCGCGCCGTGAAGGAAGGCGCCGACGGCTACCTGCTGAAGGACCTGGCGGTGCAGGACCTGATCGCCGCCGTGGACAGCGTGATGTCGGGCCGGCCGTTCTTCGGCGGGCAGGCGCAGCAGGCGCTGCTCGGCAGCCTGCGCGGCGACGCGAGCCCGCTCGACGCGCTCACGCCGCGCGAGCGTGAAGTGCTCGTGGGCATCGCGAAGGGACTCACGAGCAAGGAGATCGCCGCGCAGTTCGACATCAGCGTGCGCACCGTGGAGAGCCATCGCGCGAGCCTCATGCGCAAGCTCGACGTGCGCAGCGTGGCGCTGCTCACGCAGCTCGCGGTGAAGGAAGGGCTGATCGGCGAACAGTGAGTGCCTCGCGACGCGTGCGACTGCGCGCGTCGCGTCGCATCGCGTCGCGCCCGCGCCGCGCGTCCCGCGATGGCCATCGCGACGCGCTCTTCGGGCCCGCGCACCCGCGACTTTCGCCCCGCGGACCGGTCGTGCGCCTGACGATTCCCTGACGCGCCTCCGGCCGGGTTGCCGCAAGTCCCAGGCGAGGGCCGCCCGCGCCCGCGGGGATGGTGCCGCCCAGGAAGTCCGGCGATCACCATGGGGCGCACCGGGTTCGGACAGGGAGCCTGCCATTCCGGCGTTCTCCATTGGGTTCGGGGGTACCAGCCGCGTCCTCTCCTTAGGTATGCCGTAGTCCTACGGAGCGCTTGTCCGGGGCCTTGCCAATGGTGCAAGTCGTTTCAGGAGACGATGATGCCCACGTCATGAGCACTCGCCTGGTGGTCTCGTTCGGAGCTGTGTTCGCGCTCCTGTCGGTGCAGCCGGTGTACGCCCAGTCCGCGGCAACGCCGACCCCCGACAAGAAGGGTGTCGCCGACACGGTGACCGTGCTTCCCACCGTCAAGGTGGACACCGACCGGCAGAAGCTCCCCGAACGCAGCTCGGCGACCACCGTGCGCATGGAGCGCGGCAAGCTCGCCCGCTTCCTTCCCATGACCACCGCCGACGCGCTGCTGAGCGCCCCGGGCGTCGAGCTGGCCAAGACCGGCCCGTGGTCGTCGCGCGTGTCGCTGCGCGGCCTCTCGGGCGAGCGCGTGCTGGTGATGGTGGACGGCGTCCGCCTGCAGTCGGGTCGCGGACACGGCGCGCAGACCTCGCTGGTGTCGGTGGACCGCCTCGAGACGCTCGAACTGCAGCCCGGCGCCGGCAGCGCGCAGTACGGCTCCGACGCACTGGCCGGCGTGGTGAACCTGGTCACGCATCGCAGCCTGTTCGCCGCGACGCCCGCCACCACGCTCACGCTGTCGGGCCGCGTCAGCGAGCCGGGGCAGGAGCAGAGCGAGTACGCGCGGCTGCGCGTGATGGGCCACAACCTGGGCGGCGAGCTGTCGGGCGGCCTCGGCCGGCTCCAGTACCTGAACACGCCCGACGGTCGCGTGGGCAACAGCGGCCACCACGAGCAGGACGTCACCGGCCGGCTCGCGTACCGGCTGGGCGCGGCCACGTTCGACGCCGAGCACTCGCGTCACGCGGCGTACGACATCGGCCTGCCGGCGTTCAGCAGCAACTCCGGCGCGCGCGGCGAGTTCCCGCTGCAGGCGCGCGACGTGGACCGCCTCGAGTTCTCGATGCCGAAGAGCGAGGGCTATCGCCCCGAGATGAAGCTGCTCGCCGTGCAGCAGCGCTTCGGCACCAAGTACGAAGAGATGACGGTCGACACGAACTTCGTGCGCCAGCGCCCCGTGGGCACGCGCAGCGTGCAGGCGAGCGACCGCATCGTGACGTGGTCGCGCAGCATCCAGCCGTCCGTGCAGAAGGGACCCGTGCGGATGTACGGCGAGTGGCGCAACGAGAGCACCAGCGGCCCGCGCAACACGAACACCGTCGTGCGCACGCTCGCCGGCACGACCGTGTCGGACGTGTCGCAGGCGTCCGAGAGCGTGCCGAACGCCCGCCGCGACGTGTGGGCCGGCGGCGCGTTCGCGTCGTTCGACGTCCCGTTCGCGATCAAGTTCGAGACCGGCGCCCGCTACGACTGGCTGCACTCGCGCGCCGACTCCACCGAGCGCAGCTTCACGCCGCGGCTGGACGTGATCGACCAGCGCTGGAGCTACGAACTGGGGCTCGCCCGGCCGTTCGGCGCGTTCACGCCGTACACGCACCTGGGCAGCGGCTTCCGCGCCCCGAACCTGGAAGAGCGCTACTACAACGACAGCTTCCACGGCGGCCTGCGGCTGTTCGGCAACCCCGACCTCGACGCCGAGAAGTCGGTGACCACCGAAGTGGGCCTGCGCATGGCCGACGCGTTCGGCGGCCGGCTCACCACGGCGCGCGTGTCGGCGTACCGCTCCGACGTGCAGGACCTGATCACGCTCAAGTACCTCGACCAGCTCTACGGCGTCCCGCGTTTCCAGTACACGAACGTGCGCAAGGCGCGCCTCGAGGGCGTCGAGGCGCAGACCGACCTGCGCACCGGCGCGCTCACCTGGTCGGCGAACGTCGCGCTCCCGCGCGGCAAGGACGTGAAGACCGGCGAGCCCATCCCGGATCTCGGCACCAGCAAGGCGACGCTCGACCTGCGCTTCCCGGCGAAGTTCCTGCCGCAGGGCCTGGTGTCGGTGCGCGGTCGCTGGACCGACGCCGTGATCAACCGCGACACCACGGTGGCGCGGCCGGCGTTCTGGACGTCTTCGGCCGAGGTCTCGGCCACGGTGTACGGCGCGCGCCTGACGATGGCCGTGCGCAACCTGACGAACACCCGCTACCGCGAACCGCTCAGCTTCATTCCCGAGGCGGGCCGCACGTGGTCGTTCGCGATCCGTCGCGACGTCGCGCTGCCGGCTCCCGTGCGCAACCGGAAGGCTTCGTGATGGATCTCCGCCGCTCGTCGCTGCTCCTTGCCCTGCTGCTCGCCGCGTCGATCCCCGCCGCTTCCGCGCTCGCCCGCACGGCCGCGAACCCGGCCGGGCGCGCGATCCTCGACCTGTCGAAGCCGGTGGCCGCGCCGCTCACCACGTCGTCGGTGCAGTTCGTGCCGGTGCCGCTGGCGTCGGGCGCGATCGCGGTGGACTCCACCTACTACGACCTGCAGGACATGGGCTCGCTCGGCCAGCGCATCGTGGTGGACGCCTCGAACCAGGTGCACATCACGTGGGAAGACGAGTTCTGCGAGCTGGGCGGCGGCTGCCCGCCGAACCTGGCCGCGCCGCAGCCGCACCCGAACCGCGGCATGGGCTACGCGTGGCGCGACGCCGGCGGCACGTGGACGCGCACGGGCAAGGTGCGCCAGCCCTCGCTCGCGTGCCCGCAGTGCGCGCCCGACGGACTCGGCGGTTTCGGCACGCTGGCGGTGACGCCGACCGGCCGCGCGGTGGTGTCGCAGCACATGAACGAGGACGGCTGCGACCTGCGCGGCGCGATGTACCTGCAGAGCGCGCCGGGCGCGTCGACGTGGCAGGGCTACCTGTCGCCGATCGTGAGCCCGAGCATGCTGTTCCCGCAGATCTCCGCGAACCCGAACGGGTCGTTCACGCTGATGGGCGAGGAGCCCGTGGCGGGCCAGTACGACGAGACCACGCGCTTCCAGGTGAGCTACCTCGCGCAGTCGGGCGCCGCGTTCGTGTGCCCCGTGGGCTGGCAGTTCGGCACGTGGACGATGCCGTACACGCCGTCGATGTTCCGTGACGGCCGCCCCGCGTTCCCGAGCCTGGCCACGTCGTCGAACGGCCGCGTGGGCATCGCGGTCGGCGACTTCGGCGGCAACGTGTACCTGATCGAGTCGTCCAACGGCACGTTCCAGCCGGCCACGATCACCACGCGCAACCTCACCAACTACACCGACGCGCAGGTCACCGCGGGCGACTCGACGTCGACGCAGTTCCGCGCGTACATCCACTGCCACCTGGCGTACAACGACACGACGCCGAACGTGGTGTGGAGCGAACTGCAGGCGCGCCGCAGTGGCGCCTCGGTCGTGTTCTTCGATCACCGCAGCCGCATCCGCCACTGGAGCCCGAACCGTGGCGTGGAGACGGTGTACCAGGTGCCGGCGGGCGTCGCCGATCGCTACGACGACGTGGACAACGGCCTCGCAGGCCCGCTCGCCGGCTTCAACACGATCAGCGTCGACTGGCCGCAGGTCGGCTTCTCGGCCGACGGCGCCGAGACGTACGTGGCGTTCCTCACGTTCACCGACGCGAACATCGACGCGACGGCCGACATGAGCCTGCCGGGCATCGTGACCGGCGTGGGCTTCGGCGACATCTCGGCGGTGGTGCTGCGTTCGGGCGCGTGGACCAGCGCGACCAACCTCACGAACACGCCGCGTACCGACGAGCGCTTCTTCGGCCTCGCCGCGCGCAACCCGGGCGGCAAGCTGCACCTGACCGGGCAGGCCTCGCTCACCGATCGCGCGGGCGTCTCGCTGATCGGCGACCGCGGCCTCGCGCCCGGCAACGTCGAGTGCGCGATCTTCTACATGGAACCGAACGTGCCCGGCAGCCTCGTGGGCGCCCCGGCGCCTTCGAGCGCGCCGCGCGTGGCGCTCGCCGCGGCGCCGAACCCCGTGTGGGGCGCCGCGCGCGTGCACTTCACCGCGGCCGGCGCCGCCGGCGACGCGGTGGACCTCTTCGATCTGAACGGACGCCGTGTCGCGCGCGTACGCGTGGGCGCGGGCGGATCCGCCGACTGGGACGGCCGCGACTGGAACGGTTCACGCGTTCCCGCGGGCGTCTATTTCGCGAGACTGGCCAATCGCCCGGACGCGTCGGCCCGGCTCGTGGTGGCTCACTGAATCATCCCCATCGAGGCGCAAGACATCTTCGCTTCGGCAACTCTCACAGGAGATCCCCGATGAAGCTGGTGAAAGGTCTGTGGGTCCTGGCGGCGCTCGTGCTGATCGCGTCCGCAGCGCATGCGCAGGTGACCGTGTTCGAGGAAACCGTTCCGAACGGCGCGATGTCGCGCGTGTGGGTGCCGGGTTTCAACACGTTCCGCACGCTGCTGCCCGCCACGCTGGACCCGAGTGATCCCGCGTACGGCAACCCGTCCGGTGACCACACGGTGGGCGTGCTTTCGAACACGGTGTCGGACTCGGGCGGCCTCGCCCTGTCGTGCACGGATCCCTCCGGCCACGCCGACTACATCTGGGAAGCCGACATCTTCACCGGCGCCGGCAACTCGCGCCGCGGCATCGTGATTCGCGCGAACCCGGCGAACAACTTCACGAGCTGCTACCAGTTCGTGGTGCAGTCGGGCCTGTTCCAGATCAACTTCCGCCGGCTCAACAACCAGACTCCCACCACGCTCGGCACCTGGTTCGCCACCTCGCTGCCGGCGGGCAGCCTGCCGCAGAACACGTGGCACCGCATGAAGGTGATCGCCAGTGCGAATGCCTTCCGTTGCTTCATCGACGGCTACGAGCTCACGCAGGGCACGCCGATCATCGACGACCCGTCGCTCGCGCTGCTGACGGGCTGGGTGGGCACGTACAACTTCCGCTTCGACATCGCGAACATTCCCGTCTACTTCGACAACCTGAAGCTGTCGGTGGACTCGGCGGTCCCGACGAGCAATACCTCCTGGGGACGCATCAAGTCGCTGTACCGCTGAGATCCGTCGGGGAGGGGCCGCCGATCCGCTGGAGAGACGTGGGGAGGGCGGTGAACGCGGAACCGAACCGACGACGTGCGACGGCCGGGGGCGAAAGCTCCCGGCCGTTCGCCTTTCCGGGAAGGCTGCCCGCCCGCGCGCGACCGAGCGTCCGGCTGGCAGCGCGAAGGCCCGAGCCGATGAGGCCCGGGCCTTCGCATGACGCGATGACGCGTCGATCGTGGCTCACACGCCGGACGGATGTCCCTTCGGACGGAACTCCTCGGCGTTGTGCTCGAAGTCCCAGTTCATCGGCGGTTCCACGCCCAGCGCGCGCACGAACGCGTAGAGCTGGCCGCGGTGGTGCAGGAACTCGTCCTGCAGGATCGAGTACATCACGAAGCCGGGATATGACCCGCCCCACGGCGTGCTCACGAGCGCGCCGAGCTGCGCGTCGGTGACCTTCGCGGTCGCCTGGTCGGCGGCGGTCCAGCACTCCTTCACGAACGCCGCCAGCTGCTCCTTGCTGCCGATGCCCGCGACCACGGCCTTCTCGTCCACGTTGCCGACCGCGCCATTGAGCACGGCGTCGGGCACCAGCCGCATGAAGCCGGCGGTGTGCACCACCAACTCCTTCGGCGTGCGCATGCCGGCGATCGGGTGCGAGTCGAGCTTGTCGGCCGGCAGCGCCTCGACGCAGCGAAGCAGGATGCCGGTGCGCTGGCGCATCATGTCCCAGATGGGCTGCAACATCGCCTTGTTCATCGATCTCTCCACGAAAGGGTGCGCCCGGCGCTCCGGGGGATCTGCGGGCCGCCGCGGCGGCGAAGAACCTGCGCGATCTCGTGGGCCCGGCGCAAGGAGGAACGCGCGAGCGCGGGGCGGAGCCGTCGCGTGACGCGGCTGCCGCGCGGTCAGTGCGCGGAGTGCGCCCGGCGCTCGGCGATCTCCGGCAACGCCGCGGTCAGCAGCACCAGCGCGGGCAGGTCGGGCAGGGTGCGGGCGGCCTCGTGGATCGAGAGCAGGCGATACGGACGCCACAGCCCCTTCGTCTCCACCTCGAGCAGCACGCGGCCGTCCTCGGTCTCGATGCGGGAGCGCGATCCGAAGAAGCCCGGACTCCAGCGCAGCGTCTCGCCCGCCGTGCGCTCGATGCGGTCGCTCGCGAAGAACCGCTGCACGAACCGCAGCACCGGCGCGGCCTCATTCGCGCGCCACGCCTCGAGCCGGCTGCAGCCCCAGTCGCCGCGCAGCGTCCACTCGGCGCCGGCCGTGCGGGCTTCGAACGTCCGCCTCTTGCCGCGCACGGTCGCGTACGTGCCGCCCTCGCCGGCCAGCCGCCACTCGCCGCGCACGACGCGCGTGCGCGTCCACGTGAGCACGAGGCCCGGGGGCCCGGGCAACGGCGCCAGCGGGAGCGGCGGCTCCGGCGTGGCCTCGGCCGGCCGCTGGTCGCGATCGCGTCCGAACGCGCGGCGGAACGCGTTCACCATCACGTGTGGCCGACGTCCGATCACGATGCGCCTCCTCGCTTGGCCCGCGTGGCCGCGCCGCCTTCGCGCGGCAGCCGCCCTTCCTGCTGCAGCACGCGGCGCAGCACGAACTCGATCTGCGCGTTCAGGCTGCGCAGGTCGTCGGCCGCCCAGCGCTGCAGTGCGTCGAGCACCGCCGGGTCCGTCCGGAGCAGGAAGGGTTTGCGTTCCGCCATGTGCATGTTCCCTGTACGGCCGCGTGGAAGCGAAACGGTCCGGCTCGCCGGCCGGACCGTTCGGACTTACTGGTACAGGCTGCCCGCGTTCACCACGGGCTGCGTCTCGTGTTCGCTGCACAGCACCACGAGCAGGTTGCTGACCATGGCGGCCTTGCGCTCCTCGTCGAGCACCACGATCTGCTTGGCGCTCAGCTGCTCGAGGGCCATCTCCACCATGCTCACCGCGCCTTCCACGATCTTCGAGCGCGCCGCGATCACGGCGCTCGCCTGCTGGCGGCGCAGCATCGCGTTCGCGATCTCGGGCGCGTACGCCAGGTGGCTGATGCGCGACTCCAGCACCTCGACGCCCGCCTTCTGCAGCCGGTCCTGGATCTCCACCTTCAGCTTTTCGGCGATGTCCGCGGTGTTGCCGCGCAGCGACATGTCGCCTTCCTTGTGCGCGTCGTAGGCGTACGCGGTCGCCATGTTGCGCAGCGCCGACTCGCTCTGCACGTGCACGAAGTTGTCGTAGTTGTCCACCTGGAACAGCGCCTCGGCGGTGTCCACCACCTGCCACACCACCACGGCCGCGATCTCGATGGGGTTGCCGTCGTGATCGTTGACCTTGAGCTTGTTGCTCTCGAAGTTGCGCACGCGCAGCGACACCGACTTCTTCATGCTGAAGGGGTTCACCCACCACAGGCCGGGCGCGCGCACCGTGCCCTGGTAGTTGCCGAACAGCGTGACCACGGCGCCCATGTTGGGCTGCACCACGAACAGGCCGCCGAGGCAGATCGAAGCCACCACGATCACCACGACCGAAGCGATGGCGCCCACCGGCTGGTCGGCGCGGGCCGAGAAGATGATGCCGGCGACCGACGCCGCGATCACCGCCAGCAGCAGGAACAGCATGAACAGACCCGAACGCGCCTGAGTAGCCTTCTCACGGATCATCCGACTCCTCCTCCCTTGGGGTGGTAGCAGAGTGATATCACTCTGGAATCGTCGGCGTCTACGGGAGATTTCTGAAGCGGGTTGCGGGGAAGGGGGCGTGGGTCGGTCCTGGCTCCGGCGGTGGGCGCCGCCCCGAAGGGCCGGAATGGGGGTAACCATGGCCTCAATTCGATTGAAAGGGGGTAATGCGGCTGGCATTTTACCCCCTAGCAGTCTCCGTTATGCCCTTACTGACCCCGTCTGGGTTCGGCAGGCGCAGCGGCGACGCTCCGGGAGCCGAAGCCATGAAGTCGCTCACTGCCGCCTACCTCGCCGGGCTCGAGTTCAACGGGTCCGACCTCGCGATGATCCGCCACCTGGGCGAGGCGTCCGGGAAGCAGCAACTGTGGGCCGTTCAGGTCCCGGAGCAGCTCGAGTCCCTGCGAAGCGTCGCCATCGTCGAATCGACGGAATCGTCGAACCGCATCGAGGGTGTCGTCGTGGCGGCGGGCAGGCTGCGCGATCTCGTGCTGAAGGCGACGACGCCCCGCGATCGCTCCGAACAGGAGATCGCCGGGTACCGCGACGTGCTGCAACTGATCCACGAGTCACACGCCGACTTGCCCGTGACGGCCAACGTCCTGCGCCAGTTGCACCGCCAGCTGTTCGCATACCTGCCGGCGGGCGGTGGTGACTGGAAGAGCACGGACAACGACATCGTCGAGCGTGATGCCGAAGGCCGCATCACGCGAGTGCGATTCCGTCCGGTGCCGGCGCACCTCACGCCCGACGCGATGGCGCAGGTCGAACAGCTCTACGCAGCCGCGATCACGGAGAACGTCGAACCCCTCGTGCTGTCCGGACTCGCGGTGCTCGACTTCCTGTGCGTCCACCCGTTTCGTGACGGCAATGGCCGCATGGCACGGCTGCTCACGCTGCTGTTGCTCTATCGCTCCGGGCACCGCGTGGGCCGGTACATCAGCCTCGAGCGCGTGATCGAACAGTCCAGGCAGAGCTACTACGAGGCTCTCGAAGCGAGCTCGCAGCACTGGCACGAGGGCCGGCACGACGCGAAGCCGTGGCTGCGCTACTACTGGGGCATGCTCGTACGCGCCTACCGCGAACTCGAAGAGCGGATGGGGGCGGTGAGCGGCAAGGGCTCCAAGACCGACCGCATCATCGCGGCGGTGGGCCGGCGCATCGGCCCCTTCCGGATCACCGACATCGAGCAGGAGTGCCCGGGCGTGAGCCGCGAGATGATCCAGTACGTTCTGCGCGACCTGCGGGACAAGGGCCGCCTGCGGACCGAAGGCACCGGGCGTGGCGCAAGGTGGGTGAAGACGGGCGGTTGAGCCGGCGATCCGCGCGCGATCGGATCGCGACAGGCATCGCTCCAGTGTCGGTCCGAAACGCCTAATCGCCGATGACGACCCGCGTGCTGGCGTGGCGGGAGCCTTGCGACAGGCGCAGCCAGTAGAGGCCCGGCGCCAGTCGTTCGCCCTCGCTCAGCCGCGTCGTGTGACTGCCGGCGCCGAGAGCGCCCACCTCGCGCGCGGCCACGCGCCGGCCATTCAGGTCGAACAGTGCGAGCGTCGCGGGTGCGTAAGAGTCGAGCGCGAACGCCACGCGCAGGTCGCCGGCACGAGCGGGATTCGGACGCGCGCCGTGCAACGCGAAGCGGGCGGCAGTCGGCACGTCCACCCACGTCTCGGCGGAGGCGTGCCCCGCCACCATCAGGCGATACGCGTAGCGGCCGCCCGCACGCACTGTGCGGTCCACGTGACGCAGGTGACCTGCTCCGTCGACTTGCACCTGCGAGAGTTCCGTCCACGGCGTGTCCAACTCACGGCGCTCGAGCGTTGCCGACCGGACGGCGCCGTCGGGGGAGAACCACTCCAGCGCGACGGCGTCCACGCGGGCGTCGGCCGAGACGAGCGCCAACTCCGCGGCAACGGGCCCGTCGGGCACGAGGCGCCCGACACTGAAGTAGTTCGTCTGCATGCCGACGTACGCGCCACCCACGCCATCGGAGATGACCGAGCACGACCAACCGGCGGAGGTGCCCAGCCAGATGCCCCCTTCGGGCCATCCCGGCGCGGGCTCAGCATTCCCTCGCAGGTGCTGGGCGCGAACGGGTGTCCCGTTATACAGCTCGCTGATCCACGTGGCGTATGCACCACCGCGACCGTCTGGCGCGAGTGTGACTCCGTACTCGTAGTACGGCGAGGTGTCCAACGCGAGGCCGTTCTCCGGCCATCCCGGATACGGAGTGCCATCGGGGCGAAGATGGTGCATGTAGATGTCGGAGCCGCGGGTGTCGACATCGCGATGGTCGTACCAGGCCAGGTACATTCCGCCGCTACCGTCGCCGATGACGGAGACTCCCAGCTTCTCGTCGGGCGCCACCGCGATCGGTCGCCCGGTCTCCGGCCAGCCCGGGGCACGCGTGCCGTCCGCCTGCATGCGCATCAGGTACAGGTCGTTGTGCCGGAACTCATGGACCGAGAACGCGATCAGGTAGCCGCCTGCTCCATCCGGAACGATGCCCTCGATCCAGCCCGAGGGCCGGACCGTCGCGAAGAGCACCCCTTCGCCCGCGGGGCCCCATAGGAGCACGGCGTTCGCGGACACACGCTGCACGCGGAGGCGCACGCCATTCGTGTTCACGTCCTCGGTGGCATCGGGCCAGCCAACCACGATGCCTCCGGAACCGTCGCTGGCAATGAACGCGATGCCCTGCTCACCAGGCCCGCCGCCTACGGCAAGGCCATCGGCCGGCCATCCTGGCGCTGGATCTCCCGAATCGGTCAGCCGCTGGGCATAGACGTCGCCCTCACGACTGCCGGTGCGCCAGTCCGACCAGACGACGTAGAGACCACCGTCCGGAGCCGCCAGCAGCTTCGCGATGTACTGGTACGCTGACGTCGGCGCAACCCACTTGCCATCTCCCCACGCGGGGTCGTCGGCCCCGTCCGGCGACACGTGATGCGCGACGAGGTTGTAACTCGGGGCGCCGGTCAGCGCGCTAGCGACGTAGTAGAGCCCGCCGAGGCGATCACTCATCAACGCGAAGCCGTTTGTCGCGGTGCTGGCAGTAAGCCGAGGTTCCCAACCCGGTTCGAAGGCTGAGCTCGAGTTGAGCTTGGCCAGGGCAAGTGATTGGTCCGGGGTCAAAGTCGCCCATCCCACGAAGCAGTGACCGGCGTCATTCCCCAGAAGCTGGCCACCCCAGCCGTAACAGTCGCCCGCAACACACATCGGGTTGCCGTTCGGGAGCCACTCGGCGCGAGCGGTGTGCACGCCGCCCAGGCTGAGCAATGCGGCGACCACGAGGAAAAGAAGGTGTGCAAGGATCGCGTCGCTCCATCCTCCCGCGAGGGAGCGCAAGGTCTCAGTATGGTCTTGACGGTGTCCATGATCCCGGATGAGATGCGGATATTCGAACAAGGGACTTCCCCCGAGCGTGTTGCGCCAGCCATCGGTCCAGCGCCGTTGGTCCTCAATGAAAGCGAGGAGGCCCTCCATGACTCGAGTGTCGATTCACCATTCCGAATTGTATCCCCCCCCGCGGCGGGGATTCCAGACCCAGTTTAGGCGATGCCGAGTCGCCCTCAGCCTCGCACTTCTCGCTGCGGCCCTCGTTCCCGCGGCGTCCCGCGCGACTCTTCACTCGGAGTGGTCGGACCACTACGACCTCGGCAACACGCCCGTCCACGTCGTGATTTCGCCGAGCGCCGATCCCAACTACCACAGCCAGATTCTCTGGTGGCGGGGGAAAGACCGCCTGAGCCGTGACTTCGGCGGCCTGCTCAAGTGGAAGGCGCTTCCCGATGGCGACTTCACGCAGTGGCCGTCGGCCGCGATCGACACGGTGAAGCTGGACTTTCCGGGCAAGGACGTCTTCTGCGCCGGCCACACCCATCTCGGGGACGGACGACTCATGGTGTCGGGAGGCACGATGCTCGACGGGTTCGAGGTCGGCACGTACCACAACATGCTCTTCGATCCGAAAACCGCGACCTGGGATTCCACGACCATCGGCGACATGAGCGAACGTCGCTGGTACCCGAGCGCGACGCTGTTGGGCGACAACCGCGTGCTGGTGACGTCCGGCAGCAAGTACTTCCAGGCGCACCTGTTCGGCGGTGTCGCGGGTTCGGCCTCGCTTCCTTCGGATCGAACGATCCACCGGCAGCGCGTGACTTCCTTCGGGGGCGAAGATCCCGCGGTCGGGCCAGTCGGCAACGAGCCATGGCCGCAGGCCCGCACAGGGCACTCGCTCTCCAACATGTCCACGCGGTGGGGTGCGGAGGTCTACTTCGGTGGCCTGCGTGATGACGGGCAGTACACGAATGATGTCTGGTTCCTCTACCGCGGCGACGATTCCCTCGCGTCGGACTACAAGTACACATGGGTACAGCGAACGCCCACCGGAGCCATTCCGGTCCCTCGATCTGAAGCAGTGACAGCAGGGCTCGAAGGCGAAGTCCTCGTTTGGGGCGGGCGCAACGGTTCGCAGCTACTCCAGAGTTCGGAGCTGAGGGCGTTCCGAGAAGGAGCGGCCGGGCAGTTCACCTGGAATGTGGTTATCCCATCCGGTACCGCGCCCACGGCACGCTACGGTCACGGCGTGGCGATCCGTGAGGTGCAAGACCAGCCTGACACCATGTACATGACGGGGGGCGCCACTGCGATTGGTGCCCTGCCCAGCGACCCGAAGGTCTACAGCCTCTCCTACGAGTCGGGCGGAGCAGCCGCGTGGTCGGAACTCGCTCTCGCACCAGGCAGCCCGGTCCCGCCGCCGTGCCGTGGCCACGTCTTCTTCATGGACCCCGACGACCGCCAGTACAGCCTCTACGGGAACATCGGGCGGAGGGCGATTCTCTTCGGCGGCGTCAACTCCTCGAACGCCTATTCGGACACGATCTGGGTCCTGTGGTTCAAGTTCGAAGGTCCCACATGGCAGCCTGTCGTCGCTCCGGCATCGGCGGGACTCGGCCGCGAGCGTTGCGGCTACGCCTTCGACAAGTACACGCAGCGGCTCTACATCTACGGCGGCGAGGCAGGCGGTGTCCGGAAGAAGGACGTGCGGTGGGTCGCGCTCGATTCGCTGTGGACCAACACGATCAGCCCCCGCCAGTGGCGGGCGCTACCGGATCTGCCGCAAGAGGTTTCCGGGCTCACGGCCACGTTCGTCACCAACGTGGCCTTTTCGCGCCGCAACGAGGTGTACGACCCCGCCGCTTGGGGCACAGCGCCGGCGTGGACGCGGCTCAGCCCGCTGAAGCTCGACTGGTATCCCTTCGGATTCACGATTCCAGATGCGATCTCGGGCGGCAGGAAGGTGTTCGTCGCCGGCCCCGGCCGGCAGGCGTGGTGGGTGAATCCCAACGACTCGCTCTCCAGCGCGACCAAGGTCGGCACGTACAGCGCCGTCCGCGGCGGCTCGGCGGTGATGTATGAGACCGGCAAGATCATGAAGTGCGGAACTCGCGACACGGACGGCTACCGCAAGGACGCTGTCGGCACGACCGAGTCCATCGACCTGACCACCGGCACCACGTGGGCCACTCGCGGCTCGATGTACTGGCCTCGCGTGAACCACAACCTCGTGATGCTGCCGACCGGAGAGGTCCTGGTCACCGGCGGCACCGCGATCGTCGACAACACGCAGGACTTCTCCCCGCGCGTCCAACCCGAGATCTGGAACCCGACCACGGGACAATGGTACGGAGGCGGCACGACCGGGGATTTCCTGAAGTCCGATCCGCATCAACAACATCGCGGCTACCACTCCACCGCGATCCTGCTGCCTGATGGTCGGGTCCTGTGCGGCGGGGGCAACGCCACGAACGATCCGGGGCACCTCCACGACCGCAACTCGTTCAACATCTTCGCGCCGCCCTATCTGTTCGACGCCTCCGGTGCGGTGGCCACTCGGCCGCAGTTCCTCAGCACACCGCGCGAGGTTTCGTGGGGGCAGCTCGTCACCCTGCGCACCGACGTGGTGGCCGATCACTTCGTGCTGCTTCGGCCCGGAGCCGTGACCCACGCGTTCAACGAGGAGCAGCGGTACATCAAGCTGAACCCGACTGCGCTCGACACCCCGGGCGTGGCCAGCGTCGAGATTCCCTTTGATCGCGACGAAGTCCCGCCGGGCGACTACTACCTCTTCGCCATGAAGGGTGGAGTGCCTTCCATGGCGCGCTGGGTTCACGTGGACCTCAAGCCTCAGCGGATCAACACGCTGAACGTGGCGTGCCCGGTGGCCTCGACGTTCAAGGTGAGCTGGGTCGCGCCGCACGACGAGTCCATCCCCTCCGACGTCGCGACGAACCAGTACGAGTTGCGCTTCCGTGACGGGGCTCCGGTCGATACCACGGACCTGACGACTTCGGCGCTGATCACCATGGGGATCCCACGAACTCCCGGGCTCGTCGAGACCAGGCAGCTCACGGTCACGGCCGGGCATCTGTGCTACTTCCGGGTTCGCTCGCGCGACAGGTCGCTCCAGTGGTCGCCGTGGAGCAACTCCACTTACGCGCTTGCTCTGGCCTCCGGAAGCTGCGGTGGAACCGGCGGCGGCGGTGGTGGAGGCGGGCACGAAGGGACGCGAGCGGAGCAGGCCACGTCGATGTTCCCGCACGCGCCTGTGGCCAGCGAGGGCAACAGCCTTCTGAACGGCGAACGGGACGATCTGGTGGTGTGTGACGTGATGCCGCTGGAGGCAGATCCGGTGGGCGCCGACGGCGTTGCCCGCGCGTGGGTGCATCAGTACGGCCCCGACGCCCTCGAAGCTCATGCGCTCCGCCTGCTCGCCGTGGATCACGACCCCGATGTCGAGGTCGTCGCCGGTCCGCGCGGCGTCCATGCAGGTCACCGCACAGCCGCGGCGTCGGTGGTGCGAACGACGGGTGGCACGGCCACGTCGGTCGATGTTACGACCGGCTACGCCACCGCCCCGGGCGACACGCTGGTTGTTGTGCTCGATGGCGGTGCGGGGGACCCGCTCGTGATGCACGCGGCGGGGGCGTACGAGGGCGACGCGGACGACTCGACGGGAATCCTCGTCCAGGCCGAAGTCGGATCGCTCTGGCAGACACAGGCACGGTTGAACCCGCGCCAGCAGTGGTCGGACCTGATGGTGGACTCGCTCGGCAGTTCGCGGATTCGACTGGTGAGCCTGGGCCACCACTCGTTCGACTTCGTCGGCCACCTGGCGAGGCTCGAGGCGGGGCTCTCGGCGCAGTGGCTGACCCCGAGTGCCGTGTTCCACAGCACGCTCGGAGAACTCCCGGACGCGTTCACCAGCGGGCCATCCGTGATCGTGCCCGGCGAGCGCCTGACCGCCGCCTTCACGCCGCCGCCGGCGTCCGATCGCGTGCGGAGTTGGTTCATGGAGCTCACCGGCGCGCGGGTCGCGGGTGGTGCCGCTTCCTCGAGTGCTCGGTCCGGTCAGAGTGGTGATGTGCCGCTCCAGTTCGCGCTCGCGACTCCTCGCCCCAATCCGGCGGCTCGTAGCACGTCGCTGCGCTTCGCGGTTCCGCGTGCGAGCGAGGTCCGCATCGACGTGTTCGACCTGCTCGGGCGGCGCGTGGCTTCGCTGGCGCGTGGGAGCTTCGCGCCCGGCTGGCACGAGGCCCGATGGGACGGCCGCACGCGGAGCGGCGCGCTGGCCGCGCCCGGGGCCTACCTGGTCCGCATGACGTCGGCGGGCTTCGACGCACACCGGAAGGTCGTGCTGCTGCCGTGATCAGTCGGTGAGTTCACACGGGGCGGGGGAGCCGATGTCACGGGATCCCCCGCCTCGTGCCCCGCCGCTACCGCCGCTTCGCGCCCTTCCGCTTCGCGCCGGACGTCGCGCCCTTCGCGCCACGCGTCGCCGCGCGCTTCACCGGCACGCCATCCGCCGCGTCGCCGCGCTTCGCGGCGGCGAGCAGTGCCTTCGGCGCCCGCACCTCCATCGCCATCAACGCGTGCGACATCGTCTTGCCCTGCGCGTCCAGCCGCAGGCTCACGGTGCCGCCGCCGCCGAGCGATTCGGCCAGCAGGAAGTTCAACGCATGCAGGTTCGGCACCTCGTGGCGCTCCACCTTGCCCAGGCACAGGCCCTTGAAGCGCTTCTTCACCACGGCCGCGGTGATCGTCTTCACGAGCCATGGATAGATCTCGGGCGAGCGCGCGATCAGCCCGATGTTCGCGGTGTCGCCCTTGTCGCCGCTGCGGCCGTGCGCCAGCGCCGACAGCGGCACCTTCACCATGCCGGCCGCGCCCTTCGCCTTCGGCCACGTCTCCTTCGGCAGCGGCGCGGGCTTCGTAATCGGCAGCAGCGGCGTCGGCCACTCGAGCGCGCGTTCGCCGGACTTCGTGACGAGGCGCGGCTTCACCAGGTCGCGCGGCACCAGCGCGGGCCAGTACGCGACCACTTCCTGCGCCTGCGGCCGGCCGCCGGTCACGGCCACGCCCGGCGGGCCCGACAGGATCACGGCGGGCAGCATCTTGGAGAACGCGTCCAGCTTCTTCGCGTCGCGGTCGCGCACCGACAGGCGCAGCAGCACCTCGGGCGCGTCCACCGGCGGCGCCATGGGGCCCCAGCACGCGGAGTGTCCGATCAGCTCGGTGTGGCACGCGTCGTACGAAACGCCCACGCGCTTCCAGAACAGCTGCGCGAACACGCGTGCCTTCTCGGCGGCGTCGGGCGCCGAGATGATGATGGAGCCGCTCGCCTTCCAGCCGTCGGCGTACGCGGCGCTCACCTTGAGCGAGCCGGGCGCCGGCCGGCCCTTCACGCCCCACACGCGCACGCGGTCGCGGCCCGCCTGCTCCAGCCGGATCGTGCCGAAGTCGGCGATCACGTCGGGCGTGATGTAGCCGCGCGGGTCGCCCATCTCGTACACGAGCTGTTCCTTCACCGTGCGCACCGTCACCGCGCCGCCGGTGTGGGCGTGCTTCGTGACCACGAACGAGCCATCGGGGTGGACCTCGATCACCGGGTAGCCGATGCCGGGGAAGTCCTTCACGCGCCGCCAGTCGGTGAAGTTGCCGCCGGTCGATTGCGCGCCGCACTCCACGATGTGGCCGGCCACGATGCCGCTGGCGAGGCGGTCCCAGTCGTCGGGGGCCCAGCCGAACGCGTGGATCATCGGCGCCAGCGTGATGCCGGTGTCGGTGCAGCGCCCGGTCACCACGATCTGCGCGCCGCTCGCGAGCGCCTCCACCACCGGCCACGCACCGTAGTAGGCGTTCGCGCTGCTCACGCGCTCGCGGATCGGGGCGAACTTCGCGCCGTCCTCCATGTTGTCCAGCGAAGCGCCCGCGGCCACCAGCTCGTCGAGCCGGTCCATCAGGTCGTCGCCGAGCACCGCCGCCACGTCGAGCGTGCGGCCGTGCCTGGCCGCCATCGCCAGCAACGCCTCGCGGCACGCCATCGGGTTCACGCCGCCCGCGTTGGTGATCACGCGCGTGCCGCGCTCCACCAGCAGGTCGAGCGTCTGCTCCACCTGCACCACGAAGTCGCGCGCGTAGCCGAGCTTCGGGTCGCGGGCGCGCTGCTTCTGCATGATGGACATCGTGATCTCGGCCAGGAAGTCGAGCGTCACGAAGTCGACCGGGCCCAGTGCGACCTGGCGGCGGAACTGCCCGAGGTCGTCGCCCCAGTAACCGCCGGCGTTGGCGATGCGGATCATGTCGCGCATGGATGGCATCCCTGTTGGAGGGCGCGCGGCCCGGCGGAGCGCGGTGCGGCGCGCGTGCGAGTGCGTTGGCGCGCGGCACGTTAGCACACGGCAACGCGGCGCCGGGATGAGCGAGGGGGGCGAGGGGCACCGCCCCAACGCGTTGGTATGGCGCGCTCTGGCCGGTCCGGCCTGGCGCCGTCGGCCCCCGGCGCCCGCAGATGATCGTGCAAGATCGCGCCTCGCGGCCGATCACCACTGCATTTCGCACTCATGCCCGACTGGTTCCGCGCCGATCTGCGCAAGTGGAACCTTCGACGGGCAGGCGCGGGTTCCTCACGCACGGACACCACCCCACGAGTGGATCGGCTGCGTGATCGCGAGGGAGGGCCGCTGTCCTCGACGGGGTCCTCCTGCCCGAGGTGACGGCATGCGACGACTGGTCCCTTCGACGTTGCGTACACGACTGCAGCTGCTGGTGGCCGCGGTGGTGCTGGCCACGATGGCGGTGATGGTCGTGGGCGTGGTGCACCAGCGCCGCCTCGCGGTGGAACGCGCGGGCGACGAGGTGCGGCGACTCTCGCAGATGGCGGCCGCGCAGGATCACCAGGCCGTGGAAGCCGCGCGCCAGCTGCTGCGCAGCCTCGCGCACACCGGCGAGGTCGAGCGGCTCGACGGCGTGGAGTGCTCGCGCCTGTTCCGCCAGCTCATGCGTGAGAACTCGTCGTTCACCGCCGTGTCGGCGGCGCGCGTGGACGGTCGCGTGTTCGCCAGCTCGCACGCGCTCACCGAGCCCGTGGAGGTGCGCGAGGCGCCGTGGTTCGCGCGCGCGCTGCAGGCCGACGAGATGGTGGTGGGCGGCTACCAGATCGGCGCGCTCACGGGCGAGCCCACGTTCAAGTGCGCGTTCGCGGCGCGCGACTCGCAGGGCACGTCGCGCGCGGTGCTGTTCGTGGACATGGACCTGCGCGGCTTCTCCCGGCTGGCGTCGCGCCTGCGCCTGCCGCCCGAGGCGTCGCTCGTGGTGCTCGACCGCTGGGGCGTGGTGGTGAGCCGCTGGCCGGAGCCGCAGGACTGGGTCGGCCGTCACTTCCTCGCGCCTGCCGACGTGCACACGCTGCTCGCCTCCGGCGAGGGCGTGCGCGAGGTGGCGGGGCTCGACGGCATTCCGCGCATCACCGGCTTCACCGCGATCGGCGACCCGGCGCAGCGAGCGATGCTCGTGGGCGTGGGCGTGCCGCGGCGCCTGGTGGTGGCGGCGGCCAGCCGCGAGCTGCTGGCGAGCCTGCTCGGCCTGCTGGTGCTGGGCCTGGGCGTGCTCGTGGCGGCCGGCCAGGCGCTCGACCGCCTGGTGGTGCAGCCGGTGGAGTCGCTCGTGCGCGTGACCCGGCGCGTGGGGCGCGGCGACTTCGACGCGCGCTTCCCGTCCACCGACGATCCGGGCGAGCTGGGCGAACTGGCGCGTGCGCTGGAGGCGATGACGCGCCGGCTGGCGCGGCACCGCGTGCGCCAGGCGCGCTGGGCCGAGAGCGTGCGTGCGAGCGAAGCGCGCAAGGCCGCCGTGCTCGAAGGGGCGCTCGACGCCATCTTCACGTTCGACGATCGCGGTCGCGTGCTGGAGTTCAACCCGGCGGCCGAGCGGATGTTCGGCCGCAGCGCGGAGTCCGTGCTCGGCCAGCCCGCGGCCGGGCTCGTGCTGCCGCCGGGCGTGGTGGAGCCCAACACCGACGCCGATGCGCCGCTGCGGCCGTTCCGGCTGCCGCCGGGCCGCGTGGTGGAGACCGTGGCGGTGCGCGCGGACCACACGGAGTTCCCGGTGGAAGTGGCCGTCGCGGACGCCGGCCTGCTGGACGGGCACCGGCACTACACCGTGTTCCTGCGCGACATCTCCGACCGCGTGCGGCACGAGGAGGCGCTGCGCACGCTGAGCCTGGTCGATCCGCTGACGGGGCTCTACAACCGGCGCGGCTTCCTCACGTTCGCGGGCCAGCAGCTGCGGCTGGCCGAGCGCACGGGCTCGGTGGTGACGATGCTGTTCGCCGACCTCGACGGGCTCAAGCAGATCAACGACACGCACGGCCACGCGGCGGGCGATCGCGCGATCCGTGACGCGGCGGCGGTGCTGCGCGAGACGTTCCGCGAGTCGGACGTGATCGGCCGGCTGGGGGGCGACGAGTTCGCGGTGCTGGCGATCGACCCGGCGGGCACGCCGTCGGGCCGCCTGATCGCGCGGCTGCTCCGGGCCGCCGACGCTCGAAACGAATTGCACCCCGAGGTGCCGCCGGTGAGCTTCAGCGTGGGCGTGGTGCAGCGGCCTCCGGGCGAGACGACCACGTTCTCGGAGCTGCTGCAGCGCGGCGACGAGTTGATGTACGCCCACAAGCGCGCCAAGAAGCGCGAGATGCGCGCGGCGTAGGGCGGGCACGGCGGGCGGGCGCGGCCACGGAGGGCGCGCCTGCCGGGCCCGGCCGGGATGAGGCCGCGGGACCCGCCCCTCGCTTGGCAGCGGGGGCGAACTCCGGTATCAACCGCGCGTCGCCGCGTCACCCACCGGAGGTCCTCGTGCGTCGCTCGCTCGCCGTGCTGCCGCTGCTGCTGTCGCTGCTCCTCGCGGGCTGCCGCCGCGAAGCCGAGGTGCGCGGCGCGGTCGCGCTGGCCGAGAAGGTGACGCTGTCGGGCGCGCGCCTGGAAGTCACGCTCGTGCGCGCGAACGCCGACGGCTCCGACCCGCGCGTGCGCGCCGTGAGCACGGTCGACTCGCTGGGCGCGCCGCCGTGGCCGTTCGTGCTGCACGTGGCGGGCGGCGCCGGCGACGCGACCGCGCGCTGGGAACTGCGCGCGAAGCTGCTGCGGCTGGGGCAGGCGATGGTCGCGAGCGATCCCGTGACGGGCACCGGCGCGTCGATCGCGGCGCCCGACACGCTGTGGCTCAAGCCCGTGCGCGGGCACATCGTGCGCGGCGCGAGCGCGCCGCCCACCGCCGCGGCGCTGACCGCGGCGCGCGCGGGCCGCGACGAGCGCGCGCGCGTGAGCGACGACGCGGCGCTCGGCACCACCGCGTCGCACTGGCAGGCGTGGCTCGCCGGGCGCGACGTGCGGCTGATCGAGGCCACGAGGGAGCCCGCCGAGGGCGGGCACTCCGAGCTCTCGTACGTGGTCGCGGCCGGCCGGCGGGTGCCGTTCGAGGAGCACGGCGAGCGCGCCGCC
>JBGAMH010000035.1:0-24285 GCA_044223135.1 Candidatus Eiseniibacteriota bacterium | reverse complement strand
GGCGCACGGGCGCCCGCCCTTCCGCACACGCTCCGGATCGTCAGGGCAGCACGGTCACGCGCGTGCTCGCTTCGCGCACGCCCTGGCGCAGCCGCACCAGGTACAGGCCCGCCGGCAGACGAGCGTCGGCCAGCGACGCCGAGTGCTCGCCCGTCGCGTTCGCGAACGCGCGCGACCACACGCGACGGCCGGCGGCGTCGAACACGTCGAGGCGCGCCGGCGTCGCCGTGGGCAGCGAGAAGCGGACGGCCATCGCGGCGCCGCGCGAGGGGTTCGGCGTCACGGCGTGCAGCGCGAACGCGACGGCGGGAGCGCCGCCGTCGAGGACGCTCGCCACGTAGGTCGCCACGCACGCGCTGCGATTCTCGTGCGCGTCCACGGCCACGAGCTTGTACCACCCCTCCGCCCCGGTCGGGTCCGACCACGCGGGCTCGGTCGTCGACGCCACGCGGTTCGCGTCGCCGGGCGTGAAGTCCGCCGCGGCGCCGCGGTGCAGCTCGTAGCGCGCGAGGTCCGCGGCCGGGCTCGGCTCCCAGCTCAGCTGCACGGCGAGGCCCGCGTGCTGCGCCGTCAGCGCCGACGGCGGCGCGGGGGGCCGGTTGTCCACCGAGTAGCCGCTGTCCACCGGCGTGTCGTAGAACACGTCGATGTTCGCGGTCAGCGCGGTCACGAAGAACGCCGTGTAGGGATTGCCGTTCGGAAGCGAGTCCTGCGTGGTCGCGGCGGTGTACCCGTACGTCGCCAGGCGCTGCGCGGGCAGCGTGGCCAGCGCCTCCCACCACCACAGCGACGTGGTCCCGTCCGGCTCGGCGTGCGGGACCGCGCGCAGCACCGCGTTCGCCTTCGCGACGGCCGGCGCCACGATGCGGCGCCACACGCGGTAGGCGTTCACGGGTCCGCCCGTGGCGTCCTGCGCGTGCTTGTACCACGTCACGAACACGCGCCCGCCCTCGTCGTTCGGCACGTCGAGCACGCGCGCGATGTGGAACGTCGGCGGCGGCGGGGGCGGCACGTCGCACTTGCCGCGGAACACCGTGATCGAGTTCGAGAAGTAGTGGCTCGCGACGAAGTCCAGGTGGCCGTCCATGTCGAAGTCGACCGGCTCCACCGTGGTCGGGAAGTCGCCGGTGGCGCCGTGGTCCACCTCGGTGAACGTGCCGTCGCCGACACCGTTCACGTTGTGACCGCGCAGGACGGACAGGCGGTTGCCCGTGGAGTAGGTGACCGCCACGTCGGGCACGCCGTCCTTGTCGATGTCGGCCACGCGGACGTCGCCGACGTTGTCGAGCGGCCCGGAGGCCAGGGGGTTGCCGAACAGCGTCGTGTCGGGGCGGCCGAGCAGCACCACGACGCCCGCGGAGTTGCCGTTGCCCACGACGAGGTCGTTGTGGTTGTCCGCGTTCACGTCGGCCGCGGCGAGCAGGTACGGCTGCGGCCCCGCGGCCACGTACTTCGCGGGGCGGAACGTGCCGTTGCCGACGCCGCCGAGCCCGTTGCCGCGCAGGATCGCGACGTCGCCGTTGTAGGTCTGGGCCGCCGCCAGGTCGAGGATGCCGTCGCCGTCGAAGTCGGCCGTGGCGATGCCGGTCGAGAGCGTGCGCAGCAGGTAGTTCGTGGGCGGGCCGAACGAGCCGTCGCCGACGTGGTCCGCGCCCTGCCCGGCGAGCACCGACACCGAGGACTCGCCGTTGTTCGCGGTGGCCGCGTCCAGGATGCCGTCCCCGTTGAAGTCCGCGAGCACCAGGTGGTGCGGCCGCGCCCCGGTCGCATACCGGACCGGGCTCGCGAACGAACCGCCGGGCTGGCCCAGGAACACCAGCAGCTTGTTCTCGCCCCAGCCCGCGACCACGAGGTCGATCCACGTGTCGCCGTTCAGGTGCGCCGCGGCGATGCCGAGCGGGGACAGTCCGCAGGGAAGCGTCGTCACCGGGTCGAACGTGCCGTCGCCGACCCCGCCGGAGCCGCGGCCGTGGAAGAGGCCCAGCGTGCCGGCGCCGGCCGCCCCGTGCGCGAGGCGGTCGCTGTTCGTGACGGCGATGTCGAGGATGCCGTCGTGGTCGAAGTCGGCGATCGCGAGGCCGTTCGGGTTGGGGCCCGACGTCATCACGGTGCCGGGGCCGATCAGGGTGCTGCCGGGCGGGCACTGCGCCGCGGCGAGGGCGGCGGTGAGGAGGAGCAACGAGGTGGCGGCGCAACTCGCGCGCAACACGAGGCGTGCGATGACTCGCATGGCGACCTGCCTTTCCGGGGTTCCGGTCGGTGGGTTCGGCCTCGGGGGAAGAACGGCCGGGAGTATAGGCTCGGCAGGGCCCGCGGGCTGCGGCGATCTCCGGCGCGGTGCTCCCGCCGGCGTCCGTGGCCCGTCCCCCGCGCCGGGGGGATCGCGCTTGCCGCGCCGGGCCCCGGTGCCTACCTTCGCCGCCCACTCCCGGAGGCTCCGAACGGCTTGAACGGCATCTCGCTGCACCTGGCCCCCAACACGCCGTGGGCGCTTTGGATCGCGCTGGCGGTGGTGTGCGTGGGCGTGGCCGTGTGGGCCTACCGGTTCGACGTGCCGCCGCTGCCGACGGCGGCGCGTCGCGCGTTGCCCGTGCTGCGGGCCCTGGCGCTGGTGGCGCTCGTGCTGCTGCTGGCCCAGCCGGTGCTGGAGCGCGCCCTGCCCTCGTCGGGCCAGCGCGTGGTGATCCTGCTCGACCGCTCGCGCAGCATGGACCTGCCCGAAGCGCCCGGCGCCGGTTCGCGCTCGGCCGCCGCCGCGCGCACGGTGCGCGCGCTGGAGGGCGCGCTGCGCGGCCGGGCCCACGTCGAGACGCGCGCGTTCGCCGCCGTGCTGTCGCCGGACACGACGGTGAAGGGAGCGCGCGACGGCACCGCGCTCGGCGACGCGCTCGCGTCGCTCGCGGCTAGCCGTCGGGCGACCAGCGCCCCGACGGCGTGATCGTGGTGAGCGACGGGGCCGTCAACGCCGGCGACGATCCGTCCGCCGCGGCGACGGCGCTGGGCGTGCCGGTGCACGCGGTGCCGGTGGGGCGCCCGATCGGCCGCGACCGCGCGGTGTCCGAGCTGGAGCTGCCGTCCACCGCGCGCGTCGGAGAGCCGGCCACGGTGCGCGTGCACGTGCGCAGCGGCGAGGAGCGCGGCGCGCCGCTGCCGGTGCGCCTGTTCGAGGACGGCCGCGAGCTCGCGCGCGCCACCGTGCTCGCTCCGGGACCCGGCGCGGAAGCGGTGGCCGAGATGCGCGTGACGCCGTCGCGCCCCGGGCTGGCGTTCTGGAGCGCGCGCGTCGACTCGCTGCCCGGCGATCCGTCGCCCGACGACGACGCGCGCCTGGGCGCGGTGGAGGTGGCGCCGGGCAAGCTCGGCGTGCTCGTGGTGTCGTCGGGGCTGACGTGGGACCTGACGTTCTTCCGCCGCGCGCTGCTCACCGACAGCACGGTGAAGCTCGACACGCGCGTGCGCGAGCGTTCCGGCTGGCGCGCGCTCGAAGCGCGGTCCGCCGGCGGCGCGCCGCGCGGCGCCGACCTGCGCGGCCAGGCGGTGGTGGTGCTGGACGGCATGACCGCGGCCGATGCGGGGCCGGAGTTCGAGTCGGCGCTCGCCGGGTTCGTGCGCTCGGGCGGCGGGCTGCTCGTGTTCGGCGGCGCCTCGCCCGGCCTGGTGGCGCACGAGCGGGGTCCGCTCGGCGCCGACCTGCGCGTGGCGATGCGCGGGCCCGCGCCGGTCGAGGTGGAGCCCGAGCCGCAGGCGGCGGCCACCGAGGTCCTGGCGTGGGACGACGATCCGGCGCGTGGCGCGCAGGCGTGGCGCAGCGCCGCGCCGCTGCGCGACGTGCTGCCGATCGCGCCGGGCGGCGGGGACCGCGTGATGGTGGCGGGCGCGGGCAACGGGCCGCCGCTACTGATTTCGCGGCGCGCCGGGCGTGGTCCGGTGCTGCTGGTGAACGGCACCGGCACGTGGCGATGGTCGCTCTCCTCCACCGATCCGCTGCAATCGGACCGCGGTCACCTGCTGTGGCGGCGCCTGGTGCGTTGGTTGAGCGAGCCCGTGCAGGGGGAACCGCTGCGCGTGCGTCCCGACCGCTGGGTGGCGTCCGCGGGCGAGCCCA
Organism: Candidatus Eiseniibacteriota bacterium; assembly: GCA_044223135.1. GTDB lineage: Bacteria > Eisenbacteria > RBG-16-71-46 > RBG-16-71-46 > RBG-16-71-46 > JBGAMH01. Next base: position 20,180 of record JBGAMH010000035.1, on the reverse strand, counting down.
CGCGGTTGCTCGCCACGCTGCAGGACGACGCGTTCCAGCCGGTGGCGGGCGCCGTGGTGAGCGGCGAGGCGACCGACGGCTCCGGACGCCGCGTGGCGCTGGCGTTCACGCCGCGCGAGAGCGGCTCGTACGTGGCGTCGCTCGACACGCTGCCGCCGGGCCGCTGGCGCGTGAGCGGCGGGCGACGCGCGCGGGGCGCGACCTGGGCCGCGCGCGGCACGGAGTTCGCGGTCGACCGCTGGAGCCTCGAGGCGCTGCGCGCCGATCCCGACACCGCCACGCTCGCCTCGGTCGCGCGCGCGAGCGGCGGATCGCTCGCACCGGCGGGCGACGCGGGCGCATGGGCGCGGCGGCTGGATGCGCGAGGAGCTGGTGCGCCGCCGCACGGCGTCGAACCGGCTGTGGGAGTCGCCGTGGCTGTTCGCCGCGATCGTGGCGATGCTCGGCGCGGAGTGGGCCTGGCGCCGGCGGCGCGGCCTGCCCTGAGTCGCGGCGGGCTCGCGCCCGCGATGCGTGTGCTCGACGTCTCGTGCCGCCGGCGACTCCCGCCGGCGGCACGACGCTTGCGGTGAATCCGCGCGCTCCCGCGTTCCGCGCCCCCGCGCCGGATGCCGCATGTCGCTCGCGCGCCTGTTCACGCTGTCGTTGGCCCTGTTCACCTGTTCGCCCGCGGGCCGCGCGGTCGTCAACGAAGTGCTCTACGACGCCACCGGCGACGACACCGGCTGGGAGTTCGTCGAACTGTGGAATCCCGGCGCCGCGCCGGTGCCGCTCGCGGGCGTGAAGCTCGAAGCCGGCGACGGCTCGGCCGCCGGGCGCTGGACGGTGCGCTGGACCGGCGGGGCCGCCGACACGGTGCGGCCGCATGCACGCTTCGTGATCGGGGGCGTGCGCGTGAGCCCGGCGCCCGACGCGGTGGTCACGCTCGAATTGCAGAACGGCCCCGACGCGGTCCGGCTCGCGTGGCCCGACGGCGCCACCGAAGTGGTGGGCTGGGGCGCGCACGAGTTCGCGGAGTATTCGTGCGGCGCGCCGGCGCCGGACGTGGCCTCGGGCCAGTCGCTCGCGCGCGTGCCCGACGGCGCCGACGGCGGCGGCAACGCGATCGACTTCCGCGCCGCCGACCCGTCGCCCGGCCGCGCGAACCAGTCCGATCGCGACGTGGCGCTGAGGCGCGGCTCGCTCGCGACGTCGCCCGAGCGGCCGGAGGCCGGCATGCCGGCGCGGCTCGCGGCCACGCTCGAGAACCGCGGGCGCGTACCGCTGCTGGCGGGCGAGGCGGTGCTGCGGCTCTCGTGCGTGGCGTGGAGTGTGCCGGTGGTGTGGTCGGCCCCGGCGCTGGAACCGGGCGACTCCGCGCGCGCCGACGTCACGGCGGAGCTGCCCGCCGGCACTTGGACGATCGAGGCCGCCGCGGCGCGCGGGGGCGACGTGCCGCCCGCCAACGACGCCGACACGCTGCGCGTGGCCGCGGGCCCGCCACCGCTGGTGCTCACCGAGATCCAGTTCCATCCCGCGGACGGCGGCGGTGAGTGGGTGGAGGTGCTCAACGCGAGCGGGCTCGACGTGCCGCTGGCCGGCTGGGCCCTCGCCGATCGCGGCGGCACGCGCGGGCGCACGGGCGCCGCCTTCGCGCTGCCGCCCGACTCGCTCGTGCTGCTGGCGCAGGATCGCGCGGCGTTGATCGCGCGTCGTCCGGACCTCGACAGCACGCGCGTGTTCGGGCTCGCCCCGTGGCCCTCGCTCAACAACAGCGACGACTCCACGGGCGTCGCCGACGCGATCGAGACGCGCGAGCCCGGCGGCTTCCTGGCCGAGCGCGTGGCGTACTCGGCGGCGGGCGTGCCGCCGGGCGTGCCGATCGAGCGCGACCAGGGCCTGTGGCGGCCGGCCGCCGGGCCGGAGGGCACGCCGCTGCGGCCGCCGGCCACGCCGCACGCGGTGGCGGGCGGCTTCGCGCTGTCGCCGCGGCGCGTGCACGCGGGGGGCGCCGTGCGCGTGGCGTGGGACCTTCCGTGGCCGCGCGCGCGCGTGAGCGTGGCGCTCTACGACCTCGCGGGCCGGCGCGTGAGCGTGCCCGCTCCCGAGGCGCTGGCGCCCGCGCGCGGCGAGCGTGCCGTGTCGCTCGCCGACGTGCCGGCCGGCGTGTACGTGGGGGGGCTCACCGCGCGCGGCGACGACGGGCGTGCGTGGACGGGGACGCGCGCGCTGCGCGTGGAAGGGCGCGAGCGATGAGCGCGCGGCTCCGCTCGATCGCGCTCGCGGCGGCGATCGCCGCCGCGGCGGGCACGGCCTCCGCCCAGGACTTCGCCGGCCCGCGCGCGCCGCTCGAGCCGGCCGGCGCCGGGGCCCTGCTGGATGCGGGACTCGCCGATCCGCTGCCGGTGGCCGCGTGCGAAGCCGGGCAGGCGGCGTGGTGGAACACGGCCGACCTGCGCACGCGTTCGCTCGCGGCGATGCTCGCGTGGCGGTCGCTGCGCGTGGCCGCGGGCGGATCGCAGACCGGCGAAACCGAGCTGGGCTGGCAGAGCGCATCGTTCGCGCTGGGCGCCGCCGACCACGACGCGGGCCTGGCGCTGCGGGCGCTCGCCCGGCGCGAACTCGCGAACGGCGCGTCCGGCATCGAGGCGGGCGGCGGTGCCTGGGTGCGGCTCGCGGACGGCCTCACGCTGGTCGCGAGCGCGCCGCAACTGTGGACGCGCGGCGATGCGCCACCGCTCGCGCGCCCGATGACGGCGGGGCTCGCCACCGACGCCGGGCTCGCGTCCGCGTGGCTGGCGGTCGAGGCGCCGCGCGCGGGCGCCGCGGGCGAACGGCTGCTCGGCGCGGCGGTGGAGGCGGGTGCGGCGCGCGTGTGGGCGGAGGCGCGCGGCGCACCGTGGCGTGCGGCGCTCGGCGTACGCGCCGGTGTCGGTCCCCTGCAGGTGAGCGCGCGCGTCGAGTCGCACCCGGCACTCGGGGAGACCGTCCTGCTCGCGCTGGCGCTGCGCCGCCTGCCGGAGGGGCCGTGAGCGCGAGGGCATGGCGCGCATGCGCGCGCGCGGCGGTCGCGGTCGCGCTGCTGGCCGCCGTCGCGGGGGCCGTGCTCCCCGTGCGGGCGCAGGGGTTGCAGCCGCCGCCCGAGGCACCCGCGGACGGCGACTGGGAACTCGAGCCCGCCGACACGCTCGCCGACGGTGCGCTCGAAGTGGACCTGGCCGCCACCGGCGCGCGCGGCGAATCGCCCCGACGGGCCCGGCGCGTGCGCTTCCGGGGCGGCGGCACCGACGGGGCGCTGCGCGACGGCGACGACCCGCTGGCGGGCGGCGATCTCGAGACGCCGGCGGTGGGCGGGCAGTTGCGCGTGGGCCGGCTCGCGCCGCGCTGGGGGCGCGGGCTGCTGCTGGGCGGCGGCGCCGATCCCTGGAGCGCCGGCGTCGACGACCGCGGCGAGCGCGCGAGCTACCGCGGGCGCGCCGGCGACGGCGCGACGTGGCGCGCGGGCGAGCGCGCCGAACTGCTCGCCGGTCGGTTCGCGAAGCGCTCGCTGCTCGCGGCGCGCGCGACGCGCGGTGCGTGGGGCGCGGGAGTGCTCGGCGGCGGAACGCACCGGCCGCAGGCGAGCCTCGCGTGGACGGGCGAGGGGCCGCTGGTCGAGATCGCGGGTGATCGTCGGGGCCGCTGGCGCGCCGAGTTCGCGCACGAGCAGCCGCTCGGAGAACGCGCCGCGCTCGCGCTGAGGGCGCGCGGCGGGCACACCGAATTTCGTTCGCTCGCCGAGCCGGCGCGTGCCGGCCCTGCCCGCGCGGTCGCGGCGTCCGTCCAGGCGTTCGCCGGCGAGTGTCGCGCGGTGTTCGGCGGTGCGCTGTGGCGCTTCGCGCCGGGCGCCTCCGGAGCGCGTGCGGCGCTTGTGTTCGATGTTCCGTTGTCCGAACATGCCGCGGTCGACGCCGGCTTCGAGGAGCAACGTGGTCCTCGCCGCGAGACGGACCGCAGCGGTGCGCTTCGGCAGGGCTTCTGGTCGGAGTGGCGTGCGGATCGTCGCGAGGTGGCGGTCGCGGTGCGCCACGAACTCTGGGGCGAGCGCTCGTTCGCGCGCGCGGCCGTGAGGCGGGCCCTGGCGGTTCGCGCGCGGTGCGCGCTGCCGGCAGGGGCCGCGCTCACGGTGTCGCACTGGGCGTGGTCCGCCCGGAGCGGCGAGAGCCTGTGGCTCCCCGAAGCCGAGGGAAACCGCCTCGCCCTGCGCGCGTTGCGCGGCGAGGGCGAGCGGACCCGCGTCGAGTGTGTGGCGCCCGTGCCCGGGGGCCGCGCGCGGCTCGCGCTCACGCTGGCGCGGCCGGCCGGCCGGCCGTCGGACGTGCGCTGGACGGTGGAATGGTCGCGACGCGGCCGACTGTGAGCGCGGATGTGCCGCGCCTCGCCGGCGACCGCGAGGTGCCACGGCGTCGCCGTGGCGGCAGCACCGGAGACTCCGATGAGATTCGCCAAGCGCATGGGCGGCATGACCACCGCGGCGTCGTTCGAGACCCTGGCCCGCGCGAAGAAGCTCGAGGCCGAGGGGCGCCGCGTCGTGCATCTGGGGATCGGCGAGCCGGACTTCGACACGCCCGCGTACATCCGCCGCGCCGCGGCCGACGCGATCGAGGCTGGCTGGACACACTACACGCAGCCGCCGGGGCTCCCCGACGTCCGCAAGGCCATCGCGCAGGCCTGGAACAAGGAGCGCGGCATTCCCTGCGACGAGAGCAACGTCGTGGTGACGCCCGGCGCGAAGCCGGTGCTGTTCTTCGCCATGGTCGCGCTGCTCGATCCGGGCGACGAAGTGCTGATCCCGAGCCCGGCGTTCCCGACGTACGCTTCGATCGCGAGCTTCGCCGACGCCCGCGTGGTGCCGGTGCCGCTGGAAGAAGCACGACTTCATGGTGCTCGCCGACGAGATCTACGGCCGCATGCTGTACGACACCGAGCACGTCTCCATCGCGTCGCTGCCGGGGATGGCCGAGCGCACGGTCGTCTGTGACGGGTTCTCGAAGACCTACGCGATGACCGGCTGGCGGCTCGGCTTCGGCATCATGGACAAGTCGCTCGCGGCCAAGATGGGCACGCTGATGAACAACTCCAACTCGTGCACGACCACGTTCGTGCAGAAGGCCGGCGTGGCCGCGCTGCAGGGCCCGCAGGACGACGTGGTCGAGATGATGCGCCAGTTCACCGAGCGCCGCCGCGTGGTGGTCGAGGGGCTGCGCGCGATCCCCGGCGTGACCTGCCGGATGCCGGGGGGCGCGTTCTACGTGTTCCCGAACGTGAAGAAGACCGGCATCCCGTCGCAGCAACTGGCCGACCGTCTGCTCGACGAGGCGGGTGTCGTGACGCTGGCGGGCACCGGGTTCGGCAAGGAAGGCGAGGGCTACCTGCGGTTGTCGTTCGCGAACTCGATCCCCGAGCTGCAGGAAGGCGTCAAACGGATCGGTGAGTTCCTGGCGGTGAACGCCACGGTCTGATCGTCGCGCGCACCGATTCGCCTGGTTCCGACGGCCCCCGGGGTGTGAGCCCCGGGGGCCGCCGTGTTCGCCCGGAGTCGCCACCCGCGTGGACACCGCCGTCACCGTTGTCGTCGGTGGCCCGCCGCGCGGCGGCCGCAAGTCGCTGCCCGGCCGTGAGCCGGCGCGGGCACGGGCGCTGCAGGATGCCCGGCGTCCCCCGAAAGCGCCGCCCCCGCCGGGATGTGTCATGCGAATGGTTCGACTGTTTCTGGCGATGCTCCTGCTTCCCGCGCTCCACCTGCCCTCGGCAGCTTCACCCGCGTGCGCCGACGGGCTCCGGCTGAACGAGATCATGGCCGGGCCCGCCACCGACTGGGACGGCAGCGGTTCGTTCTCGTCGCGCGACGACGAATGGGTCGAGGTCGTGAACACCGGCACCTCGCCGATGAGCCTGGCGGGCTTCTACCTGACCGACGGGGACACGATCCCGCGATACGCGCTCGGCGGAACGCTGGCCGGCGGCCAGACCCTGGTGGTCTACGGGCGCCAGTCGTACGACTGGGAGCGCGCGAACGGCTGGCCCGCGTTCGGGCTGTCGCTCGGCAACTCGGGGGATCGCGTGATGCTGTGGCAGCAGGTGGGCGCCGATTCGCTCGTCGTGGATCAGTACGCGTTCCGCAGCCACGAGGCCGCCGCCGATCGCGCCGTGGGTCGCTCCGTCGTCGACGGTTCGTGGCAGCTCTTCGACGCCCGCAATCCGTACACGGGCACGTTGCCCCCGGAGGGCAACGGCTGCCAGCCCACGCCGGGCGCGGTCAACACCTGCACGAGCACACCCACTCGCACTTCGTCGTGGGGCCGGCTCAAGTCGCTGTATCGCTGACTCCGCCCGCGCCCGGGCCGAGCCGCCGCAGGGCCAGCGACGCCTCGGCCGGGCGTGGGACGGGCTCGAAACTCCACGAATCCATGACGGACCGCTCCGAATCTTTTCGCATCAAACCGCGCGTCTACTTCCTGCAGATGCGACGTTCGCAGGAACACCAAGCGTCCTGAAGTTCCGGGACCCCGGGGTGCGGCCCCCCGGACCCGGTTACGGGCGCCGTCCGTTCGAGGCGCCCGATGAGATTGCGGGTTGTCGGGGTGCGGCCCCCTGACCGCTCGCAGCGGCGCCCTCCGCAAGGAGGGCGCCGCAAAGATCGGAGTTCCGGGAACACCGCGGTGCGGCCCCGCGGCTCCCGGTGGGGCGCCTTCCTTCGGGGAGGCGCCCCGTTTCTTTGCCGCGGCAGGCCCACCGACCGCGCCCTCGTGGACGCGGCGCCCCCGCCGGATCCGGGCGCGCGGACGACCCGGTTCCCGCGCGTTGACGATCGGAAGGCGAGCCCCTAGTATGCGCGGCCCGGTCGAGTGCGGAAGTGGCGGAACTGGCAGACGCACTAGATTCAGGTTCTAGCGCCCGCAAGGGTGTGGGGGTTCAAATCCCCCCTTCCGCACCACTCACCGAGCCGCGAGCAGCGCACCGTGGTCCCGTGATCGCCATCCCGGGACCCGCGAAATCCGGGGCGGCGTCCCACCGGCCAGCCCCTTTCGCCCCATGGCTTCCTCGACGGAAACGCCCGATCGCCTGATCGCCCAGAATCGCCGGGCGAGCCACGACTACGTCATCCTCGAGACGATCGAGGCGGGCCTCGTGCTGGCCGGGACCGAGGTGAAGAGCCTGCGCGTGGGCAAGGCCAGCCTGGCCGAATCGTGGGCCACCATCGAGAGTGGCGAGGCGTGGGTGATGCAGATGCACATCCCGCCGTACGAGCAGGGCAACCGCTGGAACCTCGATCCCGTGCGCAAGCGCAAGCTGCTGCTGCACCGTCCCGAGATCCAGAAGCTGCAGAAGGCCGTCGCGCAGAAGGGCCTCACGCTGGTGCCGCTGAAGCTCTACTTCTCGAACGGGCACGCCAAGCTCCTGCTCGGCATCGCGAAGGGCAAGAAGACGCACGACAAGCGCGCCGCCGTGGCCGAGCGTGACGCGAAGCGCGAGATGGACCGCGCGCGGCGCGGGAGCGAACGGCGCCGATGAGGCCGACGGCCGTGGCGGCGCTGCTGCTGGCGCTCACGACCGCGGGTTCCGCGCCGCCGCCCCGGACCGCGGCGCCGGCGCGCTCGCCGAGCCCGCGGCCCGCCTCCGCGCCCGGAACGGGCACCGCGCCGGCGCGCTCGGCGGCGCCCTCCGCGCCCGTCGTGCGGATCGATGGCAAGCCGTACGTGTCCACCACGGACCTGGCGCGACTGCTCGGCGCGTCCCGATTCTGGCGCGCCGACACTCGCAAGCTCGTGCTGCGCGTGGGCGACGTACGCGTGACGCTCACCGTGGACAACCCGTTCGTCGTGGTCGGCGATCGCACGTGGCGCCTGGAGGCGCCGGTCCGGGCACTCGCGGGCGAGGTGCACGTTCCGCTCGGGCTGCTCGCCGTGCTGCCGGGGCCGCCGGCGCCCGCGCTCGCATGGGACGAGGCGGCGTCGCGCGTGCGCCGTGCGGAGCCGTCCGCCGGAGGCGCGGCCACGCTCCGCACGGCCGGACCTGTCACGCGCCTGGTGGTGCCCACGCCGACCCCCGGCCAGGCACGCCTGCTCGCGAGGTCGCGCGACGCGTTCCGCGTGCTCGTTCCGGGCGCGGTCGCCTCGTCGCCCGATTCGATCCCGCCCGACGCCCGGGTGCGCGCCGTGCGCGCCGGCCGCCTCGCCTCGGGGGCCGTGTTCGAGCTGGAACTCGCGCCCGACGTGCAGGGATTCCGGATCGAGCCCGACGAGGCCGCGCGCCAGGTGATCCTGTCGTGGTCGAGCGTCGTCCGGGCCGGCGACGAGCCGCTGGCGAAGGCTTCGGCCGGCGCGCCGAACCGGCTCGCGACGATCGTGATCGATCCCGGTCACGGTGGCGCCGACGCGGGCGTGAAGGCCGGAGGGCTCGCCGAGAAGGACGTCGTGCTCGCGCTCGCGCGCGTGCTGCAGCCCGAGCTGGAGCGGCGCACCGGTGCGCGCGTGCAGCTCACGCGCAGCGCGGACGAGCCGACGGCGCAGGAGCGGCGCGCGCAGGCGGCGAACGTCGCGAACGCCGACCTCGTGCTGTCGCTGCACGTGGACGGGTTTCCGGTCCCCGGCGCGCGGGGCGCCACGGTGTGGTGCCCGCCCGCGGCGTCCGGCGGAGCCGACGAGGGGAAGGCGGGCCTGCACGGCTGGCGAGACGTGGCGAGGCAGCACGGCGACGAGAGCCGCGCACTCGCGTCGGCGATCGCACGCGCGTTCGAGGCTCGAGGGCTCGGGCCGGTGCGCGTGCGCGAACGGCTCACCGTGCCGATGCTCGGCGTGGACGCGCCGGTGGTGATGATCGAAGTGGCCACGCTCACCTCGCCCGAGGATCGCGTGCGCATCGAAGGCGCCGACGGTCCGCCCGCGTGGTCGGCGGCGATCACCGACGCGGTCCTGGAGTGGCAGCGCCATGAGTAGGCGGATGCTGCTCGGAGCGTTCGTGGCGTTGGCCGCGTTCGTCGCGGCTGTGCTAGCTTGGGCCACGTGGCGTGAGCGCGCGACGGAAACCGTGGCGCCGGCGCCGGCCGCGGACTCCGCCGCCACCGGCATGCGTTCGGTGACGCTGTGGTTCGCCTCCGCCGGGGGCGACAGCCTCGTGGCGGAGTCTCGCGAGATGCTCGAGACCGAGTCGCTGCACGACCGCGTGTCCGCGCTCGTGAAAGCTCTGGCGAGCGGGCCGGAACGCAGCGGCCCGGCGACCCTGCCCGCGGGCACCGAAGTGCTGCACGTCTACCTCGACGGCTCGGGACTGCTCACGGTGGATCTGTCGCGGCCGTTCCGCGACGGATTCCGGGGAGGCTCGCGCACCGAGGAGATGGCGCTCGGCTCGCTGGTGCGCACCATCGCCGCGAACGTTCCGGATGTCCGGCGCGTCCGGCTGGTGTGCGGCGGCGCTCCGATCGCGTCGCTGGGCGGGCACCTGCCGCTGGACCGCCCGCTGGATCCGCAGGACTGGCCGTAACGGGGTTCGAAGCTCCGCGCCGACCGCCGTGCGTGCGCAAGGGTCGAGGAGGAAGCGAGTCATGGGCTGGCTGTCGAGCACGACCGTCGCGTCCCGTCGGGAAGCGGCCGCACCCATCGCGTCCGCGCATCGTCGTCGACCGCACCGCGGCGGCGGGAGGATCGCGTGAAGCCCGCGGGTGACGCACGCCCGATCGGCGTCTTCGACTCGGGCATCGGTGGGCTCACCGCCGTCCGCGAGCTGTTCCGCCAGCTGCCGCACGAGAGCATCGTGTACTTCGGCGACACGGCGCGGCTGCCCTACGGCAACAAGTCGCGGGCCACGGTGACGCGATTCAGCCTGGAGATCGCCACGTTCCTGGCCCGCCAGGACATCAAGTGCCTGGTGGTCGCGTGCAACACCGCGTCGTCGCACGCGCTCGAGGCGATGCAGCACCGCTTCGAGTTTCCGGTCGTGGGCGTGATCGAACCCGCCGCCGAGGCGGCGCTGGCGGCGAGCCCGCACGGGCGCGTGGGCGTGGTCGGCACGCTGGCCACGGTCGGCAGCCGGGCCTACGTGCACGCGCTCGAGAAGCGGCGCCCGGGCGTGGACGTGCACCAGCGGGCTTGCCCGCTCTTCGTGCCGCTCGTCGAGGAGGGCTGGCTCGATCACGCGGTCACGCGCGAAGTGGCCGAGGAGTACCTGGCCGAGTTGCGCGACGCGCGCCCCGAGAGCCTGATCCTGGGCTGCACGCACTATCCGCTGCTGGCGCCGTTGCTCGCGCGGGTGATGGGGCCCGACGTGAAGCTGGTGGACTCCGGCGCCGAAGCGGCGCGGGCCACCGCCGGCCTGCTCGCGAGTCGCGGCCTGCTCGCGCCCGAGGCGGGCGAGCCGCAGCACCGGTTCTACCTGAGCGACGAGCCCCGCCGTCGCAGCTTCGCGGCGGTGGCCGAGTCGTTCCTCGGCCGCGAACTGCCGCACGTGACCGTCGTCGACCAGACCGATCTTCCATGGTTCGAGCGCCCCGTGCGCGCGGCCGCCCCCGAGGAGACGCCTTGACCCGCAAGCCCCAGCCGATCCGCGAACACGAAGCCCGCGAACCGGAGCCCACGGCCTTCGAGCGTGCCGACGGGCGCTCGACGCGCGAACTGCGCCCGTTTCGCATCGAGCGCGGTGTCGCCGGTCACGCCGAGGGTTCGGCGCTCGTGCGCATGGGCGGCACGCGCGTGCTGTGCACGGCGAGCGTCGAGGACCGCGTGCCCGGGTGGATGCGCGGGCAGGGTCGCGGCTGGGTCACGGCCGAGTACGGCATGCTGCCGCGTGCGACGCACCAGCGCACGCCGCGCACGAGCCAGACGGGCGGTCGCGCGCAGGAGATCCAGCGCCTGATCGGCCGCTCGCTGCGCGCGATCACGGACCTCGCGGCGTTCGGCGAGCGCACGATCACGCTCGACTGCGACGTGCTCGAAGCGGACGGCGGCACGCGGACCGCCGCCATCAACGGCGCCCTCGTGGCGCTGCACGACGCGTTCGTGTCGCTGTCGAACCAGGGCGCGCTCGCCCGTCCGCCGCTCACCGACAGCGTATCGGCCGTGTCGGTGGGCATCGTGCGCGGCGTTCCGTGCCTGGACCTGGACTACTCCGAGGACTCCTCGGCGCACGTCGACATGAACGTGGTGATGACCGGCTCGGGCCGCTTCGTCGAACTGCAGGGCACGGGCGAGGGCGCCACGTTCGGCGACGACGACCTGCGGGCGCTCCTGCGGCTCGCGCGCGTGGGCGTGCGCCGCATCGGGGCGTTCCAGCGCAAGCTCTGCGGCGGCTCCGGGCTGCTGCCCGAGCCGGGGGCGCCGAAGTGAAGTCCGTCCGGTTCGTGATCGCCACGTTCAATCGCGACAAGGCTCGCGAACTCAAGGCGCTGATGCATGCGCCGTGGCTCGAGCTGGTGCCGCTGTACGAACTGGAGGGCTCGCGCGTGCCCGCGGAGACCGGGTCCACGCTGGTGGAAAACGCTCTCATCAAGGCGCGGGCGGCGGTCGAGACCACGGGGCTGCCCGCGATCGCCGACGACACGGGGCTCGAGGTGGACGCGCTCGGCGGCGCGCCCGGCATCCACGCCGCGCGCTACGCCGGCTACGGCGCGACCTACGCCGACAACGTCGCGAAGCTGCTGGACGCGCTCCGGAAGACGGGTCCCGAGGAGCGGACGGCACGCTTCCGCACCGTGTGCGTGGCGTGCTTCCCCGAGGACGAATGGATGGGGCGCAAGCCCGACCTGATCGGAGAAGGCGTTCTCGAAGGGCGCATCGTGGACGCGCCGCGCGGGAAGGACGGATTCGGCTACGACCCGGTCTTCGAGGTCGCCGGCACGGGGCGCACGCTGTCCGAGATGACGCTCGACGAGAAAAACGTGCTTTCGCATCGCGCGCTCGCGGCGCAGGATCTCCTCCGGAAACTGGCTTCGGCCTGACCCCAGTGGCCGCGCACGGCGCGGCGAAGACCGGAGTGGCCCCGTGAGTGTCCACGTACCGACCCGGACGGACGTGTCCCCGGTGGAGCGCGAGCTGCTCGAGCGACTCCCGGATGCCGTCTTCGTGGCCGACTCCGCGGGCCGGTGCCTGTGGTGCAACACTCGCGGCGTGGAGTTGCTCGGCTACCCGGTCGAAGCGCTGCGCACCCGGTCGCTGGCCGACCTGTTCGCGCCGGAATCGCTTCGCGAAACGCCGCTCCGGTTCGGCCGGCCGGGCGAGGGATCGCCGATGCACGTGGAACGCGTGCTGCGGCGCGCGGACGGCGAACCGGTGCGCGTGGAACTGACCGGCACGCGCCTGTCCGACGGGCGCGTGATCGGGGTGGTGCGCGACCCCGGCGAGCGCCAGCACATGCTCGCGGAGCTGCGCCACGCCGTGTCGCTGGCCGGCGCCACGCTGAACGCCACCGCGGACGGGCTGCTTGTGCATCGCCTCGACGGCACGATCGAAGCGTGGAACGCGGAGTTCGAGCGGATCTGGAACCTCACGCCCGAGCAGATGCGCACCTGCCGCACGCGCCAGGACGTGTTCGCGCTGGTCCGGCCGCAGTGCGAGGACCCCGACGAACACCGCCGGCGCGTGTCGGAGATCGAAGGCGACCCCGACGACGCGCGCCTGCTCGACGTGCGGCTGCGCGACGGGCGCGTGCTCGAGCGCTGGTCGAACTCGCGGCGGCTCGAGGGCGAGGTGGTCGGGCGCGTGGTCGCCTACCGGGACGTGACGGGACAGCGGCGCGTGCTGGCGGAGCTCGAGCGCATGGTGGGGCTGCACCGGGCGATCCTCGAAGCCACGACGGACGGCGTCGCCGTGACGGACGTGCAGGGCCGCCTGATCGCGCACAACCAGCAGTTCGTGCGCATGTGGCGCCTGCCGGAGGACCTCGTCGCCCGCGGCGACCTCGAGGAGATGACGGTCTTCGTGCAGCCGCAGATGCAGGACCCGGAGGGCTTCCTGCGGGCCGCGCGGCGCTTCCGACGTGGCGCCGGGCGCACGCAGTATTCGACGCTGGAGTTCCGGGACGGGCGCGTGTTCGAGCGCTGGTCGTATCCGCTGCGCGAAGGCGGTCAGCTCTCCGGTGGCGTGACCGTGTTCCGCGACATCACCGAGTCGCAGCGCCAGGCGGAGCAGCTCCGGCGATCGCAGCTGCAGTTCCTGCAGGCGCAGAAGATGGAGGCGGTCGGTCGGCTCGCGGGCGGCGTGGCGCACGACTTCAACAACATGCTCACCGCGATCCTCGGGCACGCCGATCTGCTCGCGCGCGCGCTGCCGGAGGGCGACCCGAAGCACGAGGCCGTGGAGCAGATCCAGCTCGCGGCCGAGCGCAGCGCGCGCCTCACGCGCGAGCTGCTCGCGTTCAGCCGCCGGCAGCCCGCGCGGGAGCAGGTGGTGGAGCTGGTCGCGATGCTCGAGCGCGTGCGGCCGCTGCTGCACACGCTGCTCGGCGACCGGGTCGAACTGGTGGTCCGCGAGTCGACCACGGATTCGTGGGTCGTGGCCGACGCGAACTGGATCGAGCAGGCGTTGCTGAACCTGGCCATCAACGCCCGCGACGCGATGCGCGGCGAGGGGCGGCTGACGCTGTCGGTGGGCGAGGAGGACGTGCTCGCGCGCGACCTCGCCGCGCGCGGCGCCGGCCAGGCGGGGCCGCACGTGGTGCTGTCGGTGAACGACACCGGCCCGGGCATCCCGCCCGAGGTGCGGCCGCACCTGTTCGAACCGTTCTTCACCACGAAGGAGCCCGGCAAGGGCACCGGCCTCGGGCTGGCGTCCGTCTACGGCATCGTCCAGCAGTGCGGTGGATTCATCGAGGTGCGCAGCGAACCGGGACACGGTGCCACCCGGCTCCTGCTCCCCCGCGCACGGCGCTGCGGCCGGGTCCGCAGGGCGCGGGCACCGACGAACAGTCGGCGGCATCGCGTGGCGCGCAGGTGGTGCTGGTCGTCGAGGACGAAGGCGCGGTGCGCACGCTGGTCGAGACGCTGCTCCGTCGCGAGGGCTTCGAGGTGGCCGCGGCCGTCTCGGGCGACGAGGCGCTCGCGATGCTCGATCGGCTGGGCACGCTCGACGTGCTGCTCTCCGATCTCATGATGCCAGCTGCGCGGGTCTGAGCTGGCCACGCGCGTGCTGGTCGCCGCCCGGGCGTGGGCGTGGTGCTGATGTCGGGCTACCCGGGAGACGTGCTCGCCCGCGAGTCGGGCGAACTGCCGTGGGCCGTGCTGCTCAAGCCGTTCACGCGCGAGCAGCTGCTCTCGGCGGTGCGCGAGGCGGCCGGGCGCCGCTGACGCACCGGGGCGGCCGCGCCGGCGCGTCAGTGCCCGCCGAGCCGGTGCACGCGCAGCGTGTTCGTGCTGCCGACGGTGCCCGGCGGCGTGCCGGCCACGATCACCACGAGGTCGCCGGGCTCGCCGCGCTTCAGCTCGAGCATCGCGCGATCCACCTGCGCGATCATCTCGTCGGTGTGCGCCATGCGCGGCACCACGAACGTCTCCACGCCCCACTGCAGCGCGAGCCGGCTGCGCGTTTCGGGGCGCGACGTGAACGCCAGCAGCGGCGTGCCGTGGCGGTGACTGGCCATGCGCCGCGCGGTGGAGCCGGTCTCGGTGAACGCCACGATCGCGCGCGCGCCCAGGTCCTCGGCGATGCGCGTGGCGGCGTTCGCGATGGCTTCCTGCCGGCTCTCGGGGCGGCGCGCGATGCGCGGGATCGCGCCCAGGCTCTGCGCCTCGACGGTGGCGATGATGCGCGCCATGGTGCGCACGGCGTCGTGCGCGTGGCGGCCGACGCTGGTTTCACCCGACAGCATCAGCGCGTCGGCGCCGTCGAGCGTCGCGTTCGCCACGTCGGAAGCCTCGGCGCGGGTGGGGCGCGAGTGCTGGATCATCGACTCCAGCATCTGCGTGGCCACGATGACCGGCTTGCCGCGCTCGCGCGCGATGCGCACGGCGCGCTTCTGCACGAGCGGCACCTGTTCCAGCGGGATCTCCACGCCCAGGTCGCCGCGCGCCACCATGAGCCCGTCGAACGCGGTCGCGATGGCCTCGAGCCGCTCCACCGCCTCCGGCTTCTCGAGCTTCGCGATCACCGGCAGCCGCACGCCGGCGGCGTCCATCACCGCATGCACGTCGGCGAGGTCGTCGGCCGAGCGCACGAACGACAGCGCGACCAGGTCCACGCCGAGCGACAGCGCGAAACGCAGGTCGTCGCGGTCCTTGTCACTCAACGCGGGTGCGCTCACGGACACGCCCGGCAGGTTGATGCCCTTGTGGTCGGAGATGCGGCCGCCCTCTTCGACCTGGCAGCGCACGCGGATGCCGTCCGTCTCGAGCACGCGCAGGCGCACGTTGCCGTCGTCGATCAGCACCGTGTCGCCGGCGCTCACGTCGCGCGCGAGTTCGGCGTACACGGTGGAGGCGATGTTCTCGTCGCCGGGCACGTCCTCGGTGGTGATCGTGAACTCGGCGCCCGTCTCCAGCCAGGCCTCGCCGTCCTCGAACGTGGCGAGGCGGATCTTCGGCCCCTGCAGGTCCGCGAGCACGGCCACGGCGCGGCCCGATTCGTCCGAGGCCTGGCGCACGTGCCGGTACATCCGCGCGTGATCGTCGCGCGAGCCGTGCGAGAAATTGAGGCGGGCCACGTCCATGCCGGCGGCGACCAGTTCGCGGATCGAGTCGAGCGTCGCGGTGGCGGGTCCCAGCGTGCAGACGATCTTCGCGCGTCGGTTCATGAGCGGCCCCGGGTCCGTCCGAGCGTTCCGATCGCGGCCGCGGCGCTCGACGACCGTCGGCCCACTCCTCGCCGCATCCGGTCGCGCCTGCGCCCGGGGCACTTCGAGTGGAAGATGGGGTGGATGACGGGGTTCGAACCCGCGACCCTCGGGACCACAACCCGATGCTCTGCCAGCTGAGCTACATCCACCGCCAACTTGAACCCTGCCGCGCGCTTGCCCGGACCGCCTCGCCGGGTCGGATGGCGCGGCCCACGATGGCGCGCCTGGAGGGAATCGAACCCCCGACCGACGGATTAGAAATCCGTTGCTCTATCCGACTGAGCTACAGGCGCTCTGGACGCCTGCTTCCGGTGGCAAGCTGGTCGGGGCGAGAGGATTTGAACCTCCGACACCCTGCTCCCAAAGCAGGTGCGCTACCGGACTGCGCCACGCCCCGAACGAATTCGGTGGCGAATCAGGGCCGGGAATGTAGCCAGCCGCGAGGAGAGCGTCAAACGAGGCGCTTCCCACGCGGCTCCGCGGGCCCTATGCTCCGCGCACGAAAAGACGGCAGAGGGCCCCCGTGGGGCCCCCGAGACAACTTCCGTGAGGAGCAGCGATGGCGGGCGTCAACAAGGTGATCCTGATCGGTCGGCTCGGCCGAGACCCCGAGGTGCGCTACACGCAGGGCGGCCAGACCGTGGCGAACCTGCGACTGGCCACGTCGGAGCGGTACAAGGACCGCAACGGCCAGATGCAGGAAGCCACCGAGTGGCACAGCGTGGTGGTGTGGGGCAAGCAGGCGGAGCTCGCCAAGCAGTACCTCACCAAGGGGCGCGAGGTGTACATCGAGGGCGCCCTGCGCACGCGGCAGTGGCAGGACCAGCAGGGTCAGAAGCGCTACACCACCGAAGTGGTCGCGCGCTCGATCCAGTTCATCGGCGGCCGTCCCGGCGCGGGCGGCGCTCCGGGCATGGACCGCGGTCCCGACGACATGGGCGCGACGATTCCGCCGGACGACATGGCGGACTTCGGCGGCGGCCCGGACGACGACATCCCATTCTGAGCGGTTCCCGACCCCGGTCGGGAGCATCTCAACGCGCAGTGACGGGCGAGCGGCGAGCAGGACGTGGCCAGTGCGGCACGCCAGCTCAGGACCCTGCTTCGGGCCAACGCCCGCCCGTCTCTCATCCCGTCGGGGGCGATCGGTTTCGACGGGGGCACTGAAGCAGGAAGTGCAGGCCGGGGACCCGTGACCTCGTCAAAAAAGCGGGAAACACTCATCTGCCAACGAGCAGATGGCTCTCGCTGCCTAATTAGGCAGTGACGCCTTCCCGGACCCCGCCTGTGGGGGCCGGAGCGGGCGCCAGACAATCGCAGGCTGGTCCAAAGCGGCGGCCCGACCGCGGCGGACGAGACCTTTTCGGGCTGGCGCGCGAAGATCCCGCCGGTCGGAGCGGAGCGCGCGAGATTCAAACGGCCGGACACGCCTGTAGGACTCCCTGGGGAAGGGCTTTCGGACGCGGGTTCGATTCCCGCCGCCTCCACCAAGCACGCGCCGGTTCGCGATTCGCGGACCGGCGCGTTCGTTCACCGGGTCCCCCGTGCGCCCCGCCGGGTTGCCGGCGCCCCCCGCCCCGTTCCGGACCCTCGAGCGCCGGGGGGGCGGACTCTCCGCCGGGAGCCCCGGAGGGGGCTTTTCGCTTTACAGCACAAGGGCTCACCACTAGATTCCCGCGGCTCGTGAACGAAGCCCCGCGGCTGTTGGAGGACCGGCTCGCCCAAGTCCGGAGCCGGATCGCCGAGGCCGAACGACGTTCCGGTCGGCCGGCAGGCAGCGCCACGCTCATCGGCGTGGTCAAGACATTGCCGGTCGAGGTGATCGCCGAGGCGGTGGGTCTGGGCCTCACGGACCTGGGAGAGAACCGGGTCCAGGAGGCCGAGCTCCACCAGCACACCGTTCCGCGTCGCGCGGTCCGGTGGCACATGATCGGCCACCTGCAGCGCAACAAGGCCGGCAAAGCACTGGAGATGTTCGACTTGGTCCACGGTGTGGACGCCCTCGAGCTCGGCGGGACGCTGAGCCGTCGGGCGCTCGACGCCGGGATGCGGGTGCGCGTGCTGGCGGAGGTCAACGTCAGTGGGGAGGCGAGCAAGTTCGGAGCGGCGCCCGAGGCGCTGCCCGGGCTCCTCGAAGGGCTCGCGGCCCTTCCGGGGCTGGAGCTGGCCGGACTCATGACGGTGGGCGCTCCGGTCGAAGACGCGGAGCACGCGAGGCCGGGGTTCGCCCGGCTGCGCGAACTCCGCGACCAGGCCGAGCAGCGGCTGGGTCGCGGGCTTCCCGAGTTGTCCATGGGCATGAGCGGTGACTTCGAGGTCGCCGTCGAGGAGGGTGCGACGATGGTGCGGGTCGGTTCCGCACTGTTCGGCGCGCGTTCCTGAGGAGGCGGTGGCGGGATGGGATTCCTGTTCGGCGCGCTGGCGGGGGTGCTCGACGTCGCCCTGAACGTGCTGTGGCTGATCCTGCTGGTCAACGCACTGCTGTCGTGGGTGCGGGTGGACGATCGGTTCTCGCCGATCGTGCGGTTCCTGGATCGCGTGTCGGACGCGGTCTGCAATCCGATCCGTCGGCTGTTCCCGACGGTGCTGGGTGGACTCGACGTGGCGCCGCTGATCGCGATGCTCGCGATCATGTTCCTGCAGCGGTTCCTCGTCGGGTTCCTGCGCTCGATGGCGGTGCCGATGTGACGGCCGTGCGGCTCGCGGTGCGCGTGCATCCGGGCGCGCGGCGTGCGGGTGTCCTGGGGCGTCTCGCGAGCGGGGAGTGGAAGTTGGCGGTGTCCGCGCCGGCCGAAGGCGGCCGCGCGAACGAGGCGGTGACGGAGCTGCTGGCCGACGTGCTCGGCCTGAAGCGCCGGCAGGTGGTGGTGGCGCGCGGGCGGAGCTCGCGCGCGAAGCAGATCGACGTCGAGGGCGTGACCCCCGGCGAGATGGAGCAGCGGCTGCAGGCCGCGTGCTCGACGGTGAAGGGCGAACATGGCCAGTGAGCTGTTCGACAACATCCGCGAAGCCGCCGCGCACGTGAAGGCGCGGTGCCCGCTCGTGCCCGAGGTGGGGATCATCCTCGGCACCGGGCTCGGCGACTTCGCGCATGCGCTCGACGGCGAGGTCGTGGTGCCGTACGAGGAGATCCCGCACTTCCCGCACTCGACGGTCGAGAGCCACGCGGGCGAGTTGCACCTGGGGCGCCTCGCCGGCCGGCCGGTGGCCGTGATGCGCGGCCGCGTGCACTACTACGAGGGCTACGGCATGACGGAGGTCGGCTTCCCGACCCGCGTGCTGAAGGCGCTCGGCTGCCGCACGCTGATCGTGACCAACGCGTGCGGCGGCATGAACCCGGACATGAGGCCGGGCCAGATCGTGGTCACCACCGACCACATCAACCTCATGGGAAGCAGCCCGTTGATCGGTCCGAACGACGACGAACTGGGTCCGCGCTTCCCGGACCTGAGCGAGACCTACTCGCGGGCGCTCGTCGCGCTCGCCGAGCGGGTGGCGCTCGACGAGAAGATCCCGCTCCAGCGCGGGGTGTTCGTGGCGGTGCACGGGCCGACGCTCGAGACCGCCGCCGAGTACCGGTTCCTGCGAGCGATCGGAGCCGACGTCGTGGGCATGTCGCTCGTGCCCGAGGCGATCGTCGCCGTGCACGGCGGCCAGCGCGTGCTGGCCTTCAACGTGGTGACCGACGCGTGCCTGCCGGATGCGCTCGAGCCCGTGGACCTGCCGAAGGTGCTGGCCGTCGCCGGCCGCACCGCGCCGGTCCTGACGCGGCTCGTCACGGAAATCGTGCGGCGGCTCGACGAGGCGAAGTGAATCGCGGCGCGCCGAGCGCGAATCGCGAGGACGGAGGAACGACGATGGCGAGCAAACCGAAGCCGGGCGCAGGCAAGAAGGCCGCTCCGAAGCCGCCGGTGAAGAAGGCGGCCGTGAAGCCGGCGAAGGCCGCGGCGCCGGCGAAGAAGCCCGTGGCGAAGGCCCCTTCGCGGCCGGTGGCGAAGTCCGCCCCCGCGAAACCGACGCCGCCGGCGAAGCCAGTCGCGCCCGCGCGGCCGGCCGCTCCCGTCGCGAAGGCTCCGATCAAGGGCAAGCCCGCGGTCGTGGGCAAGCCCGCCGTGCCCGCGAAGGGCGGGGCGGGTAAGGGCGCGCCCGCGGCGAAGGGCGCGGCGGCCGCCAAGGCCGCGAAGCCCGCGATCGCCGCACCCGTGCGTCCCATCGGCAAGATCAAGCTGGTTCCCGCGCCCGCGCCGTCGGTGCGGCCGATCGGCGTGCTCCCCCCCGAAGCGATGGCCCGTACCCCGAACAAGACCCCGCGTCCCGCGGGCCCCTCGCGCCCGTTGGCGGCGCGCCCGGGTGCTCCCGCGCGACCTGGCAAGGAATCCATGAGCGACCAGCGACTGTCGGAT
>JBGAMH010000356.1:0-2955 GCA_044223135.1 Candidatus Eiseniibacteriota bacterium | reverse complement strand
TTCCTGGTGTTCGGCCGCCCGCAGATCGAGGAAGCCGAGATCCAGGAGGTCGTGGACACGCTGCGATCGGGCTGGATCGGGTTCGGTCCCAAGTGCCTGCGCTTCGAGGAGGACTTCGCCGCCTACACGCGCGCGCCGCACGCGCTGTCGATGAACTCGGCGACCGCCGCGCTGCACCTGGCGCTGATCGACGCCGGGGTCGGCGCCGGCGACGAAGTCATCACCACGCCGCTCACGTTCTGCGCCACCGCCAACGTGATCGCGCATGTCGGCGCCAGGCCGGTGTTCGTCGACGTCGACGAGCGTACGCAGAACCTGGACGTGTCGCGCATCGAGGCCGCGCTCTCGCCGCGGACCAAGGCGATCATCCCGGTGCACATGTGCGGCTGGCCCTGCGACATGGACGCCATCGGCGCCATCGCCGAGCGCTGGGGCCTGACCGTGATCGAGGACGCCGCGCACGCCGCGGAGACCTGGTACGAGGGCCGCAAGGTCGGCTCGATCAGCCCGTACACCGCGTTCAGCTTCTACGCGACCAAGAACATGACGACGGCCGAGGGCGGCATGCTGACGGTGACCGCGAAGTCGTCGCACGACCGCATCAAGGCGCTGCGCCTGCACGGCCTCGACAAGGACGCGTGGAAGCGCTACACGCCCGGCGGCTTCCTGCCGTACGAGACGCTGGAGCCCGGCTGGAAATACAACATGACCGACGTGCAGGCCTCGCTCGGCCTGCACCAGCTCGCGCGGCTCGAGGCCAACCTCAAGATCCGCCAGCGCGTGTGGGCCCAGTACGACGCGGCGCTCGGCGGCATGGACGCGCTGCACACGCCGCAGCTGCAGGACACCGCGACCACGCGCCACGGCCGGCACCTGTACACGATCCGGCTCGTGCCCGAGAAGCTCGGCTGCGACCGCATGCAGTTCCTGCAGGCGATGGGCGCCGAGAACATCGGCACCGGCGTGCACTTCGTGCCGCTGCACCTGCACCGCTGGTACCGCGAGCAGCTCGGCACGCAGCGGGGCGACTTCCCCGTGGCCGAGGCGATCGGCGACGCCACCGTGTCGCTGCCGCTCGCGGCCTCGATGACCGACGGGGACGTGCACGACGTGGTCACGGCGGTGAAGAAGGTCGTGAACCACTACCGCCGCCGCGCCGCCGCCGTGTCGGGCTGGCGCATGCACGACGACCTGATGGAGGCCGCATGAACCCGCTCCGTGAAGCGTCGACCCGCGCCGAACGCCTGTCCGGCGCGACCGAGACCGGCGACCTCGTGGAACGCCTCGGCGCCGCGCTCGACCACGTCACCGCCGGCGGCGCGGCTCCGGCCGCCGACGCGCGCGCGTGGCGGCGCGTCGGCCGCTACTCGCGGCTGGGCGAGTTCGTGAAGGACGCGACCGACCGGCTGCTGGCCGCGATCGGGCTGCTGCTCGTCTCGCCCGTGCTGCTCGCGGTCGCCGCGGCGGTCAAGCTCGACTCGCCCGGGCCGGCGTTCTTCCGCCAGACGCGCATCGGCCGCGGCGGACGACCGTTCACCTTCTGGAAGTTCCGCGGCATGTACGTGGACGCACGCGAGCGCTTCCCGGAGCTGTACGACTACACGTACTCGGCCGACGAGGTGCAGAACCTGCGCTTCCACCCGGGCGAGGACCCGCGCGTGACGCGCGTGGGGCACTTCATCCGCCGCACCAGCCTGGACGAGCTGCCCAACCTGGTGAACGTCGTGCTCGGCGACATGAGCCTGGTGGGCCCGCGCCCCGAGATCCCCGAGCTGATCCCGTACTACGGGCGCGCGGCCAAGACGGTGCTGTCGGTCAAGCCCGGCATCACCTCGCTCGCCAAGCTGATCGGGCGCGACAACATCACGTTCCAGGAGACGCTGGACCTGGACCTGCGCTACATCCGCGAGCGCTCGCTGCGCACCGACTTCGGCATCCTGTTCGGCACCGTGGTGATGGTCACCACGGGGCGCAACGTCGGCCACTGACCCCGGAGACCGCATGGACGCGACCCTGACCCGCACGGCCCGCGCGGCCGCCCACCGCGACGCGCTCGCCGCCCCCGCTCCCGCCGCTCCCCTGCCGTTCGAATCCCCGCTCGGCGCCTGGAGCGAGCCGCTGCTCCACGAACCGTTCGCGCGCAACGGCTACGCCCGCATGCGCGACCTCGACACGCCGCGGCTCGAGCACGAAGCGCGCGAGATGGAGGCGTTCATCGCGCGCTTCGTGGCGCGCACGCACGACGTGTTCGGCCCGCTCGCCTACACCGGCGACCGGCTCGACAACTGGAGCCGCCGGTGGGAGTTCCCCTACGTCTGGTGGAACCTGCGCCAGGGCTCGATGGAGCGCGTGCTCGACGCGGGCTCCGGGTTCTCGTTCTTCTCCTACCTGCTCGCCAGCGCCGGCGCGACCGTGTCCGCGGCCGACATCGACCCGAAGCTCGGCCCGGTGTACGAGCGCGCCAACGCGGCGACCGGGCGGTGCGTGGACTACCGCGTCAGCCCGATCGAGGCGCTGGTGTGGCCCGACGCGACGTTCGACGCGGTGGCCTGCGTCAGCGTGCTCGAGCACGCGCCGCGGCGGCTCGACGCGATCGCCGAGTTCGCGCGCGTGCTGCGGCCCGGCGGCCGGCTGGTGATGACGTGGGACATCAGCCTGTCGCGCGACAGCGACGTCCGCTGGGAGGACGCGTGCCTGCTGCTCGACCGCCTGCAGGAGCACTTCGAACCCGTGCACGAGCTGGACCTGTACCGGCCCACCGACCTGCTCACCACCGACCGCATGCTCGCGGCCGAGAAGTGGCGGCTGTCGTGGCGCCCGCACCGCAACCCGCTCCGGCGGTTCGCGTCGTGGCTCAAGAACGGCTCGCACTTCCACTCGCTGGCCGTGCTGGGCACGACCTGGCGCAAGAAGGACGCGTAGCGCGGGGGGATCCGCCCGGTGCGGGCCGCGGCC
>JBGAMH010000355.1:0-2976 GCA_044223135.1 Candidatus Eiseniibacteriota bacterium | reverse complement strand
GCTCGCCACGCTCTGGGCGACCGCGGTCGCGGCCGCGGGCGTCGCGTTCGCTCCGGTGTTCGCCGCCGGCGGGTTCGGCGTGCTGCACGGCTACGAGCACTTCTACCCGGCGCCGCTCTACGTGGCGAAGAACATGATCGTGGACGTGTGGGGCCTGCCGGGCAGCGTGGCGCTGGCCGCGGTCGCGCTCCGGACGCTGTGGCGACGCGGGCGACGGAGCGCCGATCCGGCGGTGACCCCGGGCGCCGGTGCGGCCCCGTGGGTCGCGAGCGCCCTGGCGGCGGCGGTGGGGCTCGCGGTGTTCCTGCGGCTGCCGCACGAGGGTGCCTACCTGCTGCCGGTCGTCCCGTTCGTGCTGGCGCTGTGCGCGCGCGTGCTGTCGCGCCGCTCGTTCGCGGCGCTCGCGGTGGTGCTGATGCTGTCGGCGTTCGGGTGCAAAGTGAGCGAACCGGGCAAGCCCGATTCGGTGCCGCCCACCGCGCTGTCGATCCCGCTCGGCGCGGGCGAGCACGCGCGCCGGCTCGACGTGCTGCGCGGGCCCGTGTGGCACGACCACGCGCGGCGCGAACTCGGCGTGCGCTTCGCCTCTGCCGTGCGCGACACGGCACGCGCGCAGGCCGGTCCGGCGGTGATCGCCGCGTGGGAGTGGCTGCCGGTGCTGCGCGTGATGGCGCACGGCTCGGCCGACGGCGCGACGCGCTACGTGTACGTGCCGACGCGCGCCGAGTTCGACTCCCTGCGCGCGTCGGGCGTCGCCGTGTACGACCTGCCGGGCGCCGAGGACGACGCGCAGCTGCTGTACGGCTACAGCCTGCGCGCGGCGGGCTCGCGGCTGCTGTGGCCACGCGAGCGGTAGCGCGGCCGATCGCGCGACGAGACCGCGGGCCGCGCCGCCCGGGAGGACGGCGCGGCCTGCGCCGTCAGCGCACCTGCGCGCTCGAGCCCGGCACCTCGCGCCACGGTTCGGCGCGGCCGCCCAGGCGCTTCGCGAGGAACTCCTCCACGCGGCCGTAGAAGTCCTGATTGTTCTCGGCGCGCCCGAAGCCGTGGCCTTCGTCGGGGTAGACGATGAACGTGACCTCGCGCTTCGCGCCGCGCATCGCCTGCACGATCTCCTCGGACTCCACCAGCTTCACGCGCGGGTCGTTCGCGCCGTGGCCGATGAGGAGCGGCGCACGCATCGCGTCGACGTGGAAGATCGGCGACAGCCGACGGTCCAGCACGCTGTCGGCGATCGCGTCGCCGAAGCGGTTGATCCAGCGCTGCCGGCGCGGCCCCCAGTAGGGCGGCATGCTGCCGAGCAGCGTGGACACGCGCGAAGGCCCCACGCCGTCCACGCCGCACGCGAACAGGTCGGGTTCGAACGCGAGGCCGCACAGCGTGGCGAAGCCGCCGAACGACCAGCCCATGATGCCGACGCGCGTGGAGTCGGCGATGCCCTGCGCCACCATCCAGCGCGCGCCGTCGACCACGTCGTGCAGCACGGCGCCCGGGCCGAACTGGTGGTCGCCCGCGTTCAGGTAACGCACCCCGTACCCGGTGGAGCCGCGGAAGTTCACCTGCAGCACCGCGTAGCCGCGGTTGGCGAGCCACTGCACCTCGGGGTTCCAGCCCCACGAGTCGTGGAACCACGGCCCGCCGTGCACGTTCATGACCAGCGGCAGGTTCCGCGCGGGCACGCCCACGGGCAACGTGAGCAGGCCCGGGATCACGAGCCCGTCGCGCGCACGGAACGTGACGGGCTTCATCGGCGCGAAGCGCCACTTCGCCAGTTCGGGCGCGATGTCGAACAGCGGGGTCGCCCGGCGGGTGCGGCGGTCCCAGAGCACGTAGCGGCCCGGGTGCGTGTCGGGGTGGATCGCCACGATCCACGTGCGGTCGGCGTCGTCGCGGCTCTCCACGCGGAACGTGGCGCCGGCGGCGAGCTTGCCGAGCGCGGCGAAGTCCGCCTTCACCGACGGGTCGAGCACCTTCCACTCGGGCTTGCCGGGCTCGAGGCCCACCGCGAGCGGTCGCGACTCGTCGGCCGACATCAGCAGTTCGGGCGACGTGCTGCCCGTGGCGTCGAAGCGACCCCACAGGTCGCAGCGCGGGTCGTGCGCGAGCACCGCGATCTCGGCGCCGGTCCCGGCGTCCAGCTTCACGAGCGCGTTCGTGTTGTGCCCGACCGCCGACTGCACGAGCAGGGCCTTGCCGCCGTCGGTGAAGCCGAGGATGCGCCGGTCGCGGTCGAAGCCCGCCTCGGCGAACTCCCACGTCACGAGGTCGCGCCACGGCGCGTGCTCGTCGTCGCGCACGCGCAGGATGGTGGCCGCGTCGCTCGCGCGCAGCGCCGTGGCGCCGCGCACGCGGAACTGCTCGTCGGTGGCCCACGCGATCACGTCGCCGGGATTCCGCGTGTCGAGCGTGGACTCGCCGGTCACGAGATCCAGGCGGTGCAGGTCGAACACGCGCGGATCGCGGCGGTTCATGCCCACGAGCAGCTCGTTCGGCCGGCGCGGATCGCCGAAGAAGCCCTCCACGCGCGTGTCCGGGAACGGCGTCAGGTCACGCGCCTGGCCGGTGGCCAGGTCGAGCGCGTACAGGTGCTGGTTCTCGTCGCCCTCGTTGTCGCCCAGGAAGAGCAGTCGCTTGCCGTCGTGCGTCCACGCCGCGCCGTGCACGCCGCGCTTGTCGTGCGTCACCTGCCGCGACGCACCCGTGGCGAGGTCGCGCACCCACTGGTTCACGATGCCGTCGTCGCCGCG
This sequence comes from Candidatus Eiseniibacteriota bacterium, assembly GCA_044223135.1. Taxonomy (GTDB): domain Bacteria; phylum Eisenbacteria; class RBG-16-71-46; order RBG-16-71-46; family RBG-16-71-46; genus JBGAMH01. The sequence continues at coordinate 229 of JBGAMH010000355.1, read as the reverse complement.
ATGCGCCCAGGCGAGCTGCTTCCCGTCGGGCGAGAGCTGGGGAACGTCGTCGGTGAACTCTCCGAACAGCACCGAGCGCGGCACGAGCGGAGCGGGGCCGGCGGCCGGGGCCGGGCCGGCGGCGATTACGGGCGCGGCGGCGAGCAGCGCCACGCATGCGAGCGAGGCGACCGTGAGGCGCATGGGGACCTCCAGGGGGACGGGACAGGGCTTGCGGTCGGCACTGGAC
>JBGAMH010000034.1:0-24002 GCA_044223135.1 Candidatus Eiseniibacteriota bacterium | reverse complement strand
GACCAGGTCGTTCTCGTGCCGATGGGCGAGGGCAAGCGCGCCACGATCGTGGCGCGCGACGAGCACCCGCGCGACGACGCGAACGAGGCCGGGATGGCGAAGCTGCGGCCGGTGTTCCGCAAGGACGGCACGATCACCGCCGGCAACGCGAGCGCCATCACCGACGGCGCGGCGGCGTGCGTGGTGATGTCCGGGCAGGCGGTGTCGAAGCACGGCGCGAAGCCGCTGGCGCGGCTGCTCGGCGCGGTGTCGGTGGGTGTGGACCCCGCGCGCATGGGACTCAGCCCGGTGCCCGCGACGCGCGCCGTGCTGCACAAGCTCGGGCTGACGCTCGACCAGATGGACGTGATCGAGCTGAACGAGGCGTTCGCGGCGCAGGTGCTGGCGTGCGACCGCGAGCTGAAGTTCGACCGCGCGCGGCTCAACCCGAACGGCGGCGGCATCGCGATCGGGCACCCCACCGGCTGCAGCGGCACGCGCATCGTGGTGTCGCTCGTGCACGAGCTGCAGCGCGTGCAGGGCCGCTACGGGCTGGCCACGCTGTGCGTGAGCGGCGGCCTCGGCATGGCGGCGGTGTTCGAGCGCGTGTGACGCAACGGGCCCGCTTCGTGGCGGGCCGATTCCCGGGAGCTTCGATGTCCGACACGATCCTGCTCGAGGTGGCCGACGGCGTGGCCGTGGTCACGCTGAACCGGCCCGACAAGCTGAACGCGTTCGCGGGCGACATGCGCGAACGGCTGGTCGAGGCGCTCGACCGCGTGGCGGCCGACCCGGCCGCGCGCGTGCTGGTGATCACGGGTGCGGGCCGCGGCTTCTGCGCGGGCGGCGACGTGCAGCACATGGTGGATCTGCAGAAGCGTGGCGCGCCGTTCGCCGATCTGCAGCCGCTGCTCGACGCGGGCCGCGACATCGTGAGCCGGCTCGCGGCGCTGTCGATGCCGGTGATCGCGGCGGTCAACGGCGTGGCGGCGGGCGCGGGCTGCAACCTGGCGCTCGCGTGCGACGTGCGGCTGGCGTCCGACGCGGCGAAGTTCGGCGAGACGTTCGTGAAGATCGGGCTGCATCCCGACTGGGGCGGCACGTGGGCGCTGCCGCGGCTCGCCGGCGTGGCGAAGGCGATGGAGTTGTGCTGGACCGGCGACGTGATCGGCGCCGACGAGGCGCTGCGCGCGGGGCTGGTGCAGCGCGTGTGGCCGGCGGCCGAGTTCGACGCGGCGTGGCGCGCGTGGGCGCGGCGCCTGGCGGCGTCCCCGCAGGCCAGCGTGCGCGCGGCCAAGCGCACGCTGCGCGCGGCGCCGCATCGCACACTCGAGGAGTGCCTCGCGGCCGAGACGGCGGCTCAGGCCGAGTGCTGGGCGCATCCCGACGCGGCGGAGGGGCTCGCGGCGTTCGTCGACAAGCGCGAGCCGCGGTTCGGCACGGGCGCGCCGCGCGGTGCGGACGCGGCGCCGAGCGCGGCGGCGAGGCGTTTCGAGTAACGCGGCGCCGACGCGCGCGAACTCAGCGCCGAAGCGCGTTGCTCACGTGCAGCAGGTCGCCGGCGGCCACGCGGGCCAGCGCGGTGTCGGCGCGTGCGGTGGTGGCCGAGTCGGGCGACGCCAGCTTCCACAGCCGCAGCGCCCGCACGGCGAGGGCGCCTTCCCCGGCGCCGGCGGCGGCGCACGCCCGCGCGCGCCACGCGCTCGCGAGCCACGGCGCGGCCTCGTTCACGGGCTCCACCTGCGCGAGCACCTTCCGGTTCGCGTCCGTGCTCACGGCGCGTTCGAGGTTGCCGTCCACGCGCAGCATGGTCTGCAGGTACTTGACCGGCAGCGGGCCGGCCTTGGTGCGCTTGCGCGCGGCGGCGATCGCGCGCTCGAACAGCGGCCACGGGTTCGCGTAGGCGGGATGCGTGCCCACGCGGCCCAGCGCGCCCACCCACAGCTCGAGCGCGCTGCTCCACTCGCCGCGCCGCTCGGCGGCCAGCGCCTGCGGCACGACGTCGTCGATCGGCGCGAGCGGCTCGTCGGAAGCCGGCGCGATCGCCACGGCGACCAGCGCGCTGCCTGGCACGCCCGGGGCCGCGGGGCGGAACACGCTCCAGCGCGCGGCGTCCACCGCGGCGCTGTCGAGCGTGGACGGCGCGGCGGCGCGTGCCTTCGCCGACGTGACGACTCCGAAGCCGTCCACCTGCACGCTGACCCACACGCTGTCGCGACGGTCGGTGCGCCGCGCGTGCGAAGGTCGGGCGGCGAGCGGCGTGTCGATCAGCGTGGGCGCGGGGTCCGGGGACGCCTGCGCCCGGGCGGGCGAGGGGCTCGCGGCGAGCGCGAGCAGCAGGAAGACGGCAGGCAGGGTGCGCATGTGGGCGAAGAGCCTAGCATCCGGTCTCGGCGCCAGTCGTCACGCGCTTGTCAGCCGTGCGGTGGGTGAGAGCGCCCGGCGCGGCCGGGCGGGAACGGCGTGCGGGGCGCGCCGGCACGCGACGCGCCCCGCGGCGCCTCAACGCGGTCGGAACGCGCGCACCTTCACCGAGACCACGGCGCCGAACGCGTCGCGCTCGGGGCTGCCCTCGGCGAGCGACTCCATGCCCACCGTGTACCCCGTGCGCTCCAGCACCTGCACGTCCGTGAAGCCGGCCTCGGCGATCAGCCGCAGGTAGTCGGCCTCGAGCGACGCGCCGGCCACGCAGCCCACGTACAGCTCCACGTTCCGGCGCAGGGCGTCGCCGATCTCGCGCGTGAGCACGAGGTCGCTCACCACGAGCCGGCCGCCCGGCTTGAGCACGCGCAGCGCCTCGCGGAACACCTGCGCCTTCTCGGGCGACAAGTTCACGACGCAGTTCGAGATCACCGCGTCCACGCTCGCGTCGGGCGCGGGCAGGTGCTCGATCTCGCCCAGCCGGAACTCGACGTTTGCCACGCCGTGCCGCGCGGTGGCGGCGCGGGCGCGCTCGATCATCGACGGCGTCATGTCCACGCCGATCGCGCGGCCCGTGGCGCCCACCTCGCGCGCCGCGAGGAAGCAGTCGATGCCGCCGCCCGAGCCCAGGTCCAGCACCACCTCGCCGGGCTTCAGTGCCGCGTGCGCGATCGGGTTGCCGCAGCCGAGTCCGAGATTCGCGCCCTCGGGAATGGCCGCGGCCTGCTCCGCCGTGTAGCCGAGCTGCGCGAGCACCGCCTCGGGATCGGTCGGGCCCTGGCAGCAGCCGCACGAGTTCGCCACGCCCTCGGCCACCGCGCCGTACTTCTCGCGCACGGCCGCGCGCGGGTCGGCGCCCTCGGCCAGCGTCTCGCTCGCGGGCGTGCAGCAGCCCGAAGGTCCGCAACCACATCCGCTGTCCACCGTCGTCACCGGAATCGTCCGGAGGTCGCTCATCTCGTTCCTCGGTTCCCGCGCCAGGCGCGTCAGAGTGCCGTCACCAATCGCTTCAGCTTGTCGAGACCCTTCGGGCTCACGCAGTAGCACACGCGCGGCCCGTCCACTTCGCCCTGCACCAGGCCGGCGTCCTTCAGTACTTTCAAGTGCTGCGAGATCGTCGCCTGCGCCAACGGCATGTCGTCCACGATCTCGCCGCACACGCATTTCCCGTCGATCGACAGCTTGCGCAGGATCGCGACACGCGCCGGGTGGCCGACGGCCTTGGCGAGCAGCGCCAGTTCGCGATCGAGCTGCGTGATGACGGGGGTCTTCGTCGGGCTCATCGGCCCTCCTTTCATCGTTCATCGCAAATCTACGATAGGTCATCGGCCGCGCGCCACGGAAATTTTCGCGACGTCCGCGTGGCGTTGCCCGTCGGGAGGCGCGGATGTGCGGATCGTGTCAGGTGCGCGCACGCGCGATCGCACTCTTCACCGGACGGAGCGCACCGCGACTGCGCACGCGAACGCCTTCGCCTATGCTGCGCGCATGATCGAACTGCTCGTGGCGCAACCGTTGTTGCTCCTGTTCCTGGTGCTGGCCGTGGGCTACGCGGCCGGTCGCATCTCCGTCGGCGGCGTGCAGTTGGGCGTGGCCGCCGTGCTGTTCGCGGGCCTCGCGGCCGGCGCGATCGAGCCGCGGCTGGCGCTGCCCGAGTTCGTGCGCAGCTTCGGCCTCGTGATCTTCGTGTACTCGGTCGGCGTGAGCAGCGGGCCCGGCTTCGTGATGTCGCTGCGCCGCCGCGGCATCCGCGACACGGTGTGGACCGTGGCACTGCTCGCCCTGGCCGCGGGCATCGCCGCCGCGGCGGGGCCGGTGCTGGCACTGAAGTCGCCGCTCGTGGCGGGCCTGTTCTGCGGCGCGCTCACGAACACGCCCGCGCTCGCCGCCGTGCTCGAGCGCATGCCGCCCGGCTCGTCGGCGCCCGTCGTCGGCTACTCGGTGGCGTACCCGATGGGCGCGCTGGGCATCGTGCTGGCGCTGGCCGTGGCGAAGCGCCGCTGGGGCGCGGCCATCGAGGCATCCGCGAAGGCGAGCCGGCTCGACGTGCAATTCGTGACGGTGACGCGCCCCGAGGTGACCACGCGTCCGCTCGAGGAGCTGCTCGCCGAGTGGAAGCTGCGCGCGCGGTTCTCGCGTCGCCGCCGGGACGGCCGCTGGACGCTGGTCAACCCGAGCGAGCCGCTCGCCGTGGGCGACCTCGTCACGGTGGTCGGCATGCCGACCGTGCTCGACGACCTCACCGCGCGAGTGGGCGAGCTGTCGCACGAGCACGTGGAGCTGATGGAGAGCGACCTCGAGATGCGGCGCATCTTCGTGTCGGACCCTTCGGTGGCCGGTCGCTCGCTGTCGGAGCTCAAGACGCTGTCGCGCTTCGGAGCGCTCGTCACGCGCGTGCGCCGCGGCGACATGGACCTGGTGCCCGACGGCCGCACCGTGCTCGAGCTGGGCGACCGCGTGCGCGTGGTGGCCCCGCGCGAGACCATTCCGCAGATCTCGCGCTTCTTCGGCGACTCGTACCGCGCGCTCGGCGAAGTGGATGCCGTGTCGTTCGGCCTCGGCATCGGGCTCGGCCTGCTGCTGGGCCTCGTGTCGGTGCCGCTGCCCGGCGGGGCGTTCTTCCGCCTCGGTCCCGCCGGCGGCCCGCTGGTGGTGGGCCTCGTGCTCGGCGCGCTCGGCCGCACGGGCCCCGTGGTGTGGCAGATGCCGTACAGCGCCGGTCTCACCATGCGGCAGCTCGGCCTGGCGGTGTTCCTCGCCGCCGTCGGCGTGAGCGCGGGCACGCCGTTCGTGAAGACGCTGCAGCAGGGCGGCGGCCCGCAGCTGCTCGCGGCCGGCGCCGTGGTGACGCTGGTCACCGCGAGCCTGTCGCTGTGGAGCGCGTACCGCGTGCTGCGCGCGCCCGCGGGCGTGGCGATGGGCATGGCGTCCGGCGTGCACACGCAGCCCGCCGGCCTCGCGTTCGCGAACGAGGCCGCGCGCGACGACTCGCCGAATCTCGGCTACGCCAGCGTGTCGCCCGTGGCCACGGTGGCGAAGATCCTGCTCGCGCAGCTGCTGCTGGGCGGCGGCCGGTAGGCGCACGGCCGCGTCGCGCGGCGGGGCGTCGCGACCCGACGCCCCGCCGGCGCCCCGCGGCGCGCGTTCAGCGCGAAGCGGTCTTCGTGTCCTCGAGCCGCTCCTGCACCCACAGGTGCAGGTCGGCGAACGTGCGCTTGGAGCGCCAGACGTCGAGGTCCACCCGCGGGCCGATCATGCGGAACAACGTTCGCGCCGTGTTCACGTCACCCGCGCACGTCGCGTCCATGCAGAAGCGCTGCTGGAGTCCGACCGCGTCGGGGTGACGCTTCAGCAGCACGAGGTAGCCCTGTCGCGCGCGCGGCCAGCTCGCGCCGGTCTCGTCGTACAGGTTGCGGTGATACGTGCCCAGGTAGCCGCACACGCGGGCGTAGATGCGATCGGCCTCCTCGCGCGGCAGTGGCGCCACCGCGTTGGCCAGCCACGTCTCCCACTCGCCCTCGTCGCCGTACCAGCGCGGCAGCAGGTAGTTCACGCGCATGGCGTAGATCGACTCGCACGTGGAGTCCTGCGCCTGCGCCTCGCGGAACAGCTTCTCGGCGTCCTCCGACGACCAGCCTTCGCCCACCGCCACGCGCTGCGCCGCGAAGTACCACTCCAGCGTGCGCGGTCCCTTGCCGGCCGCGTGATCGAGTGCCTCGTGCGCGAATCGCATGTTGCGGTCGAACTCGCTGGCACCCGAGTCCGAGACCGAACTCGCCCAGCCGCCACCGCGCGCCTGCCACGCGCGATTCACCATCACGTGCGCCAGCACCACGTCGGGCAGCGGCGACGCCGGACGCGCGCGGCGCCACGCGTCCACCGCGCGGCGCAGCGAGTTCCAGGTCTCCGGGTCGTTCGCGTACGAGGTGCCGTGCAGGTCGAACGAGTTCGCCCACGCGAGCAGCCCGTAGAAGTCGTCGCCGAAGCGCGAACGGTTCGTGCGCAGGCTGTCGGCCACCGCCTGCAGGCGGTCGTACTCGCCCTGCGCGAGCAGCTGGCGCATCTGGCGTTCGAACTCGAGCCGCTCGGTCTTCTCGGCCGGCACCACCGGGCGCAGCATGTCGGCCGTCGCCGCCCGGCGTTCTTCGTAACGGTTCGCGCAGCCCGCGGTGAGCAGGGCCGCGATCAACAGGAAGGCGATCGCGCGCACGGAGACCTCCGGAGGGAAGGAGAGTGCACCGGCGGGGGACGCGGGAGGGGGAGGGGCCGCGGCCGGCGCTGCCGTTATCGGGCCGTTGCGGCCCGCTCTGAAGCCCCGCCGCGGTCGTTGACCCGCCGGAAAACGCCCACCTATACTGCGCGCCCTCGCACGAAGAACCCTGCGGCCGGCGCGCTTCGCACGCCGATTCGATGCCCCGCGCCGCTTCCTACGCCCACCCCGCAGATCCGGAGAGACGCGACCATGGAAGCCACGACCGCCAAGCTGGTGAACACCTCGGTCAAGAACCGGGTGATGACGTTCGAACTCACGTTCGACCCCGGCAACTGCTACACGCACGAGATGATGCGCCACCTCGACGAGGCCATTCTGAAGGCCCGCTTCGACGAAGGCGTGGACGTGATCGTGATCCGCGGCGCGGGCGACAAGTTCTTCTGCGCGGGCGCCGACATCAACATGCTCAAGACCGCCGATCCCACGTTCAAGTACTACTTCTGCCTGCACGCCAACGAGACGCTGAACCGCCTCGAGCACACGCCCAAGCTGGTGATCGCCGCGCTGAACGGCCACACGGTGGGCGGCGGACTCGAGATCGCGATGGCGGCCGACATCCGCATCGCGCGCAAGGGCGCCGGCAAGGTCGGCCTGCCCGAGGTGGCGCTGGGCGTGCTGCCCGGCACCGGCGGCACGCAGCGCATCGCTCGCCTGATGAACAAGTCGAAGGCGATCGAGGTGATGGTGACGGGCGAGGTGTTCGACTTCGACAGCGCGATGGCGATGGGCCTGGTGACGCAGGTGTGGGACTCGCCGAACACGGCGGACTTCATGGAGAAGATCCAGGCGTACGCGGAGTCGTTCTGCGTGCCGAACAAGGCCGCGCGCGCGGTGGGCCGCATCAAGCGCTCGGTGCAGACGGGTTCGGAGATTCCGTTCGAGTCCGCGCTGGCGGTGGAGCGCGAGCTGCAGCAGCAGCTGTTCCAGGGCGAGGACGCGAAGGAAGGTCTGGCGGCGTACCTCGAGAAGCGGAAGGGCAACTTCTCGGGCAAGTAGTCGCGTCATGCTGGTCTCGCATCGCCCCGGGGCTCGGAGCTCCGGGGCGATGTGCGTTTGGGGATGGAGTGCGGTGGGCGCTTCGATCCACGAACGGCGGGAGTGCTCCGGCCGTCGCTTGGCGAGGCGCGCTTCGATCCGCGATCGGAGGTCGCGCGATGCGGGGCGCTGCGTCAAGTCCGCTCCGATCCACGATCGGCGGGGTGAGCCGGGAGCTGATCCGGGGCAGGGTGTGTCAACGCTTCTGTGTAAGTGGCCTTTCGCTCACATCGTCACCCGCCCCGGGAACATCATCGCGAACTGGCTGAGCGCCGCTGGCCAGTCGGCGAGCGGGCGGTTCCAGCGCACGGCGACCCGCTGGATGGCGAGATACAACACCTTACGCACGGCGTCCCCGTTCGGGAACGCGCCGCGCTTCTGGATCACGTTCCGGAGCGAGGCATTCAACGACTCGATCGCGTTCGTGGTGTAGATCACCTTCCGGATCGGGGCCGGGAACGCGAACAGCGGGATGACGTGCTCCCAGGCCGCCCGCCACAGCCGCGCGATCGGCGGGAAGCGGCCGTTCCACTTCTCGGCGAACGCCTCGAGGGCCAGTTCGGCCGCCTCGGCCGTCGGCGCCGAGTAGATCGTCCGCAGGTCGCGAGCCACGGTCTTGCGATCTCTCCAGCCCACGTACTTCAGCGAGTTCCGCACCAAATGCACGATGCAGAGTTGCACCTGCGTCTGCGGGAACACCGTCTCGATGGCGTCCGGGAACCCGGTCAGGCCATCCACGCACGCGACCAGCACGTCCTGCACACCGCGGTTCTTGATCTCGGTGAGCACGTTGAGCCAGAACTTCGAGCCCTCGCGCTCGCCCAGCCACAGCCCCACCAGGTCCTTCTGCCCGTCCAGCCGGATGCCCAGCGCCACGTACACCGCCCGCTGCTGAACCGAACCCCCATCGCGCACACGCAGGTGGATCGCGTCCAGATACAGGATCGGATAGCACGCCTCCAGCGGCCGTGCCTGCCATGCCCGCACGTCGTCGATCACCGCATCCGTCACGGTCGAGATCAGCGACGGCGACACCTCCACGCCGTACAGCTCCAGCAAGTGCCCCTGGATGTCCCGTGTCGACAGGCCGCGCGCGTACAGCGCGATCACCTTCTCGTCGAACCCCGGCAGCCGGCGCTGGCCCTTCTTGACCACCTGCGGCTCGAACTCCCCGGCCCGGTCTCGCGGCACCTCCAGGTCGAGCTCGCCGTTCTCCGTCAGCACGCGCTTGGGCGTCGTGCCGTTGCGCGAGTTGCCGCTCCCGCGCCCTTCTGGCGCATGCGGCTCGTACCCCAGGTGCTCGGTCAGTTCGCCGCTCAGCATCCGTTCCACAAGACGCTTGGTCAGATCCTTGAGCAGACCGCCCTCACCCAGCACCTGCTCGGGAGTCTTGCCCTTGATCATCCGATCCAAGAGCTGGTCCAGCTCGTCGTCCTTGTCCTTGGCCATCGGCCCCTCCAGTCGAGGAAGCTAACCCATGGCCGCTTACACAGAGGACGGTACACACCCCGCGCGGGTCCCGTCGCACGCCCGCCCACCACCGCAGCCCCGCCGCATGCTCTCGCCCACGCGCGCAAAGCTCCCCCGCCCGGGCCTCGACGCGAAGACGGGCGCCCCACCCGGGGTGGAGCGCCCGTCCGGTTGCTCGCCCTGAGGGCTCAGCGGTCGCGGCCGTGCCCGTGCTTGCCGCGCCCCTTCTCGACCACGATCACGTCCGGGCCACGCGAGACCACGCGGACGTCCTTCTTGGCGAGACCCGGCGGCATGCCGTGCGGGTGGTGCTTCCAGCGCCGCGCGGGCACCAGCAGGATCGCACGCGGCACGCGACGCTCCTCGACCCACAGGAAGGGCCCGCGCCACGTGCGTGCGCGGTACCAGCGGCCCTCGCGCACGACCCACCACGTGTCGCCGTAGCGGAACATGTCGTCGTCGCAGCGTCGGTCCTCCACGACGTACACGCGTTGCTCGGGCACGTAGACCACGTCGGGCTGGCTGCGCAGCGAGAACTGGATCGTGGCCGGTCCGTTCGACACGCCCACGTTGACGCCCACCGAGGCCCCCGCGAACGCGGCCGCGGGCAGCAGCATCGAGAGTGCGATCGCGGCGCCGGTGATCGGATGTCTCATGGTCGTGGCTCCTTCCGGGAAGCGATGTCCGGTGGCGTGGGGACGTCACCCTTCTGCAGCGTGCGTGCCACGGGTGCCCCGTGAGCCCGCGCTGCGACTCAACGACTTGGCCGCGCGACCGGGTTCGCGTTCGCCCCGGCCGAGTGCATTCGGCAACCGTTGGTGCAAAACGGCCACGGCGACCGCGTCGCGCGCCCGCCGGCGCGACTTCGATCGCCCCCGCGCTCGGGCCCGCGATCGCCCCGCTCGTCCCGGTGACTTCACGAAGTCTTGAGACGCTCCCGGCCGCCGCCTACCTTCCCGGCTCGCTGCAGCGCTCGATCCCCGGCTCCACCGCCTCCGCCGGGGCTGGCCCGTCTTCCGCCGGAGTGACCCGATGCCCCGTCCACGCTCCCCCCGCAGACTCCTCGCGGCCGTCGTGCTCGCCGCCGCGCTCGCCACTTCGTCCTCCGCGCTCGCCGCCACGCCGCGCGTGCACGCCATCGTGGGCGCGCGCATCGTGACCGCGCCCGGGCAGGTGATCGAACGCGGCACGGTCGTGATGCGCGACGGCATCGTGGTGGCCGTGGGCGCGAACGTGCCCGTGCCCGCCGACGCGCGCGTGTGGCCGGGCGACAGCCTCACGGTGTACCCGGGCCTGATCGACGCGTTCGTGCAGACGCCCGAGGGTGGCGCGACGTCGATGCCGCGCCCCGGCGCGGGCGGTGGCCCGGTGCGCCCCGGCCAGGTGGACACCGCGCAGCCCGTGCGCGGCGCATCGAGCAGCCTGTCCTCGGTGCGGCCCGAGACGCGCGTGGTCGAAACGTTCGCGTTCGACAAGTCGCAGCTCGAATCGCTGCGCGCCGCCGGCTTCACCGCGGTGCAGATGGTGCCGCGGCAGGGCATCGTGCGCGGCGCGTCGGCCGTGCTGGGCCTGGGCGACGGTCCGCTCAACGCGAACACGCTGCGCGCGGACGCGTCGCAGGTGGTGGCCATCCAGCCGGCGCCGGGCGGCGGCTACCCGGGCTCGCTGATGGGCGCGATCGCCGTGATCCGGCAGGCGTTCCTCGATGCGAAGTGGTATCGCGACGCGATGGCGGCGTGGGCCCGGAAGCCCACGGCCGAGCGACCCGAGACGAACCTGTCGTGGGCGGCGCTGCAGGACGCGATCGCGGGCCGGCAGGGCGTCACGTTCGTGGCCGACGAGATGCTCGAGGTGCTGCGCGCGGCGGCGATCGCGAAGGAAGCCGGCGTGGCGGCGCAGGTGGTGACGGCCGGCGACGAGTACAAGCGCGTATCGGCCGTGGCGGCGGCCGGGCTGCCGCTGCTGGTGCCGGTCAACTTCCCCGAGGCGCCCAAGGTGGACGACGAGGCCTCGGCGCTCGAGGTGACCACCGAGGAGCTCCGGCAGTGGCAGGACGCGCCGGGCAACGCGGCGGCGCTGGCGCGCGCGGGCGTGACGTTCGCGCTCACGGCGAACGGGCTGCGCGACGCGAAGGACTTCCGCGAGCGCGTGGGCCGTGCGATCGCGCGCGGGCTCACCGAGGCGCAGGCGCTCGCCGCCGTCACCACGACGCCCGCGAAGCTGCTGGGCCTGGACGCGCGCCTGGGCACGATCGAGCCCGGCAGGATCGCGAACCTCACCGTCACGCGCGGCGCGCTGTTCTCCGAGCGCGGCAAGGTGCGCGAGGTGTGGGTGGACGGCAACCGCTACGAGACCGGCCGGGACGAGACGACGCCGAAGGGCGAGTGGCTGATGAGCGCCGGCGGCGCGTCGGTGCGCACGCTGAAGATCGCCGCCGACGCCGAGACCACGGTGACGCTCGTGATGGGCGCCGACACGCTGCGCGGCCGCGACGTGCGGCTGGAGGACAGGCGCCTGCGCTTCGCCTTCGGCACCGGCGGCGAACGCCAGGCGTGGGACCTCACCGCGCGCAACGACGCGCTCGCGGGCACGATCACGCTGGCCGGCCACCCGGCCGAGGCGGTGAGCGGCCACGCGAAGCCGGCCGACGGCAAGCCCCCGAAAAAGGAGGAGCCGCTCGTGCCCTCGCCCGCGGTGATGGGCAACTCCGAGCCGTGGCGCATGGCGCGGCCCGATCAGCCCGCCTCGCTGCTGGTGCGCAACGCCACGATCTGGACCGCCGGGCCGCAGGGCACGCTCGCGAACGCCGACCTGCTGGTGCGCGCGGGCAAGGTGGTGGCCGTGGGCGCGAACCTGAAGGCGCCCGCGGGCACGGCGGTGATCGACGCCACGGGCCGGCACGTGATGCCCGGCATCCTCGACGAGCACAGCCACGCCGCGATCCTCGGCAACGTGAACGAGTGCACGAACAACATCACGTGCGAGGTGCGCGTGCAGGACGTGATCAACTCCGAGAGCGTCAACATCTACCGGCAGCTCGCCGGCGGCACCACGCTGATGCACCTGCTGCACGGCTCGTGCAACGCGATCGGCGGGCAGGCGGCGGTGATCAAGAGCAAGTGGGGCGAGGCGCCCGATGGCCTGTTCATGACCGACGCGCCGCCCACCGTGAAGTTCGCGCTCGGCGAGAACCCCAAGCAGTCCAACTGGGAGCCCGGCGACCGCAACGACCGCTACCCCAAGACGCGCGCGGGCGTGGAACAGAGCATCCGCGAGGCGTTCCTGCGCGCGAAGGACTACGACCGCGCGTGGGCGGAGTGGCGCGCCGGCCAGCGCGCGCTGCCGCCGCGACGCGACCTGCAGCTGGACGCGCTCAGCGAGATCGTCAACGGCAAGCGCTTCATCCACTGCCACAGCTACCGGCAGGACGAGATCCTCATGCTGATGCGTCTCGCCGAGTCGTTCGGCATCACCGTGAACACGTTCACGCACATCCTGGAGGGCTACAAGGTGGCCGACGAGATGGCCGCGCACGGCGCCTCGGGCATGGGCTTCACCGACTGGTGGGGCTACAAGCAGGAAGTGATCGACGCGATTCCCTGGAACGGGTACCTGATGTGGGATCGCGGCGTGAACATCGGCTTCAACTCCGACAGCGAGGAGCTGGCCCGCCGGCTCAACACCGAGGCGGCGAAGGCCATCAAGTACGGCGGGATGCCGCCCGAGGAGGCCATCCGCACGGTCACGATCAACCCCGCGAAGTGCCTGAAGATCGACGGCCGCGTGGGCTCGCTCGAGCCGGGCAAGGACGCGGACTTCTCGATCTGGAACGGCACGCCGCTGTCGCCGTACTCGGCGTGCGAGCAGACGTGGATCGAGGGCCGCAAGTACTTCGACCGGATGGCCGACCTCGCGGGCCGCGACGCGCTGGCGAAGGAGCGCGCGGGGCTGATCGCGCGCGTGCGCGCGTCCAAGGGCGGTGACTCGCCGATGGCCGGCGGACGCCGCGGACCGTGGACGCCGCGCTACCTGGAGGAGACCGACCAGAGCGGCAACGCGTGCGGAGGGCACGGGCACGAGCACGAGTTCGTGGGCGAGGCCGACCGCCGCGCGCGCCTCGAGGCGCGGGAGGTGTCGCGATGATCCGCGCGAACGTTCGCACGTGGGCCGCGGTCGCGGCCGGAATCGTGGTGCTCGCGCTGGCGGTGCCCGTCGCGCGCGCCGAGTCGCCCATGGGCCGGGCCGGCACGTGGGCGCTGGTCGGCGGGCTCGTGCACCCGGTGAGCGGGCCCGACATCGTGGGCGGCACCGTGGTGATGCAGCAGGGCCGCATCGCCGCGGTCGGCCTCGACGTGCCCGTGCCGGCGGGCGCCACGGTGGTGGACTGCCGCGGCAAGCACGTGTACCCGGGACTCGTCGCGGCGAACACCGTGCTCGGCCTGGTGGAGGTGCAGTCGGTCACGGGCAGCAACGACACGCAGGAGACCGGCAACCTGAATCCGAACCAGCGCGCCGAGGTGATGCTGAATCCCGAGAGCGACCTGATCGCGGTGGCGCGCCTGAACGGGCTCACGAGCGCGCTCGCGATCCCGGGCGGCGGCGCGGTGTCGGGCACGTCGGCGCTGTTCCACCTGGACGGCTGGACGCAGGAGGACATGGTCGTGCGCGCCCCGGTGGGCCTGCACGTGGCGTGGCCCAACATGACGCCGGTGCGCGCCTGGTGGATGCAGCAGTCCGACGAGGAGCAGAACAAGGCGCGCGACGCCGCGGTGGACGCGATCCGCCGGGCGTTCGACGACGCGCGCGCGTACGACCGCGCCCGCGCGGCCGAGGGCGGCGCCGGCGTGCCGAAGCACGACGCCGACGCGAAGTGGGACGCCATGCGGCGCGCGCTGCACGGCGAGATCCCGGTGATCTTCCGCGCCGACGCGCTGAACCAGATCCGCGCCGTGCTCGCGTTCGCCGACGAGCAGAAGCTGACGAACGTGATCCTGCTTGGCGGCTACGACGCGCCGCGGGTGGCGGACGAGCTCAAGGCGCGCGGCATCCCGGTGATCGTGGCGGGCCTGCTCGCGACGCCGAACCGCCGGTACGAGAGCTACGACGCCGCGTTCACGGTGCCCGCGCGGCTCGCCGCGGCCGGCGTGCGCTTCTGCATCGCCGACGACGGCGGCGGGTTCGGCGCCACGAGCGCACGCAACCTGCCGTACCACGCCGGCATGGCGGCGGCGTTCGGACTGGCGCACGACGACGCGCTCAAGGCGATCACGCTGTGGCCCGCGCAGATCCTCGGCGCCGGCGACCGGCTCGGCTCGATCGAGGTGGGCAAGTCGGCCGACGTGCAGGTGACGACGGGCGATCCGCTGGAGATCACCACGCAGGTGGAGCGCGTGTTCATCGCCGGCCGCGACGTGCCGATGGAGTCGCGCCAGACGCGGCTGTTCCACAAGTACGACGAACGCCCGAGGGGACCGAAGGCGCGCAGGCGCTGACGGACGGATCCCGGAATGCGTGGCGGCCGGCTCCCGCGGGGGCCGGCCGCTCGCGTGGGCGGGCCTTCGGCGCCGGCCGGGCCCGCGGCGCGCGACGTCCGCTCGAATCCCCGTCGCCCTGCGCTATGCTGCGCGCCTCCCTGGAGGTTCTCCCCTTGGCTCGCTACTTCGTCACCGGCACCACCGGGTTCGTGGGCGGCGTGCTCGCTTCGCAGCTGCGCGCCGCGGGCCACGAGGTCACCACGATCGTGCGCGACCCCGATCGCGCCGGCGCCCTGGCGCGGCTCGGCTGCCAGGTCCATCGCGGCGACGTCACCGAGCGCGATTCGCTGCTGAAGCCCATGGCGGGCGCGGACGGCGTGTTCCATGTGGCGGGCTGGTACAAGATCGGCGTGCGCGACGGCCGCGAGGGCCAGCGCGTCAACGTGGACGGCACGCGCAACGTGCTCGAGGTGATGCGCGACCTGCGCATCCCGAAGGGCGTCTACACGAGCACGCTCGCGGTGCACGGCGACACGCACGGCAAGCTCGTGGACGAGTCCTTCCGTTTCGACGGCCCGTTCGAGAGCCACTACGACCGCACGAAGTGGGCCGCGCACTACGAGGTGGCCGAGCCCCTGGTGCGGCAGGGCCTGCCGCTCGTGATCGTGCAGCCGGGCATGATCTACGGCCCCGGCGACACGGGTCCCACGCGCCGCACGCTCGTGCAGTTCCTGCAGGGCAAGCTCCCGCTGGTGCCGAAGGGCGCGGCGTACTGCTGGGCGCACGTCGAGGACGCGGCGCGCGGGCACGTGCTGGCCATGGAGAAGGGCCGCGCGGGCGAGTGCTACCACCTCGCGGGCCCGCCGAGCACGCTCGTGGACGCGCTCGCGCTGGCCGAACGCCTGACCGGCGTGAAGGCGCCCGGCCGGAAGGCGGCGCCGTGGATGCTGCGCGCGCTCGCCACGGGCGTGTCGCCGATCGCCGCGGTGCTGCCGGCCGACTATCAGCCCGAGATGCTGCGCGTGATCGCGGGCTGCACGTACCTGGGCACCAACGAGAAGGCGGCGCGGGAGCTGGGCTGGACGCCGCGCGCTCTCGAGCCGGGACTGCGCGAGACCCTCCACCACGAGATGCGTCTGCTCGGCATGACGCCGCCCTCCGCATGAGCGGCCGCGACACCCCGACGCCCGCCCGCTTCCTGCCGGGCGTGATCGTGGCCGACCGCTGGCGCGTGGTCGCGCGGCTCGGCGAAGGCGGCATGGGGGAGGTGTACCGCGCCGACGACCTGCGACTGGGCGAGCCGGTGGCGCTCAAGTTCCTGCCCGAGCGGCTCGAGCACGACGCGGGCCTGCGCGAGCGCTTCCTCGGCGAGGCCAAGCTCGCGCGCAAGGTGGCGCACCCGAACGTCTGCCGCGTGTTCGACCTGGGCGAGGCGGGCGGGCGGCCGTTCCTCAGCATGGAGTACGTCGACGGCGAGGACCTGGGCACGCTGCTCACGCGCATCGGCCGGCTGCCGCCCGACAAGGCGGTGCAGATCGCGCGCGAGGTGTGCGCGGGGCTCGCGGCCGCGCACGCGGCGGGCATCCTGCATCGCGACCTGAAGCCGTCGAACGTGATGATCGACGGCCGCGGGCACGCGCGGCTCACCGACTTCGGGCTCGCCACGTGGGCCGAGGGCGTGGGCACCGAGGACGCGCTCGCGGGCACGCCCGCGTACATGGCGCCCGAGCAGCTCGCGGGCAAGGCGCCGAGCCGCGCGAGCGACATCTACGCGCTGGGGCTGGTGCTGTACGAGATGTTCACCGGGCGCCGCGCGTTCACGGCCACCACGTGGGCCGACCAGCGCCAGCAGAAGCAGACCACCACGCCCAGCAACCCGTCGCAGCTCGCGCCGGGGATCGACCCCGCGGTCGAGCGCGTGATCCAGCGCTGCCTGTCGCCCGACCCGGCGCAGCGGCCGTCGAGCGTGGCGGCCGTCGCCGCGTCGCTGCCGGGGGGCGACCCGCTGGCCGCGGCGCTCGCGGCGGGCGAGACGCCGTCGCCCGAGCTGGTGGCGGCGGGCGTGGGCGACGACGTGATCCCGGCGCGCGTGGCGGGCGCGTGGCTGGGGGTGTTCGTGGTGGCGCTGATCGCGCTGGTGACGTGGGTGCCCACGCGGCAGCTGCTCACGCGCGCGCCCCTGCAGAAGCCGCCGGCGGTGCTGCTCGACCGCGCGCGCGCGGTGTGCGACTCGCTCGGCTGGACGGAGCGACGCGACGACTACTCGCGGCTCATCTACAACTCGCAGGTCGCCGCCGAGATCGCCCGGGCGCGCCACCTGCGCGACGTCGCGCAGGCCACGCCGCGCGACTTCCAGATCGTGTTCGGCCTGGCCTACTGGTCGTCGCCCACGGTGCTGCGCCCGCTCGCCCCCACGAACTGGACGCCCATCTTCGGTGACCCCGCGCCGCGCACCGGCATGGTGCAGCTCACGCTGGACGGCAGCGGCAACCTCACGCGCTTCGAGGCCGTGCCGCCACCCGTGGACACCGTCCGCGGCGTCTCGCGGCCGCTCGACCTGCTCGGCGCGATCCGGCTGATGGGTGCGTCCGACACCGTCAACGCGGTGCGCGTGGCGCCCGTGCTGTCGCTGCCCTTCTTCGCCGATCGGCGCGACGCGTGGCACATCCTGCCCCCGGGGCTCGCGGTCGACTCGCTGCACCTGGAGCTCTCCTCGTTCCGCGGCCGGGTCGTGAGCCTGGCGCCCGTGCCGCTCCAGTTCCTCGGCCTCTCCACGCTGGCCACCTACGCCCCCCCGCGGGTGTCGGGCCCGGTCGAGGCGGGGTTTCGCTGGCTCACGGTGGTGCTGCTGCTGCTGGCGGGGTTCGCGGCGTACGTGAACCTGCGCCGCGGGCGCGCCGACCTGCGCGGCGCGTTGCGGCTGGCGCTCGGCGTCACGCTCGTGCTGCTCGCGTCGAACGTGCTCGTGATGCACCGCCAGGACGGCCTGGCCACGCTGCCCGCCGCGTTCCTGCAGGTGCTGTCGTCGTTCGGCTTCCCGTTCGTGATCGCGGCCACGCTCTACCTGGCGTTCGAGCCGGTGCTGCGCCAGACCTGGCCGCACCTGGTGGTGTCGTGGATGCGCCTGCTCGACGGCCGCTGGCGTGACAGCCGCGTGGGCGCCGACGTGCTCGTGGGCGCGGCGGCGGGCGCGGTGCTGTTCGTGGCCGGCTACGGGCTGCAGATGGCGTGGGGCGCGGTGACGCACGCGATGGTCATGCCGGGCGCGCTCGACAATCCGGCCGCCGCCACCGACACGCTGATGGGGGGCGGCTGGCCGTGGGCGCAGCTGCTGTCGGCGCTCACGCACGGCGTGTTCAGCGCGCTCGTCTTCGCGGGCGTGCTCGCCCTGTTCACCTCGCTCACGCGCCAGCGCTGGCTGGGCATCGCGCTCGCGGCGGCGCTGCTGGGGATCTTCCAGCTCGATCCCGGGCGGCCCGCGCCGTTCGACCTGGCGATCGCCGCGGGGCTGTCGTTCGTGTGGACGCTCACGGTGATGCGCACGGGACTCGTGACCGGCGTGGCGATGCTCGCGGTGTGGCGCGTGCTGCACGTGTTCCCCATGGTCACGCCCGGCAGCTCGTGGTACTGGCCGGTCACCGCGGTCGGGCTGGGCGCGATCGCGCTGCTCGCGGGCGGCGCCTACTGGCTCGCGCGCGGCCCGCGCGTCGTGCTCGCGTTCGGGGACGAGTCGCTGTACGCCCCGGCGCCGCCGCTGCGCACGCGCACGGTACACGCGACATCCACGCCCACGCAGGTGGAGCCCACGCCCACCTCGCTGCCCACGGCCGTGCCGGAACGTCCCACGACCCCGGGAGACGACGCATGAAGGACAAGCGGCACGAGTTCACGACCGACGCGATCCGCGTGACCTGGAGCAAGGCGCGCTGCATCCACGCGGCCGAGTGCGTGCGCCGGCTGGGCGCGGTGTTCCGCCCCGGCGAACGGCCGTGGATCCAGCTCGAGCACGCGAGCGCGGACGAGGCGGCGGAGGTCGTGCAGCACTGCCCCACGGGAGCGCTGCAGTTCGAGCGCCGGGACGGCGGCGCGGCCGAGGCGCCGGCGGCGGCGAACACCGTGATCGTGTCGCGGAACGGGCCCACGTGGGTGCGCGGCGACATCGAGGTGCGCACGCTCGAGGGCGAGGTGCTCGTGCGCGACACGCGCATCGCGCTCTGCCGCTGCGGGCTCTCGCGCAACAAGCCGTTCTGCGACAACGCGCATCGCGAGGCGGGGTTTCGCGACGCCGGCGACATCCACGACCACGACGCGGTGCAGGACACGGGCGCGCCCGGCCCGGCGCTGCGCGTGATCCTCGAGCCGAACGGCCCCGTGCAGCTCGAGGGCCCGTTCGCGCTCGGCAGCGCCGACGGCCGCACGATCCTCACCGGCACGAGCACGTGGCTCTGCCGCTGCGGCCAGTCGAAGACGAAACCGTTCTGCGACGGCTCGCACGGCACGTCGGGGTTCCGCAGCGACTAGTCGCGGCGCCCGCGCACCCGGCCGGCCTCGGCAACCCGCCGGCCCCGCCCGGCGGTGCGCGCGTTCGTCGCCGTTCTGCGGGCGCTCGCCCGCCGACGGTGGCCTGCCGCGCGGCACCCGGGCACTGTGCCCGCCCTGTCGTTCCCGCCCGCGACCGCGCGTCGCGGGCTTTCGCGGGCTCCCCGCGCCCGAGTGCCGCCGGCGTCGCCGGCATCCCGAGGAGGACCGCATGTCCAGGTTCACGCAACACCCGCCGGGCCGTTTCGTGTGGCCGGAGCTCATGACCACCGACATCGCCGCCGCCCGCGCCTTCTACCAGCCGCTGCTGGGCTGGGACGTGAAGGAGAACGACATGGGCGCGATGGGGATCTACTACATCTTCACGAAGGACGGCTGCGAAGTCGCCGCGGGGTTCCAGATGACGCCCGACATGGCCGGCGTGCCGCCGCACTGGGGCGCGTATGCGTCGGTGACCAGCGCCGACGAGGCGGTGGAGAAGGCGAAGGCGCTCGGGGGCCAGGTGGTGATGGGCCCGTTCGACGTGGAGCACGGCGGGCACAAGCACGGCCGCACGGCGATGCTGATCGATCCGATCGGCGCGCACATCAGCGTGTGGCAGGCCTACGAGCACATCGGCATCGGCATGGCGGGCGAGCCGGGATCGCTGATCTGGACGCAGCTGAACGCGAAGGACCCCGACAAGGCGAAGCCGTTCTACACCGGGCTGCTGGGCTGGACGTACCAGGACAACCCCAATCCCATGGGCGGCACGTACACGATGTGGATGCGCCCGGGCGAGACGAACGCCACGGCGGGCATGATGCCGATGCCGCCCGACGCGCCGGCGCCGTCGCACTGGCTGACGTACTGGGGCACGGCCGACTGCAATGCCTCGCATGCGAAGGCGATGTCGCTGGGTGCAAAGGCCTACCACGGTCCGGAGGACATCCCGGGCATGGGGCGCTTCGCGGTGATGGCCGATCCGCAGGGCGCAGTGTTCGCGCTGTTCCAGCCGTTCATGTGATCGCGCCGCGAACGACGTGAGCACGACGGCCCCCGCGAGGCGACTCGCGGGGGCCGCGTGCTTCGGGCGTCCCGCCGGCGAGCCCCGGCGGGGGAACGGCGCTCGCCGCGCGGGGCGCGCAGGGGCCTAGGCTTCCGACGCGGAGCGGGAAGCCGGCCTCCGCGAGGGAGGCCCGGTTCCGCGCGACGCACGGTCGAGGGCCCTCCCCATGTCGACTTCCACCGCGAATCACCTGCTCGCCGGCGCTTCCGTGGCGCCGCGGACGCGTCGCGCACTGTCCCGCACGCTGCTCGCCTGCGCGCTGTTCGCGGCGGCGCCCGCCGTCGCGCAGACGGTGTCCCACGATCTCTGGATTCCGGACGGCGAAGTGCGCGCATCGCTCGTCGTGGACCACATGCTGTTCATCGGCGGACGCTTCGGCGTCGTCGGTCCGCCCACCGGCAACGCGGTCCCGCTCGGCGCGAGCACGGGTCGCCCGCTGTCCGCGTTCGCGCGCTTCTCGGGCGGCCCCGTGTACGCGATCGCGCCCGATGGCGCAGGTGGCTGGTACGTGGGTGGCGGCTTCAGCGCGGTGAACGGCGCGCCGTGCGGCCGCGTGGTCCACCAGCTCGCCGACGGCAGCGTCGCGAACTGGAATCCCGCACCCGACGGGGACGTGCGGTCGATCCTGGTGATCGGGAACACCGTGTACCTGGGCGGCGAGTTCGTGTTCGTGCACTCGCAGTGGCATCGCGGCATCGCGGCCGTCGACGCGACCACGGGGCTGCCGCTGGCGTGGGATCCCGACGTCGGCGGTTTCGTTCGCTGCATGGCCTCGTCCGCGGGCGTGCTGTACGTGGGCGGGGCGTTCACGTCGATCGGCGGCCTGCCGCGGCGCGGCCTCGGAGCGATCGACGCCGCGACCGGGGCCGTGACCGCGTGGAATCCGAACGCGGACAGCGACGTGCTCGCGATGGCGCTGGACGGGGCCAACCTGGTCGTGGGCGGACTGTTCACGTCGATCGGCGGGCAGTTCCGCGAACGCGTGGCACGGCTGGATCTCGGCACCGCGCTGGCGACGGCGTGGGATCCCGGCGCGAACGCCGACGTGTGCGCGCTCCGCGTGGTCGGGAGCCGGGTCTACCTCGGTGGTCGTTTCGACCAGGTGGGCGGGCAGAACCGTGCGCGGCTCGCGTGCGTGGACGCTGCCGGACACGTGACCGCGTGGAACCCGGAGCCCACGAACGGGCTCTACGACAACGTCGTGGCGGCGCTCGCCTCGGATGGCTCGACGCTCTTCGCGGGCGGTCAGTTCCGCGAGGTGGTCGGGCAGCCGCGCGGGAACCTCGCCGCGTTCGACCTGGTCACCGGCGACCTCACGCCCTGGAGCCCGCTGACCGGCGGTCGCGTGGAAGCGCTGGACCTAGCAGGCGGCACGCTGTACGTGGGCGGCGAGATGGGCACCGTCGGCGGCGTCCGTCGCACGGCGCTGGCGGCGATCGATCTCGACACCGGTCGCGCGGCGGACTGGGACGCCGGGCTTTCCGGCTACAACCCGGTCGTCACGGGGCTGGCCGCCGAGAACGGTGTGCTCTACGCCGGCGGCGACTTCGAGTCGGTGGGCGGCGAGCAGCGCATGAACCTCGCCGCGGTGGACCTCGCGACCGGCGCCCTCCGGCCGTGGAATCCCATGCAGAGCTGGTCGTCGGTGACCACGCTCGCCGCGCAGTCCGGAGTCGTGTACGTGGGTTGCGTCTACAACGCCTGGATCGGCGGCGCCACGCGCGACTACCTGGCCGCTGTCGATGCCGTGACGGGCGAAGCCGCGCCGTGGGCGCCGGTGCTCGATGCGCAGGTGACCACGATCCAGCCCGCGGGCGGCGTGGTGTACACGGGTGGCCACTTCGGCACCGTCGGCGGGATCGCCCACCCGTACGTCGCCGCGATCGACGCTTCGACAGGGCAGCCCACGGCCTGGGATCCCGCCGCCGACGGCTACGTGTACGCGATCGCGCTGCGGGGCGGCGACGTCCTGCTGGGAGGCGGGTTCGCACATCTCGGCGCCGCCACGCGCAGCTGCATCGGCGCCGTGAACGCGGTGACCGGCCTCCCCACCAGCTGGAATCCCGAGGCCTTCGGCGAGGTGTACGCGCTGATGCCGCTGGGCGCCGACGTGCTCGTGGGCGGTGGCTTCGAGTGGATCGGGGGCGGCTCCCATCCGGGCGTGGCCCGTATCGACGCCACGACGGGAGCGGGAAGGCCCGGGACGCCGGTCGTGCGGAATGCCGTGAACACGCTCGCGCACCTCGGCTCGCGCGTGTTGATGGGCGGCGGCTTCACGACGGTGAACGACTGGCCGAACGCCTTCCTCGCGGGCTTCACGGTCTCGACCGTGGGCGCGCCGGCGCCGGTCGCGGCGGGCGACATTCGCCTGGCCCCGCCCGCGCCGAACCCGTTCCGCGAAGCGACCGTGCTGCGCTTCACGCTGCCGGCGCGGGCGTGCGTGACGCTGCGCGTGCACGACGTGGCGGGGCGTTGCGTGCGCACTCTGATCGATCGCGAGTGGCGCAACGCGGGCGAGCAGCGCGTGTCGCTGACCGCGGCCGGACTGCCGAGCGGGCGCTACCTCTGCGCGCTGGAGGTGGACGGACGAGCGGCCGTGCGCCCCGTGACCGTGTTGCGGTAGTCGCGTCGGCCGGCGGGCGAAGTGGCCGCGGGCCGCGGTGCCCGCGCGGGGCGCCCGCCGGCCGCGCGCATGCGTGGTTCGGCATGCGCCGCTATGCTGCGCGCCCTCATGTCCGCTCCCGACCCCGCTCCGTCCGCGCCCGCGCTGGGCAAGCTCGCCCCCGAGGCGTTCGCGCGCCTGGTGGCGCCGCACCTGGGCGCCGAGCGGCGCGAGGTGCTCGTGGGTCCGCGCGCCGGGCACGACGCGGCGATCGTGAAGCTGGGCGGCGGGCGCGTGCTGGCGCTGACCACCGATCCGCTGTCGGTGATCCCGGCGCTCGGCCCCGCGCGCTCGGCGCGGCTCGCCGCGCACCTGGTGGCGAGCGACCTGTGGACGACGGCCGTCGCGCCGGCGTGGGCCAGCGTCACGCTGAACCTCCCGCCCGACTTCCCCGACGCGTCGCTCGCCGAGTTCACGCGCGCGCTCGGCGAGGCGTGGGGCGACCTGGGCGTGGCCGTCGTCACCGGGCACACCGGCCGCCACGAGGGTTGCGCGCTCACCATCGTGGGAGCGGCCACGCTCGTGGGCGTGGGCGACGAGGACGCGTGGCTCGCGCCGTCGATGGCGTCGCCCGGCGATCGCGTGATCGTGACCAAGGGTTGCGCGGTGGAGAGCGCCGCGGTCGCGGCGTGGCTGTGCCCCGAGCGGGTGCGCGCGCACGCGGGCGACGAGGGCCTCGCGCGGCTGCGCGCGTCGCTCGACGACGCCAGCATCGTGCGCGACGTGCGCGCGCTGCTCGCGGCGTGCCCGCCGCGGCGCGCCACCACCGCGCTGCACGACGCCACCGAGGGTGGCGTGCTGGGCGGGCTGCTGGAGCTCGCGAAGGCGTGCGGGCACGACGTGCGCGTGGCGCTCGACCGCGTGCCGCTGCCGGCCGACGTGGCGGCCGCGTGCGCGGCGCGGGAGATCGAGACGGGCTGGGCGCTGGCCGAGGGCGCGCTCGTGGCGTGCGTGCGTCCGGCGGCGGTGGCCGCGGCGCTCGCCGCGCTGCGCGCCGAGGGCTTCGCGGCGGCCGACGTGGGCGAGGTCGTGCCGGGAACGGGCGTGCTGCACGTGCTCGCACCCGACGGCGGCGAGCGCGTGCACGCGGAGCCCGAACCC
>JBGAMH010000033.1:0-24351 GCA_044223135.1 Candidatus Eiseniibacteriota bacterium | reverse complement strand
TTCGTGGCCATGCTGTCGTGGCCGGTGCTGCGCGAACGCGTGTCGCCGCTGGTGTGGGCGGGCGTGGCGCTGGGCTTCGTCGGCGTGGGCGTGCTCGTGAAACCGGGATTCGCGGCCATGGGCGGCGTCGCCGGGCTCGCGGTGACCGGCGCGTTCTTCTTCTCGCTGGCGCTGCTCAGCCTGCGCCAGATGGGCCCCCACGAATCCAGCGAGTCGATCGCGCTGCACGTGTCGCTGGTCGCCGGGCTCACGCTGCTCGCCGTGGCGCTGCCGCACATCGCCGTGCCGCACCGCGGCTCGTGGCTGCCGCTGGCGCTCGCCGCGCGGATGGGCGGGCTCGCGCAGGTGGCCATGGGCCGCGCGTACGGGCTCGAGACGGCGGCGCGGCTCGCGGCGTTCGGCTACGTCGGCGTGGTGCTCACGTACACGCTCGAAGCGATCGTGTTCCACCGGCTGCCCGCGCCGCACCAGTACGCGGGCGCGGCGCTCGTGATCGCGGCGGGCGCGCTGGTGTCGCTGCGCATCGGCCGCCCGCGCCCCGTCGCGACGTAGCCGCGATCGTCAGCGCGGGCGCGGCGTGCGCACGAGCCCGTCGGCGAGCCGCTCCAGCGCCGGGCGGTGCTCCTCGATCTCTTCCGCCGGGCACCACGTGGCGATCTGCGCGCTGCCCTCGGGCCCGCTCCAGCAGAAGTCCAGCACGCGCACCGGCACGCCGCGCCACGTGGCGCGCGCTTCGAGCACGATCTGGTCGAGCCCGTTCGCGCGCCGGTGCGTCTCGCCCGTCACCTGCACGTCGTCGAGTCCCTGCTGGAGCGTCTCCACCGCCTCGTCCACCAGCACGTCCAGTGGCACGCTCGTGCGCCGCGCCGTGATGCGCGCGAACGCGTCGCCACCCATGTACTCGAGCAGCCACGCGTCGGGCGTGCGGCCCTCGATCGTGCGCGGGTCGGGATGGCGGCCGTCCAGGTCTTCGACCCACGCGCGCGGATCCAGCCACAGCACGAGCCGGCCCGGCACCAGGTCGAGCGCCTGCGTCGACGTCGCGGGGCGCGCATGATCGGTCAGGTACGGCGCCGCCGGTGAGAACAGGTCCGTCGCCCAGCGCCAGCGTCCGTCGGCGTACAGCTCCACGCGCCGTCCGTCGGGCAGCGACGCGGGCAGCGGCCAGGCGTCGGCGTCGGGTCGCGCGGGTGTCGCGGTCGGGCGCGCGGCAGGAGCGGGCGGCGCGCTTCGCGCCGTCGGCGCGGCGGCCGGTGCGGTGGCCAGCCACGCGAGCGCGGCGAGCGTGCGGACGCACGCGAACATGCGGGAATCCGATTCTTCCGAGGGGGTCGGTGAGTGCCGGATCGGCCGCCCGGGCACGATGTCGTTGACCCGGCGCGGACGCCCTCTATCATCGGCCGCTCCGACGCTTCGCCACACCTCCCCGGGAACCCCCATGCGATCCATGTCCGTCGCCATCGCCCTGCTCGCGTGCGTTCTCGCCACGTCGGGCGCTTCGTCCGCCCCGCGCGCCCGCACCGCGCCCGCCACCACGCCGGCAGCGTCTCCCGCACCTGCGCCGTCCACGCCGGCGCCGCCCGCCGCACCCGACCCGGGCCTGCCGGTGATGGGATCGCTCGACAAGGTCACGGGCTTCCGCGCGGCCGACGTGGCCGCGCAGCGCGAGCGCGAGGCGCGCGCCGCCGCGGTGGTGAGCCCCGAATCGCTGCGCGCGGCCGCGCGCGTGCTGACCGCGGTGCCGCATCGCGCCGGCACGCCGGCGGATTCCGCCACGGCCGAATACGTGCGCGCGCGCTTCGTGGCGTACGGCTGGGACGCGCGCATCGAGCGCGTGCCGGTGTGGCTCGACGAGCCGCGCACCATCTCGCTCACGCTGCTTTCGCCCGACAGCATGGCGCTGGCCGTGCGCGAGCGCGGGCTGCCGGGCGGCGACCCCGCGCGCGTGGAGCAGGTCGGCGACGCGTTCCACGGCTACGGCGGCAACGGCGACGTCACGGGCCCGGTGGTGTACGCGAACTACGGCGACGTCGACGACTTCAAGGCGCTCGCCACCCGGGGCATCGACGTGCACGGTGCGATCGTGCTGGTGCGCTACGGCAAGATCTTCCGCGGGCTCAAGGTGCGCAACGCCGAACGCGCGGGTGCGGCCGGCGTGCTCGTGTTCAGCGATCCGGCTGACGACGGGTACGGGAAGGCGGACCCGTTCCCGGTGGGCGCGGGCCGCCCCGAGGACGCGATCCAGCGCGGCAGCGTGCAGTACCTGTCGGAAGGGCCCGGCGATCCCGGCACGCCCGGCTGGCCGAGCACACCGGGCGGCC
The DNA here is from genome assembly GCA_044223135.1 of Candidatus Eiseniibacteriota bacterium. Lineage (GTDB taxonomy): Bacteria > Eisenbacteria > RBG-16-71-46 > RBG-16-71-46 > RBG-16-71-46 > JBGAMH01. Next base: position 22,030 of record JBGAMH010000033.1, on the reverse strand, counting down.
GCCGGCTGAAGCCCGCCGACATGAAGGGCCTGCCGCGCATCCCGTCGCTGCCCATCTCGTACGGCGAAGCGGGCAAGATCCTGTCGCGACTGCGCGGGCCGCAGTCACCGTCCGCGTGGCAGGGCGGGCTGCCGTTCACGTACCACCTCGGCGCGGGTGACGTGCGCGTGCGGCTCGTGGTGCGTACGAACGCCGGCGTGCGTCCGATCTGGAACGTGATCGCCACGCTGCGCGGGCGCGAGTCGCCGAAGCAGCTCGTGATCGCCGGGAACCACCGCGACGCGTGGACGTACGGCGCGATCGATCCCAACAGCGGCACCATCTGCCTGCTCGAGATGGCGCGCGCGATCGGCGAACTGGCGAAGACCGGCTGGCGGCCGCGGCGCACGCTCATGCTGGCCTCGTGGGACGGCGAGGAGTACGGGCTGCTCGGCTCCACCGAGTGGTGCGAGGCGAATGCCGCCGAGCTGGGCGCGAACGCCGTCGCGTACCTGAACGTGGACGTGGCCGTGGCCGGCAAGGACTTCCGCGCCAGCGCGAGCCCCGCGCTCACCGACGTGATCGCCGAGGCGCTGCGCGAGGTGAACGACCCGGCGCAGAAGCGCCCGCTGTGGCGCAGCGTCATCGAGCGCGCGTGGAGCGAGGGCCGTGCCGACTGGGCGCGTCGCAGCCGCGAACGGCGCTGGCGCGGCGAGGGCACGCGGCCGTTCGAGTGGACGCCGGGGCCGCTCGGCAGCGGCTCCGACTACACCGCGTTCCTCGACCACCTCGGCATCCCGTGCGCCGACCTGCGCTTCGAAGGTCTGCAGGGCGCCTACCATTCGATGTACGACGACTTCGACTACCTGGATCGCATCGTGGACCCCGGCTACCCGCTGCACGTGGCGATGACCGACGTGTGGCAGCGCGTGGCGCTGCGGCTGGCCGAGGCCGAGCTGCTGCCGCTGCGTTACTCGCGCACCGGCACGTGGGCGCTCGACGAGTTGCAGGCGATCGACGAGCGCGCGGACGACGCGGCCGCCGGCCGCGCCGACACGCTGCGCTTCGCCGCCACGATCGCGCCCGTGCGCGAGGCCGCCGCGCGGCTGCGCAACGCCGGGCTCACGCTGGAGCGGAGCGCCGATGCGGCGCTCGCGGGCGGCGAGTGGCCGGCGGGCGGCGTGGCCGCGGTGAACGCCGCGCTGATGGGCGCCGAGCGCGCGCTGCTCGGCCCGGGGCTGCCGACGCGCGAGTGGTTCCGGCACGAGCTGATCGCGCCCGGGCTCGACACCGGCTACGCCGCGATGCCGCTGCCGCGGCTGGGGCAGGCCGTGAAGGACCTGGACCCGCGCGCGTTCGCCCGCGGCATCGCGCCCACGCGCGACGCGCTCGAACGCGCCGCGGCAGTGCTGGGCGGCGCGAGGTAGCACGCCTTCACGCGACGCCGCCCGCGAGCCGGTTCGGCCCGCGGGCGGCGTCGTATCGGAAGGTGCGCGGATACCGCGGCGGCGGCGCGACCTATCGCAGGCGCGTCACGCGCCGGGTGATCTGCCGTTCGTCGGTCGAGAGCCGCACCAGGTAGATGCCGTTCGGCAGCGCGTGGCCGTTCGCGTCGGCGCCGTCCCACGCCGCGAGATGCCGGCCCGCGGGCAGGTCGCCGCCCGCCAGCGTGCGCACGAGCCGGCCCGACACGTCGAACACGGCGAGCGACGCGCGAGCGGCGCGCGGCAGGTCGAAACGCAGCGACATCGCGCCGCCGCGCCACGGGTTCGCGCCGAGCGGGGCCAGCGCCACCTCGGTGGGCAGCTCTTCGCCGGGCGACGCCAGCGCGCCCAGCGGCAGCGTGGTGGCGTACGGGCCGACGTTGCCGTGCACGTCGACGGCCGCGACCTTGTACCAGTACGGCTGCCCGGCGGCGTCCACGCTGGCGAGCGACGCGGTCTCCGTCACGAAACTCGCGGGGCCCGGAACGAAGGCGGGGTTCGTGCCGCGGTACAGGCGGTAGGTCGCGACGTCGGGATCGCCGGGCGCGCCCCACACGAGTGACGCGGAGCCGCCCGAGTAGAGCCCCGAGAACGGCGACGGCGCGGCGGGGGCGAGGTTGTCCACCGAGTGGCCGCTGTCGGGCGCCGAGCTCCAGAACACGCCGCTGGTGTTGGAGCGCGCCTGCACGAGGAACGCCGTGTTGCGCGAGCCGCTCGCGGTGGAGTCGCCCGTCGTGGCGGCGACGTAGCTGTACGTGGGGAAGAGGCTCGCGGGCATCGACGCGAGGTACTCCCACGCGTAGCCGCTCGTGGCGTTCTCGTCGGGCATGTAGAGCCCGCTGCCCGCGGCGGCCGCCGGGACGTCGGCATCGGTCGCTCCCGGCTCCAGCCAGCGCGCGCCGTTCGCCACCGCCTGCTGCGCCAGCGCGAGCGGCGTGGAGCGCCACACCCAGTAAGTGGCGATGCTCGCCACGGGCTCGGCGTCGTACGGCGCCGCGTTCCACTGCAGCCGCACGGCGCCGCCCTGGTCGCCGGCCACGTCGCGCACACTGGTGAGGCGCGGCGACACGTCGCCGAGCGCGCCGAAGCGATCCACGTGCGCCATCTCGCTGCCGCTCCAGCCGAGGAACGCGCCGCCGGCCGGGTCGGCCGCGGCGAATCCCGGGTTCTGCTGCGCGCCCGCGCGGATCGCGAGCGGCTGGCCGTTGTACGAGAAGCCCGGCGCGAGCCCGCCGTCCGGCCGCACGCGCGTGACGTACATGTCGTTCTGCGTCGGCGAGCCCGAGCGGCGGTCGGTCCACTCCACGACGGCGTTCTGGGCGCCGTCGATCACCATGGCCACCACCGCCTGCGCGAACGGTGCGGTGCACACGTAACTGCCGCCGCTGGCCCAGCCCGGCGCCGGTACGCCGCTCGGGAGCAGGCGCTGCAGCAGGATGTCGTCGTTGTAGATGCCCACGCTCGTGATGGCCGTCCACAGCGCGCCGGTGCTGTCCACCGCGGCGACCGCGCCGTACTGGTACGTGCCGTCGTCGGCCACGGGCAGGCCGTCGGAGAACGGCCACGGGCTCTGCAGGACCGCGCTCAGGCCGTCGTAGAGGCGCGCGTACACCGTGTAGTTCGCCGAGCGTCCGTCCCGCCACAGCGCGTACCAGTGATCGTCGCTGCCCTGCACGGCGGTCAGCAGGTACTGATCGCCCACGGACACGATCACGTCGGTGTCCCAGTCGGCGGCGCCGGCTGCCGTGAGGAACGTGGCCTTCACGTCGTAGTTGCCGGACGGCAGGATCTTGAACTGGTACACGATGCCGAGGTCGTTGCGGCCCGCGATGTACAGGCACGTGGGCTGGCCCTCGAAGAAGGACGTGCTCTTCACCGAGTGTGACCACAGCACCGTGCCGGCTGCGCCGACGTGGCCGGCGTACACATCGACGTCGGGTCCCGAGAAGTAGAGGTTCCAGGCCACGAACACGCCGCCCGCGCGGTCCGAGACGATCGAGGGCGAGTCCTCGTTCGCCGTGTTGGTGCTCACGCGCACGCCGCCCGCCGTCCATCCCGGCGCGACCGTGCCGTTCGCGAGCACGTGCTGCACGTAGATGTCGTTGCTCCCGGCCGCGGCGCGCGCGTCGTTCCACGCCACGAACACCCCGCCGCTTCCGTCCGAGACGATCCGGACGTGGTCGCGGGTGTTCGCGAAGTCGGCCAGCACCAGCCCCGACACGGCCCAGCCCGGCGCGGGCGAGCCGTCCGCGGCCAGCCGCACGATCGCCACGGTCTGCCCGGCGACGCCCGTGCCCGTACCGGCCACGTACACGCCGCCCGCGCCGTCGGCGAGCGCGCCGCCGTCGTCGGCCGCGAGCGGCAGCGTGTAGGGCACGTCCGGCGTGATGGGCCAGGCGGCGTGGGACGGCCCGGCGGCGCACAGCGCCGCGAGCGGGGCCAGCAGGGCGAGCAGCGCGAACAGGGGACGCTTCGGGGTCATGCAGCCTCCGGGGTGTAGGGGCGAACGAGCACCAGTCACACAATGCCAGAAACGTCCCGAAGCGCACCCGGATTCCGCCCGCCCCGTTTGGCCGGCCCGCGTCGCGGCCCGTAGAATCCCGCGCCCGGATCGAGGTCGGATCCGGTTCCGTCGTCACGTGTCCGCGCCGCGCGCGCGCTTCCGGAGCCGCTCTCCGATGTTCTCGACGTTCTTTCCCGATCTGCAGGCCCGCGGCCTGTTCCACCAGATGACCGACCCGACGCTGCCCGACGTGCTCGCGAAGGGACCGGTCACGGCGTACGCGGGCTTCGATCCCACCGCGTCGAGCCTGCACGTGGGCTCGCTGCTGCCGCTGATGGGGCTCGCGCGGCTGCAGCGTGCGGGACATGCACCGATCGCCGTGATGGGCGGCGGCACGGGCATGATCGGCGATCCGAGCGGGCGCTCGAGCGAGCGCAACCTGCTCGACGCCGCGCAGATCGAGGCGAACCTCGCCGGCATCCGCCCGCAGGTGGAGCGGATCCTCGACTTCGGGGGTTCGAGCGTCGCGCGGATCTCCAACCCGGCGCGCATGGTGAACAACCTCGACTGGCTCGGCGAGCTGGACCTGATCGGCTTCCTGCGCGACATCGGCAAGCACTTCAGCGTGAACGCGATGATCCAGCGCGACTCGGTGCAGCTGCGGCTGAACGCGCGCGAGCAGGGCATCTCGTACACGGAGTTCTCGTACGCGCTGCTGCAGGCGTACGACTTCCTGGTGCTGCACGACCGTTTCGGCTGCACGCTGCAGATCGGCGGCTCCGACCAGTGGGGCAACATCACCGACGGCAAGGAGCTGATCCGCCGCCTGCGCGGGGCCGAGGCGTACGGGCTCACGATGCCGCTGGTCACCAAGGCGGACGGCACGAAGTTCGGCAAGTCGGAGTCGGGCAACGTGTGGCTCGACGCCGAGCGCACGACGCCGTTCGCGTTCTACCAGTACTGGCTCAACGCCGACGACGCCGACGTGGTGCGCTACCTGAACTTCTTCACGTTCCTGGACCGTGCGCGCATCGACGGGCTGGCGGAAGCGGTGCGCACGGAGCCGCAGAAGCGCGAGGCGCAGCGCGTGCTGGCCACGGAAGTCACGCGCATGATGCACGGTGACGACGCGCTGACGCGTGCCGAAAAGGCGACGGCGGTGCTGTTCGGCCACGGCGACCTGCGCGAGCTGGACGCGCGCACGATCTCGGACGCGTTCTCGGGTTCGCCGCGCACGACGCTGCCGCGCGGGGTGCTGGGAACGCCGGACGGCGGGCTCGTGGCGCAGCTGGCGGCGACGGGGCTGTCGCCGTCGAAGGCGAAGGCGCGCGAGGCGGTGCAGCAGGGGGCGGTGGCGGTGAACAACGAGCCGGCGAAGGAGCTCGACCGCGTGCTGGCGACGACGGACCTGCTGGCGGGGCGCTACATCGTGCTGCGGCGCGGGAAGAAGACGTACCACGTGCTGGAAGTGGTGGACTGATCTCGGCATGGTCGTCTTCGGGCGTGCTTCGATCCGGGGTGCGCGTGTGCTGCGACCTTCGATCCGGGGCGCGAGCGGGTCGGGCATGTATGGCCCTGGCCCGCTCCGGGACCGGCTCCGCCAGTCCCTCCGCTGCGCAATCCGTCCTCGGCTGACGGGCCCACGGGCCCGACTGCCTGCGGGCGGATTGCTCACGCCTGGGCCACACACGCCCGACCCGCACGCGCGTGCCATCGCGACCGGGGCTCGGCCCTGCGGGCCATCGCTGTCCTTTCTGCGCGGCGATCAGCACAAGTCAGGGCCTCGCGGGTGGCCGGGAGTGCGCTGGCCCAGGCGTGAGGAGCAAACCGCCCGCAACCCTCCGGAGCGAGGACAGTTTGCGCAACCCGAGCCGGCTCGCCGGCCTGGAGCAGGCTGGGGCCATGCATTCCCGGCCGCCTGCCGAGCGTCGCGCGGGCAGTGGTCTGACCTCCCGGAGTCGGGACCGGCGCGCGAGCGTCACGGGCAGTGGTCCCCGCATTCCGAGTCGGGACCCGGCCGCCCGCGAGCGTCGCGCGGGCAGTGGTCCGCATTTCCGAGGCGCCGGCCTCCCGCGAGCGTCGCGCAGGCGGTGGTCCGCATTCCCGAGAGTCGGGACCCGGCCGCCCGCGAGCGTCGCGCAGGCAGTGGTCCACATTCCCGAGAGTCGGGATCCGGCCACCCGCGAGCGTCGAACGGGCGGCGGTTTGCCTGCGAGCGAGCGTCGGGAGCGGAGCGGTGTCCTTCGACCGCGCGGTTTCGCCGCCCCACAGTTCGCGGACATGCTTGCGGCGACGGGACTCGTATACTCGCCGCCGCCCATGACCGTCCAGCCCCCATCCGATCGTCCGGCCAATCGGCTCTCGCGCGAGAAGAGCCCGTACCTCCTGCAGCACGCGAGGAACCCCGTGGACTGGTACCCGTGGGGTGACGAGGCGTTCGAGCGTGCGCGGCGCGAGGAGAAGCCCATCTTCCTGTCGATCGGCTACTCCACGTGCCACTGGTGCCACGTCATGGAGCGCGAGTCGTTCGAGAACCCCGAGGTGGCCGAGCTGCTGAACGCGCACTTCGTGCCGGTGAAGGTCGACCGCGAGGAACGCCCCGACGTCGATCGCGTGCACATGACCGCGATGCAGGCCATGGGGCAGGGCGGCGGATGGCCGCTGAACGTGTTCCTCACCCCGTCGCTGCGACCGTTCTACGGCGGCACGTACTTTCCGCCCGTCACGCGCGGCGGCCGCATGGGCATGACCGAGCTGCTGCCGCGCGTGCACGCCGCGTGGCTCGACCAGCGCGAGCAGATCGAGGCCTCGGGCGAACGCGTGCTCGAGATGCTCGGCTCGCTCGCCGAGCCCCCCGCCGGCGACGCACCGTCCGCCGACGACCTGTTCGCGTCGTGCGCGCAGTGGCTCGAACGCTCGCACGACGAGGCCGAGGGCGGGTTCGGCAACGCACCCAAGTTCCCGTCCACGGCGAACCTCGCGTTCCTGCTGCGCTGGTGGGCGCGCGACCCGGAAGCGCGCGCCGACGCGCTGCTCATGGTGCGGCGGCAGCTCGACGCCATGGCCGCGGGCGGCATCCACGACCACGTGGGCGGCGGCTTCCATCGCTACTCCACCGATCGCGAATGGCTCGTGCCGCACTTCGAGAAGATGCTCTACGACCAGGCGCTGATCGCCGACGCGTACGTGGAGGGCTTCCTCGCCACCGGCGATCCCGCGTATGCCGACACGGCGCGCGGCGTGTTCGCGTACGTGGCGCGCGACCTGACGTCGCCCGAGGGCGCGTTCTGGTCGGCGGAGGACGCCGACAGCGAGGGCGTGGAGGGCCGCTTCTACGTGTGGACGCCCGCGCAGCTATCCGCCGTGCTCGGCGACGACGACGCGGCGCTCGTGGTGCACGCGTACGGCGTCACGCCGCAGGGCAACTTCGAGCACGGTCAGAGCATCCTGCACCGCGTGCACGACGACGCGGGCTCGGCGAAGCGCTTCGGCCTCGGCGCCACCGACGTGGCGCGGCGGCTCGCCACGGCGCGCGAGCGCCTGCTCGCGGCGCGCTCCGCCCGCGTGCGGCCGCACCTCGACGACAAGGTGCTCGCGTCGTGGAACGGGCTGATGATCGCGGCGCTCGCGCACGGCGCCCGGGCGTTCGGCGAGCCGGCGTTGGCCGCCGCGGCCACGCGGGCGGCCGACTTCGTGTGGAACGCGCTGTGGGACCCGGCCACGCGCACGCTGCAGCGCCGCTGGCGGCAGGGCGACGTGGCGGGGCCGGGCCAGCTCGACGACCACGCGTACCTCGCGCGTGGGTTCGTGGCGCTGTTCGAGGCCACGCACGACCCGCGCTGGCTGGAGCGCGCGGTGGCGCTCGCCGACGCGATGATCGAGCGCTACGCCGACGAGTCGACCGGCGCGTTCTTCGAGAGCCCGGCGGGCGACGCGAGCGTGGCCGTGCGCATGATGGACGGCTTCGACGGCGCGGAACTGGCGGGCAACTCGGTCGCGCTCGACGTGCTGCTGCGGCTGGCGGCGCTTCTCGACCGCCCGGCGTGGCGCGAGCGCGCGGATCGGGCGCTGCTCTACTGGCGCCGCCGGCTCGCGGGCGCGGCGTGGGCCATGCCCATGATGCTGGCCGCGCTCGACCGTGCCAGCGCGCCGTCGCGGCAGGTGGTCGTCGCGGGTGCGCCCGACGCGCCCGACACCCGCGGGCTGCTCGCGGTGGTGGACCGCGGTTTCCATCCCAACGACGACTTCGCCTTCGTGAGCGACGCCACGCGCACCGCGCTCGCCTCGCTCGCGCCCTTCACCGCGACGCTGCGGCCGATCGATGGCCGCGCCGCCGCGTACGTGTGCGTGAACCATGCCTGCCGGCGGCCCGTCACGGAGCCCGCGGCATTCGCGGCCGAGCTGGCCGCCCCTCCCGAGGAGAACCGATGAACCTGCGACGACTGCTGGCCGCGGCGTGCGCCGTGGTGATCGCGATCGTGTCCCCGCACGCCTCGCACGCGCAGCTCGGCGATGCGCCGCGCGCCGAGAAGCTGGTGCACGCCAGCGCCACGCCGGTGTCGATCGCCGCCGGATCCGGCGCGCGCACCACCGTGCACATCACGATCGAGCCGGGCTGGCACATGAACGCGAACCCGCCGGCGCTCGACTACCTGATCCCCACGAAGCTCTCCGTGGCGCCGGCGTTCGGCGTGCGCGGCGGCGCGATCAGGTACCCGGCGGGCAAGTCGCTGAAGCTGTCGTTCGAGGACCAGCCGCTGCTCGTGTACGACGGCGCGGTGGACGTGGACCTGCCGCTCGAGGCGGCGCCCAAGGCGGTGAACGGCGAGCACGTGCTGAAGGGCACGGTCGCGTTCCAGGCGTGCAACGACGAGGTGTGCCTCGCACCCGCGAGCGTGCCGTTCGAAGTGAAGGTCACCGTCACGGGCGGCATGGACGCGGGCGCCGAGCCGGTGACCGACTCGGTCTCCGCCGTCACCGCGCCGGTCGACTCGGCCGCACTCGACACCGTGTCGCGCGGCGCCGGCTTCACGACCGCGGCGCCCGCGGATTCCGCCGCGGCCGCGGCGCCGGCGGACGCCAAGGGCAGGCTGAACGACGCGCTCGCGCGCGGCGGGCTCGGCTGGTTCCTCGCGCTGTTCGTGGGCGGCCTGCTGCTGAACCTGACGCCGTGCGTGTTCCCGATGCTCGGCATCACCGTCAGCATCTTCGGTGCGCGCCGCAAGGCGCCGCTGGCGCAGGTGCTCGGGCTGGCCGTGGTCTACGTGCTCGGGATCGGCGTCATGTATTCGCTCCTCGGCGTGGTGGCCGCATTGTCGGGCAGCCTGTTCGGCGCCGCGCTGCAGAACCCGCTCGTGAACGTCGGCATCGGCGTGCTGCTGTTCGCGCTCGCCATGAGCATGTTCGGCTTCTACGAGATGCAGGCGCCCACGTGGGTGCTCGACCGGCTCGGCGGCCAGCAGGGCGCCGGCGTGGTGGGCACGTTCCTGTCGGGGCTCGCGGTGGGCGTGGTCGCCGCGCCGTGCGTGGGGCCGTTCGTGATCGCGGTGCTCGCGCTCATCGCGCAGCGTGGCGACGCGGCGTTCGGCTTCCAGACGATGTTCGTGATGTCGCTGGGGCTCGGCGCGCCGTACGTGGTGCTGGCTGCGTTCTCGAACCTGCTGCAACGGCTGCCGCGTTCGGGCGACTGGATGGACTGGGTGAAGAAGCTGTTCGGCGTGATCCTGTCGTCGGTCGCGCTGTTCTACGTGTGCCTGGGCCTGGCGCCCAAGCTGGCGCCGTGGGTGATGCCGGGCGCGCTGCTGCTGGGCGGGCTGTACCTGGGCTTCATGGAGAAGAGCGGCAACGCCATGAAGGCGTTCCGCGGCGTGAAGCAGCTGGTGGGGCTCGTCGCCGTGGCGGCGGGCGTGTGGATGGTGCTGCAGTTCGTGAATGCCTCGGCGCGTACGATGGAGTTCCAGAAGTACGACGAGGGCAAGGTCGCGGCGAGCCTCAAGCGGGGCCGGCACGTGATGCTGGACTTCTCCGCCGACTGGTGCGTGCCGTGCCACGAGCTGGAACTGCAGACGTTCACCGACGCGGCGGTGATCGCGGCGGTCCGTGGCGACTTCGACACGTACAAGGTGGACCTCACGCGCTACGACGCGCCCGAGTCCGAGGCGCTGCGCCGGCAGTACGCGATCACCGGTGTGCCCACGATCGTGTTCCTGGCGCCGGGCGGCGACGAGGTGCCGGGCTCGCGCGTGGAGGGCTTCCTGCCGCCGGAGCGCTTCCTGCAACGCGTGAAGCTCGGCGCGGCGGCGAAGTAGCGTCGAGACGCCTCCCCCGGAACGACCGACCCCGCTCGCGCGTGCAGCGCGGGCGGGGTCGTGTGCTTCCGGTGCGCGGCGATCAGCGCAGCTTGAAGTTCCAGCCGGCGAGCGCCTTGAGGTCGGCCGTGTCGCCCAGCCCCAGCTTGAGCTCGGCGAAGAAGCGGCTGCCGCTCCGGGTGGGCACGTCGGCGCCCACGATGAGGCTGCCGCCGGCGCGCGTGTCGCTCTGGTCGCGCAGCGGGCCCGCGTCCCACGAGACGAAGTTCAGCGCGATGCCGCCGCCCACGTACGGCTGCCACTGCGTGCCTTCGACGTTGATCCGGTAGTGGAAGTCGCCGTTCACCGAGATGATCGTGGCGTCGTCGCCGAAGCCCAGGTCCACGTTGGGCACGAAATCCAGGTTCGGCGCGGCGTCGCCCAGCACGAGCTGGCCGCCCACGAGCACCTGGCCCGGGCCGGAGCTGAACCCGATGCGCGGCCCGATGGTGGAGAAGGTCCCGGCGCCGGCGGCGGCGGGCACGAGCAGGGCGGCGATCAGCAGGAGCAGCGGTCGCTTCATCGGGCGTCCTTTCGAAGAGGGGTTTCGCGTGGGAGCCGTCGCAACATAGCGGCGGCGCGGGGCCCCGGCAATCGGCTATCCTCTGCGCCCAACTCTCCTGACGACTCCATGATCCGTCGCTCCCGAATCCTGCCCGCGGCCCTCGTTCTGCTCGCCGCCCTGGTCGTGACCTCCGCCCGTGCGGGGGTCACGCCGCAGGCGGCGCGCGTGGTGAAGCGTTACCTGGAGGCCGTCGGCGGCCCGGCCGACACGGTGCGCACGCTCTACACGAAGGCCCTGGTCACCGGCTTCGGCTTCAAGGGCCTGAACGAGAGCTGGGCGGTGCGCCCCGACCGGCACTTCAGCCGCACCATGCTGGGGCCCTTCGAGCTGCGCGAGGGCTTCGACGGGCGCTCCGCGTGGCGGACGGACCCGACCACGTCGAAGATCGTGTCGCAGATCGGTACCGAGCTCGACGACGCCCGCAGCGACGCGTGGTTCGAGTGGGAGCGGTGGTCGGAGCCGGGTGGCGCGGGCGGCGACGTGCGGGTGGACGGGACGCGGCGCGACTCGAGCGGTTCGTACACGGTGCTGCTGGCGAAGCCGCCCGTGGGCCGCGAGCGCCGCCTGTGGTTCGACGAGGCGACCGGGCTGCACGCGCGCTCCGAGGCGCCGAACGACCAGCAGACCATCGTGAGCGAAAACTCCGACTGGAGGCGCGCCGCCGGCCGGCTGCGGCCGTTCCGCAACGTCACGCGCGTCGAGGGGATGGCGCTGAACCAGCTCGTGGCCGAGGTCGAGGAGATCCGCGCGAACGCGCCCGTGGCCGGCGTGCCGTTCTCGATTCCCGACTCGGTCGTCACGCTGCCCGTGACGTGGCTCGGGCAACCGGGCCTCGCGCGGCTGCCGTTCGAGTACGCCGCGCGTCACCTGTGGGTGCGCGCCTCGGTCGACGGCGGGCCGCCGCAGGACTTCCTGCTCGACACCGGCGCCACGGTGAGCGTGCTCGACAGCACGTGGGCCGCCGCGAACGGGATCGCCGCCGAGGGCCGCATGCAGGCCTCGGGCGCGGGCGCCGCGGGCGGCGCGTCGTTCGCGCGCGTGCGGCACCTGCGCGTGCAGGGCGTGGGCGGCGGCAGCGACGGGGTGGACCTGTCCGACCTGAAGGTGGCGGTGATGTCGGTGAACCCGACGTTCGAACCGTACTTCTGGAAGCCGCTCGCGGGCATCATCGGCTACGACGTGCTGAGCCGCTTCGTGACGACGATCGACTACGACCGCCGCCTGGTCGAGCTGCACGATCCGGCCACGTTCCGGGCCGAGGGACGCGGCGCGCCGCTCACGATGGTGCTGAACGGCGCGATCCCGGCGGTGGACGCCGTGATCGACGGGCACGCGGGCCTGTTCCGGCTCGACATCGGCAGCAGCTCCACCGTCGACCTGCACGGGCCGTTCGTGCAGCGCTTCGGCCTCGCGAAGAAGCTGCGCCATCCGCTCACCGCCGCCGGCGCCGGCTTCGGCGGCACGTTCGAGAGCCGCCTCGGGCGTCTGGGCCGCATGTCGATCGGCCCGCACGCGTGGCGCGACCCCATCGTGTCGCTGTCGCTCGCCACCGAGGGCGCGTTCGCGAGTCGCGATTACGCGGGCAACATCGGCAACCACCTGCTGGAGCGCTTCCGCGTGACGTTCGACTACGAGGGCCGCCGGCTGTGGCTGGAGCCCGGCGCGCGCGCGGGCGTGCGCGATTCGCTGTCGCGCAGCGGCCTGCTCGTGGGGCGCATCGAGGACCGCTGGGAGGTGATGTCCACGCTGCCCGGCTCGCCCGCCGACCAGGCGGGCATCGGCGCCGAGGACGAGCTGGTGAGCGTCGACGGCCGGCCGATGGCGGAGTGGACGCACGCGGCGCTCGAGGAACTGCTCGACCACGGCCGCGTCGGACGCGTGGTGCCGGTGGTGCTGCGCGGAGCGGACGGGCCGCGCACCGTGAAGCTGGTGCTGCGCGAGGTGCTTCCGTGAGGCAGGCCGTGCGGCGGACGCTCGCCGCGGCGGCACTGGTGACGGGCGTCGCGGCGCTCGCGCTGTCGGGCGGCTGCTCGAAGACCTCGCCCGTGCTGGCACTCCCGAACCAGCGGCCGGTCGCCGAGATCACGCAGGCGCCCACGAGCACCACCACGCCCTACTGGTACGCGTACGAGATGCGCTGGTCGGGGCACGATCCCGACGGCAGCATCGTGCGCTGGGAATACGCCGTGGATCCGCCCACGATGGCGAACGCCGAGACCACGTGGACGAGCACGCAGGAGAACCGCACCGTCGTCACGTTCCGCGCCACCACCGTGGACTCGGTGGGCGCGCCGAGTGCGCACGACTTCCACGTGTTCGTGCTGCGCGCGGTGGACGACCGCGGCGGCACGTCCGAGCCGCAGTCGCGCGCGTTCAACGCCTACACCGTGACGCCCACCGTGCGCATCCTGGCGCCGCGGCCGAGCCACCTGCTCACCACCACCGTGGGACCGTCGTTTTCGATTCGCATCACCGGCACCGACCCCGACGGCCGCACCACGCAGATGCCGGTGAAGTACCGCTACAAGGTGTTCGGCGAGGGCGGCCGCGACTTCGACTTCCTGACGCTGCTCGTGAATCCCGACTCGCTGCGCCGCTACTACGCGCCGACGTTCGCGACGTGGGATTCCGTCTCGAGCGACACCGCCGTGGTGCTGCTGCAGGACCTGATCCCGGACCGGGACTACGTGGTGGTGGCGATCGCCGAGGACGAGACCGGCGCGTACTCGCCGATCTTCAACTTCGACATGAACATGCTGTACGTGCACGTGGACAACCGGCTGCTGCCCGGCCCGCGGATTCGCGTGTTCAACCCTTCGTTCGATTTCACCACCGGCGGTGCGTACAGCACGCGGCCCGTGGTGAACACCGAGGTGCCGGCGAACGAGCCCGTGCAGATCAACTGGGCGGCCACGGTGTCCGGCGGCGGCTTCGTGACGTCGTACCGCTGGGCGGTCGACATCCAGGACGTCACCGACTACACGCCGCGCACGAACGAGGAGACCGACCTCGCGCACTGGAGCGCGCCGTCGGTGTTCACCACGACCGGCGTGGTGCCGCCGGTGCCGGGCGTGCTGCCCGACCAGCCGATCGTGAAGAACTTCTACGTCGAGGCCACCGACAACGGCGGCAACAAGAGCCTGGCCGTGGTGCAGCTGATGTTCGTGCAGCCGGCGTTCGACCGGCCGCTGCTGTTCGTGGACGACACGCGCTTCCGCACCGACCGGCTGGCCGCGAACGGCTGCATGCAGCCACCGGCGGAGGCGTGGCCGACCTCGGCGGAGCTGGACACGTTCCTGTACGCGCGCGGCGGCGTGCCGTGGCGCTGCTATCCCACGGGCTCGCAGTCCCGGCCGGGCATCTACGCCGGCTACGACTTCGACACGCTGGGCACGCGCGGTTCGGACGTGCCGATCGTGTCGCTGCGCACGCTCGGCCACTACCGGCACGTCGTGTGGTACGTCGACCGGCAGTCGGCCACGTACCAGGGCTCCGACATCCGCCTGAACCCCATCACGTCGCTGCGCTACATGTCGACGCCGGGGCGCTCGAACACGCTCGCGACCTGGGTGCGCCAGGGCGGGCAGCTGTGGCTCCACGGCGGCGGCGCGGCCAGCGCGCTGCAGCTGCCGTGGGAGCTCGTGCAGCCGAACGGCGGCGTCTTCTCGTCGACCGACGGCGAACTGGTGCCGGGCCGGTTCATGTACGACCTGTGCGGGTGGCGGTCCGAGATCACGATCGGCACCATGATCAACGCGCTGCAGGCGCCGCCGCCCGAGAACCGCACGCCCGGCGTGAACTGGGCGCTGCTGCCGGGCGACCTGCAGGAGAAGACCTACGTCACCGACGACGTGCCGCCGCAGCGGTTCGAGTTCGACTTCTACCAGTCGTACTGCTTCGGCGAGTGGATCTCGAAGCCGAACCTCACGTTCGAGCGTGACGCGCTGGGCCACGAGGTCGCCGCGCTCGACACGCTGTACAACGGGGCCGGCGGCACGGTGCAGCAGCGCCCGGTGATGACGTACTTCCACGGCCCGCAGAGCGGCACGGTGGTCTTCAGCGGCTTCCCCGTGTGGTACCTGCGCCGCGACCACGCCATCGCGATCTCGGACTTCGTGCTGCAGGGGGTCTGGAACCTGCCGCGGCGCGCCGTCCCGCGCTGAGGCCGCCGCGCGAATCGAATCGGCCCCGGAGCGCGAGCCCCGGGGCCGTTTCGTCTGCGCGCGCGCGGCGCGGCGTCACTTGCCGGTCTGCAGCGTGATCCACGCCTGGTACACGCGCAGCTTCTTGTCGGCCACGTCGCCTTCGCGGTCGGCCATCGACTTCGCCTTGTCCGCGAGCATCTTGCGCATCTGCAGCAGGCGCTGTTCGGCGGCGAGCGCGGCCGGGTCGCCGCTCGAGCCCAGCGACGCCTTCCCGATCAGGTCGAGCTCGGCCTCGGCCACCTTCATCACCTGGTTGCCGTAGTCGGTCTGGGCCGACGCGAGCGCGGCCTCGGCGTTCCACGCCTCCTGCAGCCGGTCGTACACGGCCTGGCGCTGCTGCTCCACCTTGCGCGTGCGGTCGAGGTCCGCCTTGTCGGCCTCGGCCTTGAGCTGCTTCGCCGCCTTCAGGCGCGCGTCGATCGCGCCGATGTCGCGCTTCTTGATCTCGGCGTTCGTGCGCGCCTCGATCGCCCGCGACTTCGCGGTGCGCAGCGTCGCGTCGGCGTTCACGAGCAGGTTGCGCGCGCGCTCCATGTCGGCGCGCACGTCGGCGTCGGTGCTCACGGTCACGAGCTGCGGCCGCGCGGGCGACAGCGTGGACGACAGCGCGGGCGCACGCGTCACCGACGGCGGCGCGACCGGCGCGGGTGCGGGCGTCGGCGCGGGAGTGGCGGGCTCGGTCGCGGGCGCCGGTGCGACCGCCGGAGCGGGCGCCACTCCGGCCGTGTCGGGCGCGGTCGGGGTCTGCGCGAGCGCGGGCATCGCGAACGACAGGGCCAGCCCGGCGCCGCCCAGCAGCAGCGCCCAGTCGGACCAGTGGTGAGGAAGCTTCATGAGTGGGGACCTCCGTGGGGACTCGTGAGGCGGGCGGGATCAGTCACGAGCGGGCGGCAGCGTCGCGTCGTCGCGGCGCACCACCTGCTCGAGGAAGGTCGCATTGGGAACGGCGATCGTGCGGCCGTCGGTTTCGAGCAGCGTCTGCATGGCGGAGATGGCGCGCAACCGTCCGCTCTGGCCGGCCATCTCCAGCTGCTGCCCGGCGCTGAACAGCCGGCGGGCGTAGAAGCCCGCCACCAGGTTGCGCGTGGTGTCGCGCGTGCCGAGCCCGAACGTGAGTCCGAAGCCCAGCGCCGCGCCCGAGAAGATGACGATCGTGAGGATGTTCAGGATGCGCGTGTCCACGCGCAGCTGGCCCAGCGCCACGATCACCACCACGAACAGCACGAAGCTCGACACGAAGCTGCCGAGCGAGCGCGCGAACGACAGGCCCGAGTCGCGCGCGTACGCGGTGACGGCGCGCGCCAGGAACTGGCCGAGCGCGTTGCCCAGCAGCAGCACGAGCGCGGCCGAGAACAGGTTCGGCAGGAACGCGAAGAACGCGGTGATGCCCGCGGCGATCTGCACCGCGCCCACCATCTCGGCGGCGCTCTGCAGGAACACCAGCAGTGCCAGCCAGAACAGGATCGAGGGCACGAAGCGGCGCCCGGGCTCGTGGATGCCCAGCCGCTTGAAGCTGTCGAGCAGGCCCGCCTTGTCGAGCGCGCCGTCGACCCCGGCGCGGTGCAGGACCTGCGACACGAGGATCTGGATGAGCTTCGCAATGATCCAGCCGATCACCGCCAGCACGACCGCGGTGACCATTCGGGGCGCCCAGTTGATGGCGTCCTGGCCCAGCTTGTTCAGCACCTGCATCACCGCGCCCTGGATCGAGAACGGTTCGTTCATCGCGGGTCTCCGTCCGAGGATTCGCGCATGCCCAGCGCGCGGCACATCGTGTCCACCAGCTCCATGACCAGGGCCGTGAAGCCCCACCAGCTCATCTCGATCGCCCGCGCCGTGGTCTGGCGCTGGTTGATGCCCTCGAGCACGTGCGCGAGCAGCCGGGGCGACGGATCCTCGCGCAGCGCGGCGAGCTGCGCCACCGGCTCGCCCTCGGGCGGTGTGCCGGTTCCGGATGCGTTCACGTCGCTCATCGATGTCTCCCCGGAAGGTCGTGGGTCAGTCGGTCGAGGGTGTCGGGTGTTCGAGCAGCGTCCAGCGTCGGCGGAACTCCTCGCGCCCGCGCGCGATGCGCATCTTCACCGCCGACAGGCCGAGCCCGAGCTGGTCCTGGATCTCCTTGTACGAGAGTCCGTCCACGTCGCACAAGACGAGCGGCACGCGGAGCGAGTCGGGAAGCGAATCGAGCACGGCACGAATGCGGGCACGCTCCGATGCGATCTCGGCCTCGGAGGCGGGGTGTTCGTCGACTTTGAGTTCGGGCTCCAGCTCGGGCTCGTTCGCGTCCACGAACGACTTGCCCTTGCGTGAGCGCATGAAGTTGAGGCAGTGGTTGACCTTGATGCGTTGCAGCCACGTCGAGAAGCGCGCCCGTTCCTCGAACGAGTCGAGCTTGAAGAACGCCTTCACGAACACTTCCTGCGCCAGGTCCTCCGCGTCGTCGGGCGAGCGCGTGAGGTAGCGGCAGTTCGCGAGCACCGCGGACTGGTGCCGGCGGACCAGCTCGGCGAAGGCGTTCGTGTCGCCGTCGGGAGCGCCGAGCGCTTCGCGCACCAGCAGTTCGTCCGGCGACTCGGGCATTCCCGCTCTCCATAAGAGGGACAACCGCGACCGCCGGAAAGTCACAGGGGCGCGGGGCGACGGACGCGGGCGGCCCGTGGGCGGCTCGCGTCAAAGGGCCGCGACCATACGGTCGCGCGTCTCGCGTCTCAACCCGAACGTCGTGCGCTCCTCCGGCGCCCGATCTCCCTGCGGAGGCCGGGCCGGCGGAGTACCGGATGCCTCGACGCCCCGCCCGCGCCCCGCGCGGGATGGCGGTGCAAAGTGGTACCGGCGAGACGGCCGCGTCCGGCTCCCGCGCCAGATCCGCCTTGTCTGATGGATGCGAGCCCGGCATCATCTCCGCCCCCCTTCGATGTGACTTCCAGAGACCCACCCGTGTCTGGAGGGCCGGCAAGGGCGAATGGGGCCGCATCTCGGCTCGCCTCGAAGGCAACCGGGTATCACCAGGGGGTTTGGGAAGCCCGGTCGTCGGGATGCGGCTCCATCGCCCTTGCCTCCCCCGACACCTCCGGTTTCGTCCGGAGGTGCAAACAGTCCGGGTGGGTCGGTGGAACACGCGCGGCGCCGAGAAGCCGCGTGTGACCCCATCGAAGGACAGCCTGCACTTCCGCCGTCCACCCATGATGGATCTCGCCGGAACCGTTCCGTCGGTCGGTGCGCGCCCCCTCGGGCGCATGCCCTCGGACTCCGGCGAGAAAGTGACCTGGAGAGCCGGCTGCGGACCCGGTGGCCCACCATCGCCACGCCGCCGCGACTCGACGGGTGGCGGTCCAGTCCGTCCCACGTGTGCTGGACCGCCTCAGCTGAAGTGCCGGCGTTTGTACGCGCCCGATTCGACCCAGGGCATGGGCCCGGGACGTTCGGGCGCCGGCCTGTTTCCATCGATCCCCGGGACCCCCGTCCCACCGGCAAGGAGCCGAATCATGAAGTCTCGCGCCTGGATGCTCGCCGTCGCCCTGCTCGCACTGGCCACCACCGCTCGCGCGGAGGACGCCAAGCCGATCGAGCCCGGTCCCTGGAAGTTCGGCACCACGATGGGCCTGAACCTCTCGCAGAGCGCGTTCAGCACGAACTGGGCGGGTGGCGATCGCGGCTCGCTGGTGTGGGTGCTGGGCACGCAGTCGTCGGCCGAGCGCCAGTTCAGCAAGTCGTTCAACTGGTCGAACTCGCTGAACCTCGCCTACGGCCAGACCGCGCAGCAGGTGCCGGGCACGTCGGCCACCAAGCTGCAGTGGGACAGCCCCGACAAGACTACCGACGCGATCGCGCTGCAGTCCGTGGGCCGCTGGACGCTGGGTGGCCCGTTCGATCCGTACGTCGCGTTCAATGCCGAGTCGCAGTTCCAGGACCAGAGCGACCCGCGCGGCAAGCTGTCGCTGAACCCGATCAAGCTGAAGGAGTCGGCGGGCCTCGCGCGCATGCTGTTCAAGACCGAGGACAGCGAAGGCCTCACGCGCCTGGGCTTCGGCTTCCGCCAGACGATGGCGAAGACGTTCACCGACGCGGCCGGCCTGAACAAGCAGAGCTTCACCACGAACGACGGCGGCGTGGACTGGCAGACCGACGTGAAGAAGCCGCTGATGGACAAGAAGGTGCTCTACAAGGGCACGCTGCTGGTGTACCAGCCGGTGTTCTACAGCAAGTCGAGCGCGCTCGAGACCGTGGACGCGTCGCTGCGCACGGCGCTGCCGGGCCGCGAGAGCATCGCGGACTTCTGGAAGGCCACCGACATCAGCTTCAACAACAACTTCTCGGCGCAGATCACGAAGAGCCTGGGCGTGAACCTGACCGCGCAGTGGGAGTACGACAAGTTCGACGCCGCGGCGCTGGTGGACCCGACGCTGGCCGCGAGCACGGACCCGGCGGTGCTGGCCTCGTACGCCGCGCAGGTGGACAAGAACGTGCGCAAGGCGGGTCAGTTCAAGGAAGTGCTGGCGCTGGCGCTGACGTACCGGCTGTTCTAGGCATCCAACGGTCGCGAAGGATCGCGGCCCGACACGCGGCCCCGCGGGAGTGCCTCCCCGCGGGGCCGTGGTGCGTTCGGGGGGAGGGGCGAAAGCCCGTGGTTGGAGAAGTGCTCTCTGAACGGTCCGCTGGCCTCGGAGGCGCAGACCTCCGACTCCACAAGACCGCGTGATCGCACCGGCGTTTGGTCAGTCGGTCGCCGCTCTCGAATGAGAACGATCCCGCGCCAGTTCCGACTTGACCCACGCAGAGCGAGGCGCGCAGGCTTTCTCCATTCAGAGATTTCACCCTCGAGCGTGAGTACCTGCATTGGGATCAGCCGTTGGCCGCAGGTCGGCCTTCGCCTGTCCGCGCTACGTCTCGGGGGAGGCAGACATGAGCATGCGCTGGTTGGGAGTGACGACGTGGCGGCCTTGCCGACCCAGCTGTTCGTAGTGCCGTGCTTGCTGATCTCAGCCTTGGCGCCGGGGTTCTCCCACGCGCAGCAATCGCCTTCGGTGGGCGGACGATGGTCATCGCTCTTCAAGGTGGCTCCGAGTTGGACAGGCGTGCACAGCGCGCTGCTGCGCGGCAATGGCGAAACCGAGCGCCCGCTGAGCTTCGCGCTGTACCAGTCGCGCCCCAACCCATCGCGAAGCGGGGCACTGGTTCCGTTCGATCTGCCGCGCACGATGGCCGTCCGGCTCGAGGTGTTCGATCCGCAAGGGCGGCGCGTGTATCGGCGGCAGCAAGAGACGCTGCTCGGCCATCACGAGTGGGCTGTCGCGGGTTCCGGATCCACTGCCCTTGCGCCCGGTGTCTACAGCTATCGCTTGAAGGCTGGGCCCTATCAGGCGCAACGGAAGATGGTGGTGTTGCCTTGAAGCTGGATCGAGTGCCGCTGGCGCGCTTCTGGGTTGTAGTTTTCGCGGGGGCAATCGCCTTGGCCCCCCCGCCGGTACATGCGTGGTCGACGCCGCCAAATATCCACATGCAGCGAGGCGAGCAGCTTACGGCCTATGGAGCCGACCAAGAGCCGACGCTGGCGTTCTTCGGAACTCGTGGATTGGCTGTCTGGAACGAGAATTCCTGCAGCGTGTGCGGATCGTACCGTAAGTGGGCCACCACAGTGGATGGTGGGAGCACTTGGGTCTATGGCGGGGACTTCTGGGTGCCGCGGAGCGAAGAGGCGGGCCACGCCAGCCTCTGTGTGGACAACTTCGGCACGTTCTACCTCTCTCGGCTGAGCGGGCTTGGTGGGGCCAAGTTGTCTCGTGGTCGGTTCACCGGTGGCGCCTTCACGTGGGACCCCGAGACCCCTCTGGTATCCGCACCGCAACCGAGGCTCGAGCACCCGTGGCTTGTGGCTGATCCCGCGACAAACTCGCTGTACTTCACGTACACCGAGTTCTCGAGCGTTTTTCGGGAAGCCAGTCACGTCAGCTTCACTCGATCCACCGATGGCGGCGCCACGTGGACTGTGCCCGTAGTGCTGAGCGGGGATAGTTGTACCGGCGGTCGGAGCATCGTGGCAGGGGACGGGCGCGTGACCGTCCTCTGGACCGACGCGACCCGGAATCTCGTGCTGTGCCGCACGTCCTTCGATCAGGGGGCGACCTTCTCCGACAGCCATGTTGTGGCGCAATACGGCGACAACCTCGGCACGCTGCCACCGGGGGAAACTTCGAGCAGCCTCATCAACGTTCGCTACCCACTCGCCTACGTGTTCCCCAACTTCCCCACGCTCGCAATCGATCGCGGCAGCGGGCCGTATCGCGGGCGGCTTTACGCGGCATGGGTGCAGCAGGCCGATGGGACGGCCGACGCGCTTACCGGCGGCCAGTTGGAGGTCGAGCCGAACAACACGCCCGCGCAGGCCACTCCCTTCGAGATCGGGTACCAGATCACGGGCTTCATACCCAGCTCGGACGTGGGGATGAGCGACCCGGATTACTGGTCGTTCGAAGGCCAGGCCGGGCAGACGCTGGTACTCACGGGAACGGATCAGTTCTTCCCAGCACCCTCGCCCGGCGACATCCCCACGGGGATCCCGGTGTTCCTGTGCGGACCGGATTCGGCACTGGTGGAGGTCGCGCGCGGTCACACGACGGATGGCAGCGTCACGATGCCGCCGATGGTGTTCACGCTCCCGCACACGGGCCGTTACGTGATGCCGGAGTTCAGCGCCGGGCCCTTTTCGGTCCAATATCGGCGCGCGGTCCAGAACTACGCCGTCTCGCCCTTCTCCGCCGCGCGGGACCACCGTGACGTGGTGCTGACGTGGTCCGACGACGGTGGAGTCACTTGGGCGCCGCTGCGCCGGGGAAACGACAGCCCGGTGGGGTTCACCGACGCGCTGCCCGAGCTGCTGGTGGACGAGCAGGGCCGTGTGCATCTGGCGTGGTACGACTTCCGTGAAGATCCGACCTGCGGGGCGCTGG
>JBGAMH010000354.1:0-3012 GCA_044223135.1 Candidatus Eiseniibacteriota bacterium | reverse complement strand
GGCTCTGCCGCAGCCGCGGGGTGGCGCTGAACCGCCGGGCCGACGGCGGCCGGTGGATCGCGATCGACTGGAGCCGCCCGCGCACGGTGACGTGGATTCCGCGCGCGTCCGGCGAGCGGTTCGGCGCGTGGTGGGCGTCGGGGCGGCTGCCGGAGGTGGTCGGCGTGGCGTTCGTGCGCGAGTCCACGCTGGGCGACGGCCTCGACGTGGTGCACGAGTCGCTGCTCTGGCGCGGCCACGTGCTGCTGCACGCGTCGAGCCTCACCGGGCGCGTGGTGACGATGCCGTGGCGCGACTACCTGCGCGGCCCCGGACGCCGGCACGACGGCTTCGTGCTGTTCGAGTACCGCTGAAGTCCACGCCACCGCGGAGCGCACGGATGCTTGCGATGCGAGCCGGCGGCGCCGGCGCGACTCGTGCTTCGCGCGCTGCGCCGCTCTTCTGCCGTGGCGAGTTCTTGCATCGCCATGGCGCGGGCGTGTCGGCGGCCTGACACGCGGGCCCGGGTGCGAATGGTCTCCTCCTGCGCCTGGCGCGGATCGGCCGCGTCGCCCGGACGAGGAGCCTCCCCATGCCCCTGGCCACCCCGTGGATTCCCCGAGTCACCGCGTTCGTCGTCCTGCTCGCGATCGCCGCGCCATCGTCGGCGCAGGCGCCCGCGCCTGGCGCGAGCCCCGCCGCGCCCGCGCCGCCGCCATCCCCCGTGCAGGCGATCCGCAACAAGCTGTCCGCGGCCGACCTCCCGAGCGCCGAGTCGGTGCTCGAGGTGTACCGCGAACGCAACGGCGAGGACGGCCCGTGGCTGAACGGGCTCGCGTGGCTCGCGCGCGGCGCCCTGCTCACGGGCGACGTCGCGAAGGCGGGCCAGTACGCGGACACGGTGCGCGCGCGCTGCGCGTCCCGGCTCGCGAAGGGCGCGAAGCTCGAGGACGACCACGACGCGGAGATCGCGCTCGGCGCGGCGATCGAGGTGCAGGCGCAGCTGGCCGAAAGGCGGCAGGGCGCGCGGCGCGCGGCGGAGTTCGTGCGCGGCGAACTCGCGAAGGTGAGCGGCCCGGTGGCGCTGCGTTCGCGACTTTCCAAGCGACTCAACATGCTCGCGCTCGCCGGCACGCCCGCGCCGGAGCTGGTGGTGGAGGAGTCGCTCGGGCCGGCCGCGCCCACGCTGGCGTCGCTGCGCGGCAAGCCCGTGGTGCTGTTCCTGTGGGCCGAAAGCTGCGGGGACTGCAAGGCGCAGGCGGCGTCGCTCGCGCGGGTCAAGCGCAAGTACGCCGACCGCGGCGTGCAGTGGCTGGCGGTCACGCGGCACTACGCCGAGCCCGCCGACCGCGCCGCCGAGTCGGCGCGCGCCGACAGCGTGTGGAAGTCGGTGTACGCCGACGTGGGCGAGACGCCGATCGTGTTCAGCACGGCGTCGATGGAACGCTACGGCGGTTCGAGCACGCCGACGTTCGTGTTCGTGGACCCGGCCGGCGTCGTGCGGGGTTACACCCCCACGCGACTGACCGAGTCCGCACTGGATCGAGAGGTGGCGTCACTGCTCCGCTGACGCGGCGGGCGCGCGGCCGACGCTCGCGTGCGCTTCCGGCGGTGTGGGGCGTTCCCCCCGGATCGGGGTCCGTGACGTGCGGGCCCCGATCGGTCTCCTTCGTTCGCGAGCTCGTGGCCGATCGTGCGAGTCGGTCGCGAGCGCGATCGGTCGCGGCGGTGCGTTTCGCGATGGCGGACGCGAGCGCCGGTCGAGCGCGAAAGTGTTCGGTCCCGGTTTGTGACTCCGGGATCAAGAGGCGGTGCGAAACCGCCGACAACTTCGAGCGAGGTGTCGCCCGAGAATTTTCTTGCCGAGCACGCGAACAGCAAGCACACTTCGACGCAGCCGTTCACTCGCACGAACGATCGTGCGCGATCTATGAGGCGCGGGCAGCCGAGGAGATCGGGAGGGTTGGGTCCCTCCACTTGCAGCGGAGCCCCGAAAAGGAGGTGATCCATTGGACAGTTCTCGTAGTCGTTCGGTGGAGGTGGCGTCCTCGTAGGGACCTCCGGCTGTCGTGAGCGCCGGAGCGGCCCTTGCGGGTCACCCAGCGCCACTCACACCGAAAGTTCCAGGCCCCGGCTCGGAAACGAGCCGGGGCCTTGTTTCTGCGCGGCACGGGGCTCGTCCACGCGCGACCGGCCCGCGACACCCGAGAGCGGGCGCGACCCCACCACCGGGCGGGCGTTCGTGCCGAAGGGCGACGGCCTCGCCACCGTGCGGGCGCCGCTCGCGCGCGGCGGTGGCGCAGGTGCGGCTGTGGCGCCCGGGCGAAGACGCCGATACGTTCGCGGAGACCGCAGGTCGCGTGCCGCAGGCGCGACTTCCCTGACCACCGCTCCGTCGAGGCCGCCTTGCTCTTCGATCACCGGCAGTTCTTCGTGAAGGAACGCGTCGCCGTCCTCAAGCTGACCGATACCTACGAGATCCTCGACCCGGCGGGCGGGCAGATGCTGGGCATCGCGCGCGACCAGCCGGCGCCCTGGGCGAAGTGGCTGCGCCTGCTCGTCAACAAGGTGCTGCTGCCCACCGCGGTGAACGTGTACGAGCAGGAGTCGATGCCGCCGGTGCTGTCGCTGCGCAAGGGGCCCGGCTTCCTGCACACGAAGGTCACCGTGACCGACGCGCAGGGCCGCACGATCGGCCGCATGCGCAGCAAGCTGTTCTCGTTCGGGGGCGGCTTCCACCTGCTCGATCCGGAAGGCCAGCGCATCGGCGAGGTGAAGGGGGACTGGAAGGGCTGGAACTTCAAGCTGCTCGACGCCTCCGGCACCGAGGTGGGCGTGGTCACCAAGAAGTGGGCGGGCATCGGCCGCGAACTGTTCACGAACGCCGACCAGTACATGATCTCGATCGGCGACACCGCGCCGCGCGACAAGGACCGCGTCGCGCTGCTGCTGGCGTCCGCGCTGGCGATCGACATCGTGTTCAAGGAGAAGGAGTGACGGCGCGAGGCTGAACCACGCCGCGGCACCCGCAGC
>JBGAMH010000032.1:0-24608 GCA_044223135.1 Candidatus Eiseniibacteriota bacterium | reverse complement strand
CCCGGTCAGGTGTAGCCGGCCCTCGGCGATCAGCTCGAGCAGTTGCGGAAACCGCCGCGCGGCTCTCGCCACCTGGATGCGCTTGTAGGCCATGTCGCCGGACATGTGCAACGCATCCACGCAGTAGCGGAACAGCGAGGCATAGCCGATCGGCCGGTGCAGCTTTCGCCGCTCCACCTCGGCGAGGACTGCCAGCATCTCGGCCGTGGTGGCGTGGTCGCGCCTCGTGACTTCTCCGAGGCGTTCGAGCAGGGCGGCGTCGCTCAGCGAACCGACGCAGAACTCGCGCTTCATCACGACACTCGCTTCGGGGGCGAGTCTTCGCGGGGCGCGTTCTTTGTATCACGCACGTTTTCGGCGCTCGCACGCGGCCGCACGCCGCGCATCGCGCGCCGGCCCTCGCGAAATCGCATCGCGTGCGCTTCGTGCCGTGTACGCCCGGCATCGAAGCGCTCGCGCGAAAGCGGCGAGCACATCTAGCTGCTCGCACACCGCCACTCGCGAAACCCGGCAAGTGAAATCTTCGTGAGGTCGAACAGTTCCAGGCTACCGACCGAAGCGATCGGCGCGGGAACGAACCCGCGGTGGCCGCCCGGTAGCGCCGGGCCACCCGGCTCGCGGCGGCTAGATCTCCTTCCCCCGCCTCGTCGTCCGCTTCGGCCTTTGCCCCGGTGCCACCGGGCGGCGCGTGCCGCCCTCGGGCGGCAGGCCGCCCGGCGTCAGCATCGAGATCGCGCGCACCTCGTCGATCCGGTCGCGCAGGCTCGCCGCGCGCTCGAACTCCAGCGCCTTCGCCGCCTCCAGCATCTCGTGCTCGAGCCGCCGGATCAGTTCCTCCGGCCCTTCCGCCAGCACGCTCGTGAGCACTTCCTCCGCCGGCTTCCCGCTGCCGATCGCATCCGCCACGCTCGTGGCGCGCATGATCTCGTCCACGCTCTTCGTGATCGTGCGCGGCGTGATGCCGTGCTCGGCGTTCCACGCCGTCTGCTTCTCGCGCCGGCGGTTCATCTCGCTGATCGCGCGCGCCATCGAGTCGGTGACCTGGTCCGCGTAGAAGATCACGCGCCCGCCCGCGTTGCGCGCCGCGCGTCCCGCCGTCTGGATGAGGCTGCGCTCGCTGCGCAGGAAGCCCTCCTTGTCCGCGTCCAGGATGGCCACGAGCGACACTTCCGGAAGATCGAGTCCCTCCCGCAGCAGGTTGATGCCCACCAGCACATCGAAGTCCGCGAGCCGCAGGCCGCGCAGGATCTCGACACGCTCCAGCGCGTCGATGTCGCTGTGCAGGTAGCGCACCTTCACGCCCATCTCGGTGAGGTAGTCCGTGAGGTCCTCGGACATGCGCTTGGTGAGCGTGGTCACCAGCACCCGCTCCTTGCGCTCCACGCGCACGCGGATCTCGGCCAGCAGGTCGTCCACCTGCCCTTCCACCGGCTTGATCACCAGCTCCGGGTCGATCAGCCCCGTGGGCCGGATGATCTGCTCCGTCACCACGCCGTGGCACTTCTCCAGCTCGTAGTTGCCCGGCGTGGCCGAGATGTACAGCGTCGAGCCCGTCAGCTGCTCGAACTCGCCGAACTTGAGCGGCCGGTTGTCGAGCGCGCTCGGCAGGCGAAAGCCGAAGTCCACCAACGTCGTCTTGCGCGAGCGGTCGCCCTCGTACATCGCGCCCACCTGCGGCACGGTCACGTGCGACTCGTCCAGCACCAGCAGGAAGTCGCTCGGGAAGTAGTCGATCAGGCACCCCGGCCGCTCGCCGGGCGCGCGGCCCGAGAGGTGGCGCGAGTAGTTCTCCACGCCCGGGCACGTGCCGCGCGTGGCGAGCAGCTCCAGGTCGTACTCGGTGCGCTGCTGCAGCCGCTGCGCCTCGAGCAGCTTGCCCTCGGCGCGGAACTTCGCGAGCTGCTCCTTCATCTCGTCGCGGATCGAGCGCAGCGCGCCCTGCAGGCGGTGCTCCGGCGTCACGAAGTGCTTCGCCGGGTACAGCGCCAGCCGCTCCATGCGGCGCAGCGTCTTGCCGGTGACCGGGTCCACCGTGGACAGCCGCACCACCACGTCGTCTTCCAGCTCGATGCGCACGTGGTGGTCCTCGTACGCCGGGCGCACTTCGATCACGTCGCCGCGCACGCGGAACTGCCCGCGCCCCACCTCGACGTCGTTGCGCCCGTACTGGATCGCCACCAGCTGCTCCAGCAGCTGCTTGCGCCGCAGCGGCTCGCCCTGGCGCATGTCGATGCGCATGCCCTTCCAGTCCTCGGGCGTGCCCAGGCCGTAGATGCACGACACGCTCGCCACGATCACCACGTCCTCGCGCTCCAGCAGCATGGACGTCGCCTGCAGGCGCAGCCGATCGATGTCGTCGTTGATGCTCGCGTCCTTGGCGATGTACGTGTTCGTGGCCGGCACGTACGCCTCGGGCTGGTAGTAGTCGTAGTAGCTGATGAAGTAGCCCACGGCGTTGTCGGGGAAGAACTGCTTGAGCTCGCCGTACAGCTGCGCCGCCAGCGTCTTGTTGTGCGAGATCACCAGCGCCGGCTTGCCCCAGCGCGCGATCACGTTGGCCACGGTGAACGTCTTGCCCGAGCCGGTGACGCCCAGCAGCGTCTGGTACTTCTCGCCCGACTCGAGTCCCTGCACGAGCTCGTCGATGGCCTGCGGCTGGTCGCCGCCCGGCGGATACGGTGCGCGGAGTTGGAAGGTCATGGTGCGGGCAGCCTAGGCGCTCCGCCGCGCACGGTCGAGGGCCCTCGCCACGCCGCACCCGGCGCGGTGCACGGCGCCCCGCATGGGCGCACGAAGGGCGGAGGACTCGCGTCCCCCGCCCCGTGCGCTGCCCGGCCGCGTCGCGCGGCTACCAGCTCTGGCGCGCCGTGTACGTGACCACCACTTCCCTGCCCGCCGGCACGCTCACCGTGAACTGCAGCGTGTTCGCGTCCTTGCGCGTGCTCGCGTGGCTCTGCTTCACCAGCTGCACGTCGCCGCCGGCCGGCTCGTCCACCACGATCGTCGCTTCGGTCGCCTTGCGGTTGCGCAGCTTGATCTCCACCGCGTACTCGCGCTCACGGTCGCTGATGCGCTTGCTCGACAGCTCCTTGCGCTCCGCCTGCAGGTCGAACGCGTAGCCCAGGTCGAGCGTGCGCTTCTCGTCGAGCGGCGTGTGCGCGATCTGCGTCTCGCCCGTGAACTGGATCTCCTTCGACTCGTCGGGCTGGAAGCACCGCACGCGGCCCGCCGGGATCGGCGCGCCGGTGCCGTCCTTCGCCGAGTTCACGAACTCGAGCTGGCTCAGCACGCCGCGCGCGTCGCCGCCGCGGTACAGGTAGCGCGGCTTCACCGCGATCGGGCGGGGATCGATCAGCGCGAACGCCTGCGTCTCGCGGTCGCGCAGCGTCATCGGCTTGTCGACCGTGTACAGGTGGTAGTCGGCGAAGCTCTCCTCGGCCACCTTCGCCTCGGCCATGCCGTCCGCCGTCGCCATGGTGCGCATCATCATCGGCTGCGGCGGCGGCACCGGGCCGCCCGTGCGGCTGGGCTCGCCCGCCACGAGCTTCAGCTTCGCGTCGGTGAAGTCGCGCCCGCACGTGTTCGACACGTTCACCGCCGTCGACCACGTGGCGGTGTTCTCGCCCGTGCGCACCAGCATGTGCTCCGCGCTCCACGACAGGCCGCCCGTGAGGTAGCTCAACTCGGCGGCCGACGCGCCCTTGCGGCCGCCGTCCACCACCGCCTCGATCGCCGGCTTCAACGCCAGCGCCGCGCCGGTGCCCGCGTCCGCGAGCCGCGCCTCGTTCACGGCTTCGCGCCGCACGTTCGACAGCGCGCCGTCGTCGTTGCGCACCACCAGCCACTCGCCCTGCGACGCCAGCAGCGTTCCCTCGACCACGCGGTTGTCGCGCAGGTTCAGCCGCACGCGCCGGCCGAGCGCGCGCTCCAGCAGCGCGTCGCCGTTCGCCACGTCGAAACGGTATGCGAGCCGGCTCAGCCGCCCCGACGACGGCGCGAAGCGCACCGACGAGAAGTCGAGCCGCTGGCTCACGTCCTCGAGCCGCAGCACGTCGCGCCCGCCCGTGAGCTCCACGGTGCGGGATTCGCGCACGTACGCGAGGTCGCTCGAGTACACGGTCACGGACGGACCGGCGGCAGCGGACGCGGCCGCGGCCATCGCGCCGGCAGTCAGCAGCAACGCGGGGGGAACACGCATGACGAACCTCCTCCGTAAGGTGGGGACGGGAACCACCGGAACATACGCGTTCCCGCGCGGTCCATTCCCGGGAAATCGCGCGTGCGACCCGGGCGGCCCGTTCCGGCGACCCGCAGCGACCCCGGCGGGCGGCGTGCCGCCGCGCGCCGGGCCGCGTCAGTCCATCAGGTCGCGGTAGGTCTTCGTGTCGAATCGCGCCGCGATCGCCGCGAGCGTGCCGTCGAGCAGCGACAGCTTCTCCGCGAGCGGGCGGTCCATGCCCGGATGCTTGCCGAGCCGCGGGTCGACGCGGTCCTCGGCCTGGCCGAGCGCGTCCACTGCGTGCAGCGCGTACGACATCATCTCGCCTCGTGCCGCGAAGCCCTCGAGGTGCGACGCGAACGCCGCGTGGCTCTGGTAGTAGCGCAGCGTGTGGTACACGGGCAGCCGCCAGTGCGGCGTCACCGCCAGCGGGAACTCGCGGATCGTCGCGCCGCGCACGGTCCAGTCGTACGGCGCGCGCCGCCACGTGAACGGCCACGGCTTCATCGCCAGCACCGACGGCGGGTGCGCGCTCTTCGTGGCCAGCACCGCGCGGGACGCCATCAGCACCGGCGTCGGGTACGCCGACGCGTCGTAGCGGTAGCCCGCTTCCACCAGCAGCGGCACCACGCGGTCGGCCATGTCGAAGTTCGGTGCGCGGAACCCGATCACCTTGCAGCCCGCCGCCTGCTCGAGCGCGTCGCGCGACTCGTTCAGCTCACGGCGCTTGCGCTTCTCGAGCAGGCCCGCGAACCGCATCGGGTGCGTCTGCGTGTGGCTGGCGATCTCGTGGCCCTCGCGCACCGCACGCTGCAGGACCGCCGCGTGCTCCGGCGCGTCGCGCCCCACGGTGAACAGCGTGGCGCGCAGCCCGTGCCGCGCGAACACGTCGAGCAGCCGCGGCAGCGCGTGCGTGTACGCGAGCGGATCGGGCGGCAGCCCGCGCACGCCGTAGCCGACCAGGTGCAGGTCCACCGGGTCCACGTCCACGCTGACCACCGCGACCGGACGGCTCATGGCTGCGCCGGCTCCACGGGCCCCGGCGTCGGAACGTTCGCGGACGTGCGCGTGGTGTCGGTCACCGGCAGGTAGATGTAGCGCGGAGCGAACTGGTTGCCCGACACCGGGCGCAGCGGCTCGCTGATCCAGCCGAGCGAATCCGCCAGCCGGTAGCGGGGAGCGATGCGCGCCCAGTGCGGCCCGGTCTCCTCCAGCGGCAGGTCCGTGACGATCGCGAACGGCCGCGGCCCGATCGTGAGCGAGTCGAGCATGCGGTCGAGGTAGCGCGGGTCCTTCTTCAGGATCGAGTTGCCGGCCGAGCGCACGATGTCGTCGAACGCGATCAGGTCGAGCGACGTCCCCTTGCCCGACTTCCATTCGTAGAAGCCGTGGTACGGCATCAGCCACTCGCCCGGGTACGAACGCAGCCGCTGCATGAGCTCGGCGTGCGCTTCGCGGGCGCGCGGATGCGGCAGCACCGCGTGCACCGGGTAGAGCAGCGGCACGAACTGCAGGCAGGCCACGGCGAGCACCGCCGTGACGCCGCGGTACCCGCGCTCCGGCAACGCGTCCGGATCGTCGAGCGCCTCGGCGAGCCGGCCCAGCGCGATCGGCCCCGCCATCGTCAGCGCCACCACGGTGGGAATCAGCGTGTGCTTGTACGCGCTCGGGTCGAGCGTCGCGAGCAGTCCCGTGCCGACGCCGCCCAGCACGCCGAACCACCACAGCCCCGCCGGCCCGCGCCACGAGCGCCCGGGCGCGCCCAGCGACGCCACCACCGGCACGAAGAACGCGCCGAGCGTGCCCACGAGCACGTGCGCGAGGTAGTTCTGGATGCGCATGCGGTCGACCACCGACCAGCCGCGCGGGATCTCCCACGTGAACACGCGGAACCAGTCCCCGAGCCAGGCCCACATCAGCAGGAAGCCCCCGAGGCAGCCCACCAGCGCGGTGGCCGCGAACGGGATCAGCCGCCGTCGATCGTTCACGAACAGGTGCAGGCCCGCGCCGCCCACGAACAGCATCGCGTGCTGCTTGGTGAAGAACGCCAGCGTCATCACGAGCGCCGCGCACACCGCGCCCGCCGTGCCGCGCGTGAAGCGCAGCACCGTGAGCCCCGCGAACGCCAGGAACAGCATGAGCGAGTCGGGCCGCGCGACGTCGTAGCACTGCCCGCAGATGCCCGCCGCCAGCGTGTAGGCCCCCACGCCCGCGGCCGCCAGCGTCCAGCTGCGCGTCTCCACGCGGATCACGCCGCCGATCAGCGCCATCAGGCCCACCGTGGCGCCGAACGACACGATGCGCACCTGCCAGAACGCCGGCTCGAAGAAGTGCGTGATCCACGAACTCACCACCATCAGCAGCGGCATGTACGCGAGCGGGATGAAGCGCAGCGTCGGCGCCACGTAGATCGGCTGGCCGTGCGCCAGCCGGACGACGTGGTCCATGATCACGCCCTCGATGCAGTCGAGTTCGAGCGGGTACGTGAGCCGCAGCAGCGACACGCGCACGTAGGTGAGCACGCTGAGCAGCGCGAGGCCCCAGGTGGCGCCCTGCAGGATGCGCTTGAAGATCATGGCATCACCCCCGCGCTCGCGAGCCGCTCGAGCGAATACACGTGCACCGTCGCGAGCATCCCCGGGTCCGCGCCCGCGGACGAGCGGCCGCTCGGCTTCGGGCCCTCGGTGGCCACCTCGGCCACGCTCCACGCCGCGGGCGGCGTCGGGCCGCCGGCGCCGTCGCCCGACGTCGCGCCCTCTTCCACCCAGACGATCCACTTCGCGCCCTCGGCGCGCAGGCGCGCCAGCCGTTCCGGTGTCGCGTCCGCGGCCTTGATCGGCCAGCCGTCGCGATCGGCGCGCTGCAGCAGTCGCGGATCGGAGAACTCCGTGCCGCGGTCCACCGCCACCACCAGGTCTTTCGCCGGCGTGAGCCGCCGGATCGCCTCGCCCGCGTGCACGCGCACCCCGTCGATGCGGAACCAGTGCAGCGCGTGCGGCAACCACACCGCCACGGCCAGCGCCACGACCGTGGCCACACCCGCGAGCGGCGCCGGTACGCGGTCGAACAGCCACGCGCCCCCGAGCCCCGCGAGCAGTGCGAGCGGCGCCACGAACGGCGTCTGGTAGTAGTTGTGGATCACGTTGAGCGGGAAGAACACGAGCAGGTAGGCGAACGCGCCGGCGAGCCACGCCAGCGCCAGCACGCGTCCCGACGGCGCGGGCCGTTCGCGCCGCACCGACGACGCCGCGCCCACGAGCGTTCCGAGCAGCGCGAGCGCGGCGAGCGCCGGGCTCGCGACCTCGAACACGAACCGCCGCGCGAGCTTGATCCACACCGCCGGCTGGAAGCGCTGGCCGAGTTCGCCCACGTACCACCACAGCGGATTCACTTCCTTGTAGAAGCCCGGCAGGAACGTCCAGTCCGGCGTGGACGCGTTCACCGCGTCGACGTGCCGCCGCCACAGCGCGAACGCCACCGCCGGCACGCCGAGCGCCACCGCCGCGCGCGCGAACGCGCCGACCGACGGCCGCGCCAGCACCACCACTCCGAGCACGCACGCCACGGGAACCAGGTACGGCGCCTTGATCAGCGCGCCGAGCGCGCCGAGCAGCGCCGCCGCCGCGACGTGCCCCACCGCGCCGCCGCGCAGGGCGCGCAGCGCGTGCCACAGCAGGGCGTGCGCCAGCGCCTGCGCCGCGAAGTCCACCTGCGCCGCGCGCGAGTAGTACATCGCGAGCGGCGACGCCGCGTACGCGAGCGTGGCCACGCGCGCCGCCACCGTGGAGCCGGTCAGCTCACGCGCGCACGCGTGGAAATAGCCCACCGACACCAGGAAGAACCCGAGCGCCACGACGCGGTCCCACACGTGCCCGGTGGCCGGATCCCAGCCGAACGCGCGACCGAGCAGCGCCGCGATCGCCTCGGGCAGCGGGAACTCGAAGATCAGCGTGCGGTGTCCGCCCAGCCAGCGGACCACCGGGTGCAGCAGGTCCACGCCGTGCCGGACGAACCCGGCCGTCTGGCTCGCCGTGTCGCACTGGCGCCAGGAATGCGGGTCGTCGATCGGACCGCCGAGGTGGAACAGCCGGAGAGCGAGGAGCAGAGCGAGGGCGATCGGAAACGCCAGGGCCGCAAGCGCGCCGCGGGGGTGCGGTGGCTTCGTGTGCAATCGGTCTCCCGTTGGAGGACGTGGGGTTGCGCGAGGGGGCTCGCGGACTCTTGCCGGGGGTTAGATCGGCTCACGGGCCGCGCGGGATGATAGGCAACCCGCGCGCGCTTTCCAACCCGGGGGAAGCGCCCCGATGCACGCGGACGAGGTCGGCAACCGCTTCTGGCCCGACGAGTTGGGGCGCCGGGGCCCCGTCGCTCGCAAGTGCCGGCCGCCCAACGCCCGCGCTCGGGACCTCCCCTCGCTCCCGGGCGACCGCCCCGGGTTGCCCCGGTCCGGTGGCCCGCTTACTCTGCCGCCCTCCGAATCGGTTCCCACGTCCATCACCGTGCCCGGAGCGCACCGTCCGCACGGCGCTCCAGTCCCGCAACGCGGGTGCCGATAAGGCGTTGTCCCTGTTTCGCGCGACCCCCGACGGGCTCGGGTGGGCCCACGCCCCGCGCGACCCGTACCCGCATTCCGCCGGCTCGGCCGGTGGCGCCAGGAAGGCCATGGATCGCTCCGTCGCCATCATCGGGGGTGGCATCTCCGGACTCGCTGCCGCGCTCGCGACCTCGGGCCGCGGACACCGCGTCACGCTCTACGAGGGAGAGGACTTCCTCGGCGGGCTGGGCACCACGTTCCCGTGGCGCGACCGGCACCTCGAGCGCTTCTACCACTGCCTCCTGCCGAACGACGACGCCCTGCTCGCCCGCGTGCGCGAACTGGGACTCGACAGCCAGATGCTCTGGCGCGAGACCAAGATGGGCTTCATGTACCAGCGCCGCACCTGGCCCATGAACACGCCCACCGACCTGCTCACGTTCGGCCCGCTGACGATCTTCGAACGGCTGCGCATGGGGCTCATGGGCATCCGCGCGCGCACGGGCGGCCTGTCGCCGCACCTCGACGACATCACCGCCGAGACGTGGATCCGCGGCATGGTCGGCGATCGGGCGTTCGACATCCTGTGGAAGCCGCTCCTGTCGGCGAAGATCGGCGACCACTACTCCGCGCTGCCCGCGCTGTGGCTGTCGAGCCGCATGAACCGCGAGAAGAGCACCGGGCCCGAGAAGAAGGGCTGCCTCACGAACGGCTACCGCTCGCTGATCGACGCGTTCGAGCAGCGGCTGCGCGAGCGCGGCGCCACGTTCCGCATGAAGACACGCGCGCAGAGCATCGAGCAGGACGCGGCCGGCCGCATGGTGGTGGTGTCCGACGGCGGCGCGCGCGAGACGTTCGACTACGTGGTGTGCACGTCGCCGCTCGTGCAGTTCCAGCAGATGACGCGCTCGCTGCAGGTGCCGTCGGCCGTGGCCGACCTGAAGCTCGACTACCAGGGCGTCATCAGCGGCGTGTTCCTGACGCGCAAGCCGATCACGCACTACTACTGGATGCCGTGGGTGGACAGCGGCGTCACGTCGCAGGGCGTGATCGAGATGTCGAACCTGGTGCCGCTCGAACGCACGCACGGCCTGCACGTGAACTACCTGGTCAACTACACGCACCGCTCGGGCGAGCTGTTCGCGCGCTCCGACGCCGACCTGCTCGCGACGTACCGCCGCGACCTGCAGGCGCTCTACCCCGACGTGGCGGCCTCCATCGAGGAGGAGTTCCTGTTCCGGGCACCGTTCGTGGAACCGATCTGGACCACCGGCTACAAGCAGAAGTGCCCGCCGCATTCGATCCTGCCGGGACGGCTCTACCTGGCGTGCACGGCGCAGGTGTACCCGCGCGTGAACTCGTGGAACTCGTGCTGCGAGGTGGTGGACGCGATGATGCCGCGACTGCTCGACGAAGTGGGTGCGACGCCCGTGGGAGGTGCGGCGTGATCTGGGTGATCTTCCCGGCGTTCAACGAAGAGAAGGTGATCCGTCCGACGCTGCTGGCGCTGTGGCAGGCGTACCGGGGCACGACCGAGGCGTACACGGCGGTGCTCGTGGACGACGGCAGCACCGACCGCACGATCGAGGAAGCGCAGAAGGCGGTGGCCGAGAGCGGCGGCGAGCTGCCGCTGCAGGTGCTGAAGCACGAGGTCAACCGCGGCCTCGGCGCGGGCCTGCGCACCGGCATCTACTGGGTGCTCGACCGCGCGACCGACGAGGACGTGCTCGTCACGCTCGACGCCGACAACACGCACCCGCCCGCGCTGATTCCCGAGCTCGTGCGCCGGGTGCGCGCGGGCGCCGACCTCAGCATCGCGTCGCGCTACCGCGCGGGCGCCGAGGTGCACGGCGTGCCGGGCCACCGGCGCGCGCTCAGCGACGGCGGCCGCGTGGTGTTCCAGGTGCTCTACCCCATCCCGGGCGTGCGCGACTACACGTGCTGCTTCCGCGCCTACCGCGTGCCGCTGCTGAAGAAGGCGCGTGCGGTGTACGGCGAGGAGCTGTGCACGGCGCGCGGCTTCGAGGCCGTGATGGACCTGCTGCTGCGCCTCGGGCCGCTCGGCATGAAGGTGGACGAGATGGGCTTCGTGCTCGACTACGGCGAGCGCGTGGGCCAGAGCAAGATGAAGGTGCTGAAGACCATCCGCTCCACCGTGTCGCTGCTGCTGAAGCGCCGCTGGGAGCGCATGACGATCTACCGCCCGCAGGACATCGCCGCGCGACTGGCGGCGGCCACCGGGAAGCGCGCGTGAAGATCGCGGTCATCGTCGGCACCCGCCCCGAGATCGTGAAGATGGCGCCGGTCGTCCGCGCGTGCATCACGCGCGGCACCGACTGGCGGCTGTGGCACACGGGCCAGCACTACTCGTTCGAGATGGACGGCGTGTTCTTCCAGGAGCTGGAGCTGCCGAAGCCGCACGCGAACCTCGAGGTGGGCTCCGGCACGCAGGCCTACCACATCGGCGCGATCGTCAACGGCGTCGCCGACCTGATCGCGAAGGACCGGCCCGACGTGCTGCTGGTGGAGGGCGACACGAACTCCGTGCTCGCCGCCGGGCTCGCCGCCCAGAAGCTGGGCGTGCGCGTGGGGCACGTGGAGGCCGGGCTGCGCTCGTACGACCGCACGATGCCCGAGGAGATCAACCGCATCCTCACCGACCACCTGTCCGACGACCTGTTCGCGCCCACCGAGCACTCGCGCCGCATCCTGCTCGGCGAGGGCGTGGCCGAGTCGCGGATCCACGTCACGGGCAACACGGTGGTGGACGAACTGCTGCGCCAGAAGCCGCGCGCGATCGAGCGCGGCGTGCCGGCGCGCTTCGGCGTGAAGCCGCGCGGCTACGCGGTGGCCACGGTGCACCGCGCCGAGAACACCGACGTCGAGTCGCGGCTGCGCGGTGTGGTGGAAGGCATCGAACGCGCGGCCGAGGCGCTGGACGTGCCGGTGCTGTGCGCGGTGCACCCGCGCACCACGCAGCGCATGGCGTCGCTCGGGCTGGCCTGGGGCTCGCGCGTGCGCGCGCTGCCGCCGCTGCCCTACCTCGACTTCCTCGGCCTGCACGCCGAGGCCGCGATCACGCTCACGGACTCGGGCGGCCTGCAGGAAGAGGCGTGCGCGCTCGGCGTGCCGTGCGTGACGCTGCGGGACAACACCGAGCGCCCCGAGTCGGTGGACGCCGGCGCGAACGTGCTCGTGGGCGCCGACCCCGCCGCGATCGTCGAGGGCGCGCGCACGATGGTGGCGCGTCGCGGCGGCTGGGCGAATCCGTTCGGCGCCGGCGACGCAGGCCTGCGCATCGTGGACCTCCTGCTGGCGCGTTGACCATGGCCGCCGCCTACCGCTCCCGCGCCGACCACTTCCCCGCCTGGGGCCTGTGGCCCGTGCTGGCGCTGGCGGCGGTGGTGCGCATCGTGGGACTCGGGCAGCGCAGCCTGTGGACCGACGAGGGTTCCACGTGGACCGCGGCCACGCTCGGCTGGTCCGACCTGATCCGCCGCTGCGTGGAGCGCGACGCGAGCCCGCCGCTCTACTACGTGCTCACCGCGTGGGCGCTCAAGCTGGGCGGCGACGGCGAGGCGCAGCTGCGGCTGGTGTCGCTCCTCGCGAGCCTCGTGATGGTGTGGCTCGCGTACCGGCTCGCCCGGCTCGCCATGCCGCGCGGGCCCGCCACGTTCGCCGCGCTGCTCGCGGCGCTCTCGCCGTACCAGGTGATGTACGCGCACGAGGCGCGCACGTACGCGCTCGCCGGCATGCTGCTGCTGGCGTCGCTGCTGCTGTTCGAGCGCGCGATCGTGCACGGCCGGCGCGGTGCGTGGGTCGGCTACGTGCTCGTATCGGCGATCGGGCTGTACACGCAGACCATCTCGGCGCTCGGCGTGTCGGCGCAGGTCGTGGTGGTGCTGCTGTTCCCCGAGGCGCGCCGGCGGGCGCTGTCGTTCGCCCTGGCGCAGGCCGCGATCGCGCTGCTGTACGCGCCGTGGCTGTGGGCCAGCGCGAGCGCTGCCGAGCACCTGTCGAGTTCGCACTGGTACATCGACCAGCCCGAGGCGGCGGGCGTGTTCAAGGTGTTCCGCACCGTGCTGCTGTCGCCGATGTCGGTGGTGAGCCGCATCGAGCACGGCCACACGCCGGGGCTCGACGCGTTCCTGCCGCGCGCACTCGCGTGGGGCATCCTCGTGCTGGGCGTGGCCGGGCCGCTCGTGGCGTCGTGCGACGGCTTCGCGCGACGGCAGAGCCGCACGGGCACGGCGCTGCTGTGGGCCGGCTGGCTCGTGCCGATCGTGGCGGTGTCGGCGCTGTCGTTCCGCTCGCCGCTGCTGCTGCCGCGCTACTTCGTGTTCGCCGGCATCCCGGTGGCCGCGCTGCTCGCGCTCGGCGTGTCGGCCCTGCCGCGCGTGCTGCGCGTGCCGTGGGGCGCGCTGCTGGTGTTGCTCACCGCGTTCGGCCTGTGGCGCTACGCGGCGGACTACAGCAAGGAGCCGTGGCGCGACGTGGCCGCCGACATCGCGAGCCGCTCGCAGCCCGGTCGCACGGCCGTGCTCGTGCCGTTCGACGTCGACCCGTACGCGTTCTACAACCGCCACTCGCGCGACCGCGTGCGCGCGATCGAGTATTCGCATCCCGCGGAGCCGTTCGCCGCGCGCTACACGCCGCAGCAGTTCGTCGAGATGGCGGACTCGGCCACCGCGCGCACGCGGGACGACGCGGAGGTGTGGGTGGTCGTGCGCAGCCCGAACAACGCCGCCCGCCGCATGGCTGCGGCGCAGGCCGAGATCGTGGCCGCGCTGGGCCGCGTCGAGGCCGAGCGCCGGCGCTGGGACTCGATGACCGGCCCGCTGCGCGTGTCGCGCTGGGTCCGGCCCGCCGCGCCCGCGGCGCCCGACACGACCGCGCCCGCGGCCGCGCGCTGATCGCGCGCTCGCGACCCGCTCGCCGTCCCCCCGCCGGAGTCCGCCCGCGTTGACGCGCGCCGCGCGCGGGCGTGTGATGCCGGCGTTCCCGTGTGCACGCGCCGCGCGAGCCTCGCGCCGGTGCGCCCTCGCAGCCGGAGGTTCGCCATGGCATTCGATCCCGCCACCCGCGTGCAGGACTTCCTCGTGTTCGGCGAGTTCGGCGACGTGAACCCGTCGATCACCGACTCGTCCACGTACACGTTCCTCACGCCGGAGAAGATGGAGGAGGCGTTCGACCACGAGCTGGAGGGCTGCTTCCTCTACTCGCGCCACTGGAACCCCACGAACAAGTTCCTCGCCGAGGCGCTCGCGCGCATGGAGGACGGCGAGTCCGCGCAGGTGATGGCGTCGGGCATGGGCGCCATCAGCACCACGCTGATCGCGCTGTGCGGCCAGGGCGACGAGATCGTGTGCGGGCGCAACATCTACGGCGGCACGTACGCGCTGATGAAGAACCTGCTGCCGCGCTTCGGCGTGACCACGCGGTTCGTGGACCTGCGCGACCACGCCGCCGTGCGCGCCGCGATGACACCGCGCACGCGCGTGCTGTACGCCGAGAGCATCAGCAACCCGCTGCTGGAGGTGAGCGACGTCCCGGCACTGGCCGCGATCGCGCACGAGCGCGGGGCGTCGCTCGTGTTGGACAACACGTTCAGCCCGATGATCCTGTCGCCACTGCGACTGGGCGCCGACGTCGTGGTGCACAGCATGACCAAGTACATCAACGGCACCAGCGACTGCGTCGCGGGCTGCGTGGTGTCGTCGCACGACTTCGTGGCCCGGCTGAACGACATCAACGCCGGCCCGAGCATGCTGCTCGGCCCCGTGCTCGACAGCTTCCGCGCCGCGAGCATCCTGAAGAACCTGCACAGCCTGCACGTGCGCATGCGCAAACACAGCGCGAACGCGCTGCACGTGGCCCGGCGGCTGGAGCAGCTCGGGCACGACGTGCACTACCCCGGCCTGCCCGGCCATCCGCACCACGCGCTCATGACGAAGCTCGCGAACGAGGGCTACGGCTGGGGCGGCATGATGACGCTGGACGCCGGCGAGCACGACGTGGCGTACCGGCTGATGGCGCGCCTGCAGCAGGAGAAGGTCGGCTACCTCGCGGTGAGCCTCGGCTACTTCAAGACGCTCTTCTCGATGCCCGGCCGCAGCACGAGCAGCGAGATCCCGGCCGAGGAGCGCGAGAGGGCCGGCATCTCGGACGGGCTCATCCGCTTCTCGATCGGCCTCGACGCCGACATCGAGCAGACGATGGGCCGCATCGAGAAGTGCCTGCTCGAGGTGGGCGTGAAGGCGAGGGCGGGCGCGAAGCGCTGACGCGGCGCGCCCGCCGCGCCTGCTCCTACTTCCCCGTCTTCAGCGGCGGCACCGTGATCGGCGTGCGCTTGGCCAGCGCGTCGGCCTTCTTCTGGCGATCGGCCACCTCGTGCTGCTTCTGGTTCCGCGCTTTGGACTTCGGAGACTTGTCGCCCATCGTGCACCGCCTGTCGTTCGGGTGAGTGGCGAGCTTCGCGGCTGCCCGCACGCTAGCACCGATGGCGCGCACCCTCGCCAGGATTGACCGCCCCTTCACAGGAACGCGCGGCGGAGCACCGCGCGCAGGGCGCGCACCTCGGTGGCGAGGGCGTTGCGCGTCTTCGCGCCGCCGTCGCCGGCGGCTTCGGCGGCGAGCCGCTCGTCGCAGCGCTCGAACACCGGCAGCCGCGACGCGGGCGCACCGAGCTTCACGAGCAGGCGCTCCACGCGCGCGAGGCGCCGTCGCACGCCGCGCACCGCGGCGGTGGCGTCGGCCAGCGGGATCGCTCCGCGCGTGGCGTCGCGCAGCAGCCGGCACGCGAACGTGCGGCAGCAGCCGGGCCGGTGCGCGTACACGCTGCAGCGCGTGCCCTCGAGCGCGCGGCACGGCTGCAGCAGCAGCGGTCGGCCGGGCTCGTCGTCGTCGATCTCGAGTCCGAGGGCCTCCACCCGCACGGCCTCGGCCGGGCCCGACAGCTCGACGTCGGCGAACAGGGTGCCGTCGCAGCACAGGCCGCAATGGGCGCACAGGGCATCCGTGAGAACGATGGTCATGCGCACACCATGAGGGACGCGCGCCCGCAGGGACAGCGGTCGGCGAACGGGGGGCGGGCTCCGGGCGCCGGGCCGGCCTCACCCGGCGCCCGAGGTCCTCGCCGCAACCGGCTGTCCCGCAGCGGGCTGCCTTACGGTCCGACGATCACCATGCGGCGGGTCGTCGTCCCTCCCGGCGTGGCGAGCCGCACGGCGTAGACGCCCGGCGGCAAGGCCACGGCGCGCCATTCGAGCGCGTGCGCACCGGCCGCCAGCGCCGCGCCGTCCAGCAACGTGGCCACGCGCCGGCCCTGCACGTCGTGCACCGCGAGCGTCACGCGCGCGGCCGCGGGCAGCGTGAACGCGAGCCGCGTGGCGCCGCGCACCGGGTTCGGCACGGGCGCGGCCAGCGCGAGGCCGCCGGCCGCAAAACCCGGGACGGGTGCGGCGGCGGTCAGCGCGGGATCGCTCACGGACGCGAGGTTGCGGCGATCCACGCCGCCGAAGGTCCACGTCTCCCCGCCCGCGAGCACGCGGCCGCCCTGCGTCTCCAGGTCCACCACGTTCACGCCGGTCACGCCGGGATTCCACGACGTGGCGAGCCCGGTGACCGCATCGATCGCGGCGAGCTTGCTGCGGCTGGCGCCGCCGATGGTGGCGAACACGCCGCCCACGTACACGCGGCCGCCGGCGACCCGGAACACGGTGGGCCAGATGTCGGGCGCGGGATTCCACGTGGTGGCGAGGCCGGTGGTGGCGTCGAGCGCGGCGAGACCGTTGCGCGTCTGCCCGCCGATGGTGCCGAAGTTGCCGAGCGCGTACACGACGCCGCCCGAAGGCGCGAGCTGGGTCACGCTGCTGCTGGCGCCGGGATCCCACGGCAGCAGCGCGCCGGCGGTGGCGTCCACGGCGGCCACGCGCAGGCGCGCGGTGCCGGCCATCGTCGTGAACGAACCGCCCAGGTACACGGTGCCGCCGGCGATCGCGATCGCGTTCACGACGCCGTTCGGCTGCGGATTCCACGCGTCGAGCGCACCGGTGACCAGGTCCACCGCCGCGGCACGGCTGCGTGCGCCCACGCCGAGGCTCGTGAACGTACCGCCGAGGAACAGCCGCGTGCCGTCGGTGGCCAGCGCGCCCACGCTGCCGCTCGGCGCGGGATTCCACGCGAGCACGGCGCCGGTCGTCGCGTCGACCGCCGCGAGCTGGCTGCGCGACGTGGCACCCATCGAGAGGAAGCTCCCGGCCACGTACAGCGTGTTGCCCACCACGAGCAGCTTGTTCGTGACCGACGTGGACGGGCCGGGCGCCGGGTCCCACGCATTCACCGCGCCGGTCGCGAGGTCCACCGACGCGAGCCCCGTGCGGCGCACGCCGTTCATGATCCAGAAGTCGCCGCCCGCGTAGAGCGCGTCGCCCTGCAGCGCGAGCGCGTACACGAAGCTGCTCGCGGCCGGGTCCCACGCGGTGGGCGCGCCGGTCACCGGGTCGAGCGCCGCCAGGTGCGTGCGCGGCTGGCCGCCGATGGTCTTGAAGCCGCCGCCCACGATCACGGTGTCGCCGAACCGCACCACCGCCGTGACCGCGCCGTTCAGCGTGGGCGCCCACGGGCCGAGCGCGCCGCTCGCGAGCCCGATCTCGCCCACGTAGAAGCGCGTGGAGCCGGCGAGCGTGGTGAAGTTGCCGCCCACGTACACGGTGGTGTCGCGCACCGTCAGCGCATTCACGGCGGCCGCGGCGACGGGCGCCCACGCGCCCAGCGCGAGCGTCCCGGCGTCCACCGCGGCGAGCCGCGTGCGCGCGGTGGCGGCGAACGTCGTGAAGTCGCCGCCCACGAGCAGCGTGCCGCCGGCGCGCGCGAAGCAGTTCACGGCGCCGTTCGGAGCCGGGTTCCAGGGCATCAGCGTGCCGGTGGAGCGGCCGACCTGCGCGAGGTTCGGCCGCGCGGTGAGGCCCACGAACGACATCGACCCGCCGAGCACGATCGTGGTGTCCACCGCGGCCATCGCCTTGACGGTGCCGTTCACGTTGGGATTCCACGGCAGCACGGCGCCGGTGACGGGGTCCACGGCGGCGGCACGATTGCGCGTGAGGCCGCCGACCTGCGTGAAGTCGCCGCCCACGAACAGCACGCCGCCGTCCAGCAGCAGCGACCACGCCTGGCCGTTCGTGCCGGGGTTCCACGCGGCCACGCTGCCGTCGGCCAGCACGTGCGCCACGTTCTTGCGCGGCACGCCGCCGACCGAGTCGAAGCTGCCGGCCACGAACCAGCCGCCCGCTCCGTCGCCGACCACGGCGCGCACGGTGCTGTTGATCGCGGGCGACGCGGCGGCGCGCACGGCGCCGGTGTTCGCGTCCACCACCACGCCGCGCCCGGTCTGGGCGCCGATCATGCTGAAGTTCCCGCCCACGTACAGCGTGTTGCCGGAACGGGCGAGCGCGTTGACGCGCCCGTTCGTCACGGGCAGCGACAGGTCCAGCGACTGCGCGTGGACGAGGCCGGCCGTCGCCGGCGCGAAGCACGCGAGGACGAGGGCGAGGGCGGCAAAGGCGAACGGGCGCGAGCAGGCAGGCATGGCGGGCGAACCTCACGGGGTCGGGATCGAGGCGGCCGGGGATCACCGGCATCGTTTGGCCGCGCGGGGTGATCTCCCGGGGCGCCCGGCCGCGCGATCCGGGCGGCCGGGAATCGATTCGCGGTGGAGCCGCCGGACGCGCCGGGGTAGCTTCGCGCGGCGCGTTGCGCGGCCGCACACGTCGCTCCCACCCTCGGAGGCCGGTTGCCCCGGACGAACCCCTCACCCGCCCCGGCCGGCGCGCTCGTGCGCGTGGTGCCGAAGCACCACCTGCTGGTGCGCCTGGCGCACTGGGTGAACGTGCCGCTGCTGCTCGGCCTGGTGGCGAGCGGCCTGTCGATCTACTGGGCCTCCCCGGTGTTCCGCTTCGGGCCCGACCCGGTCACGGGCGAACACGACTACGTGGCGGCGCTCGGCACGATGGTGGCCCGGCTGCTGCACGACACGCACGGCAGCCCGCGCAACTGGATCTACGACCACCTGGGGCTCGGCACCCGGCAGCTGTCGGTGGCGCTGCGCCTGCACTGGGCGCTCGCGTACCTGTTCATGGCGAACGGCGTGCTGTACGCGCTCGGCCTGCTCGCGGGCCGTGGGTGGCGCGCGCTGCTGCCGCGCCCGTCCGACGCCGCCGGTGCGGTCGCGATGCTGCGCTTCTACGCGGGCGTCGTGCCGATGGCACTGCTTCGCCGACCGTGGCCGCACCCGCCGGTGCGTTCCAAGTACAACGCGCTGCAGCGGTCGGCCTACTTCGCGATGCCGCTCGTGGGCGCGCTCGTGGTGCTGTCGGGCTGGGCCATGCACAAGCCGTCGCAGCTGGGCTGGCTGGAGCGCGCGTTCCTGGGCTACGACGGCGCGCGCGTGGTGCACTTCGCGGGCATGGTGGTGCTGGCGGGATTCCTGGTGCCGCACGTGGTGCTGGTGATCGCCGACGGCTGGGACACGTTCCGCTCGATGGTCACGGGCTGGTCGCTGCGCGTGAAGGAGA
This sequence comes from Candidatus Eiseniibacteriota bacterium, assembly GCA_044223135.1. Classification (GTDB taxonomy): domain Bacteria; phylum Eisenbacteria; class RBG-16-71-46; order RBG-16-71-46; family RBG-16-71-46; genus JBGAMH01. The sequence goes on along the minus strand of JBGAMH010000032.1, from coordinate 5,281 downwards.
ACGCCCATGAGTGACGACCCGCGTCCGGAGGCCGGGCGGGCCGACGACGCTCCCCCGCCGCACCTCGCGCAGCCCCCGGCGGCCGAGGCGCCGGGCGAGGCGCTCGCGACACCCGCGGGGGGTGACACCTCGGAGGCGCCGCCGCCGGCGCCCGAGGTCGCGGCCGACGCGCCGGCGGCGCCCGAGCCCACGCCGGCGGGCCCGCCGCCGCGGCGCTCGTGGCGCGACGCCACGCCGGAGCCGCCCGAAACGGTGATCGAGGTGCCGCGCGCCCGGCTGGAAGCGCAGAGCCGGCGCGACTTCCTGCTGTTCGGCGCGGGCGTGCTGGCCACGGCGGCCGCGGCGTGGTGGCTGCTGCCCGACGGCGCCAAGTCCCGCCTGCTGCCGCGCCCGCTGCGCGACCGCCTCGACACGCTGGCCGCGCGCGTGGGCCTCACGCGCGCCGCGCGCGAGCGCACGTTGAACCGCGCGCTCACGTTCGACGACGACGTGGCCGAGGCGCTCTACTCGAAGGACCGCCGCGTGCGCACGTACGCGCGCTCCGAGCGCACGCGCCTGCGCAACAACTTCCATGGCCGCACGCCGGGGCCGGAGATCCTGCCGGGCTGGGGGCTGGAGCTGTCGGGGCTGGCCTCGGGCCGCGCGGAGCGGCTGGCGCTGCCGGAACTGCTCGCGCGCTTCGCGCACGTGGAGCAGACGACGCGCCTGGTGTGCGTGGAGGGCTGGAGCGCGATCGCGTGGTGGGGCGGGCTGCGGTTCGCCGACCTGCTGGCGGCGCACCCGCCGGCGCCGAGCGCGCGGTGGGCGGCGATGCGCTCGGAGGTGAGCCTCGACGGGCGCGGCCGGCCGGAGGCCTACTACGTGTCGATCGATCTCGACACGGCGCGCCATCCGCAGACGCTGCTCGCGACGCACCACGACGGCCGGCCGCTGACGCTGGCGCACGGCGCGCCGTTGCGGCTGGTGGCGCCGGTCAAGCTGGGGCTCAAGAACATCAAGGCGCTCACGCACATCGCCTACACCGAGCGCGAGCCGGCGGACTACTGGAACGAGCGCGGGTACTCGAAGTACGACGGGCTGTGACGGGACGCAGCGCCCCTAACCCCGCCCGAGCACGTCGCGCAGGTCGGCGACGCTGCCCACGCTGACCTCCAGGTCGCGCACGCGGCCGTCCTTCAGGCCGTAGATCCAGCCGTGCACGGTCAGGTCCTGCCCGCGCTCCCACGCGTCGCGGACGATGCTGGTCTCGGCCACGTTGATCACCTGCGCGACCACGTTCCACTCGCACAGCCGGTCGATCCGCGCGGCCTCGTCGGGAATGGCGTCGAGTTCGGCGCGGTGGTCGTCGCGCACGTCCTGGACGTGGCGCAGCCAGTTGTCGATCAGCCCCAGCCGGTCGCCGCGCAGCGCGGCGCCCACGCCGCCGCAGCCGTAGTGGCCGCACACGATGACGTCTCGCACCATCAGCACGTCCACCGCGAACTGCAGCACGCTCAGGCAGTTCAGATCGGTGTGCACGACCACGTTCGCGACGTTGCGGTGCACGAACAGTTCGCCGGGCAGCAGGCCCACGATCTCGTTCGCGGGCACGCGGCTGTCGGAGCAGCCGATCCACAGGTACTGCGGAGCCTGCTGCTTCGCGAGCGTGGAGAAGAACTCGGGATGCCGCGCGCTCAGGGCATCGGACCATTCGCGGTTCTGTCGCAGGAGTCGTTCGAGCGATCGCACGGGCGCCTCAGGGGTGCACGGTCACGGGTCGGCGGCCGAAGTCGGCCTCCGCGCGGGCGGCGAGCGACGCGATCCACGCGTACGCCGCCACGTTCGCGCGAAGCAGGGCGGGATCCACCTTGTCGAACGTGTCGTTCGCGGTGTGGTGCAGGTCGAAGTACGGACCGGCGTCGGTGAGCACCTCGATCATGGGCACGCCGCGCGGCAGCAGCGGGCCGGTGTCGGCGTCGCCGGCGCTCGTGTTGCCGTGCCACGAGACGCCGAGCGGCTCGAGGCCGGACGCGATCGCACGCGCCACGGGCAGGCGTTCGGGATCGACGTTGCATTCGAAGCCCCACGGCGGGAACGCGCCGAGGTCGGACTCCATCGCCACCACGTGGCGCGGCAGCTCTTCGGCGTGGCGGATCGCGTAGTCGCGGCCGCCCGACAGGCCGAACTCCTCGTTCGCGTAGAGCACCACGCGGATCGTGCGCGCGGTGCCGCCCTGCGCGGCGAGCTTCGCCGCCGCCAGCATGATCGCGACGCCGGCGCCGTCGTCGTGCGCGCCCTGGCCGAGGTCCCACGAGTCGAGGTGCGCGCCCATCAGCACGATGCCGGCGCGCGGATCGCGGCCGGGAAACTCGCCCACCACGTTCGCGCTCCACGCGTCGGGTTCCCGGCGCGAGGTGTTCGTCATCCGCAGCCGCACGGGCCGGCCGGAGGCGAGCTGGCGTTCGAGCAGGTCGGCGTCGGGATTCGACAGCGCGAGCGAGGGGATGCGCGTGCCGGTGGTGTCGTAACGCATGCCGCCGGTGTGCGGCAGCCGGTCGGAATCGGTGCCCACGGAGCGGATCACCACGGCGAGCGCGCCGAGCTTGCCGGCCTCGATCGCGCCGCGGCCGCGCACGGGCACCGCGGCGCCGTAGCCGGCGCCGTCGCGCGTGCGCTGCATGCGGCCGTGGAAGAACACGATGCGGCCACGCACGCGCGCCTCGCCGAGCGTGGCGAGTTCCTCGAGCGTCCGCGCGGCCACGACCTCGGCCTCGATTCCGCCGTCGGGCGTGCCCACGCTGCCGCCCAGGGCACACGCGGCCAGCGGCTGCGGCCACGGGGACGTGATCTCCACGTGGGCCTCGCCGCGCACCCAGTGCGGCACCATCACGGACTCGGCGTGCACGTTCTGGAATCCGAGCCGCTTCATGGTGGCGAGCGCCCACGCCACGGCGCGCGCGTCGCCGGGCGAACCGGCGAGCCGCGGGCCGACCTCGGTGGTGATCGAGCGCAGCGCCTCCCACGCGACGTCGTCGCGCAGGCCGGCCTCGCGCGCCTCGCGGGCGCGTTCGAGCGCGGCGGGCGGGAACGGCGACTGGGCGCGGGCGACCGGCGCGAGCAGCGCGACGGCGAGGCCGAGGGCGATGGCGAAGCGATGACGCACGGGTCCTCCGGGCGACGAGGGACGATGCGGGCGAAGCGAACCCGGCGCGGCGCCGGGCATGGTGGCGGAACATACGTGCCCGGGCGCCGATGCGCCACGGGACGGTGACGGGCGCGCGAGGGTGAGCGCGGAGCGGGGCGGGCGTGAACGGGGGGACGGGGCCTCGGCCTTCGTGCCGCCGCCGGTCGATTCCGACCCGGCTCGCGCGTCGGTATCGCGTAAGGTGCACGGCGCACTCACACGATCGGGAGGCAGGTATGAGCATCACGAACCGCTGGCAGTCCTGGCACCCGTACTTCCTGGCGCTGCTGCGCATCGTGGCGGCGTACATGTTCATACTGGCGGGCACGATGAAGCTGTTCGCCTTCCCCGCGGGCATGCCGCCCAACGGCGCCACGGCGACGCCGTTCACGCAGGTGTGGATCGGCGGCGTGCTGGAGGTGTTCGGCGGCGCACTGTTCGGCCTGGGGCTGTTCACACGACCGGTGGCGTTCCTGCTGGCTGGCGAGATGGCGGTGGCGTACTGGCAGTTCCACGCGCCGGGCGGGCCGTGGCCGATCCTCAACGGCGGCGTGAACGCGGCGCTTTACTGCTTCGTGTTCCTGTACTTCTCGGCGGCCGGCGCGGGGGCCTGGAGCGTGGACGGGATGCGCGGGCGGAAGTCGGGCGTCTAGCGGTCGCCGCGGGCCAGCCGCTCCATCCACCGCCGCGCGCCCCGGCCGCTCTCCCCTTCGGGGTCGGCGGCCAGCAGCGAGGCGGCGAACATCACGCCGAGCATCCGCGCGAAGCGCCACGTGGGCTCGTCGAGCACGCCGTACGCGCGCTCGAACGAGTCCCGGGCTTCGGTGGGCAGGGCGGTCACGAGGGCGAGATCCATCGCCGGCGCGCCGATGCAGGCGTCGCCCCAGTCGATGACCCCGGCGAGTTCGCCGTGCTCGTCGACGAGCGCGTGGCGGATGTGCAGGTCGCCGTGGCAGAGCACGCCGATCTCGGGGGCGAGGCCGGCGGCGGCGTCCACGACGGGGCGCAGCGGCGACACGTCCGCGAACGCGGCGGCATCGTCGAGCCGGCGGTGCGCAACGGCGATGCGCTTTGCGGCGTCGGCGCGGCCGAGCGGATCGCGCGGCAGCCGCGGGTCGCGCATGACGGGCCAGTGGCGGCCGTGCAGCTCGCGCAGGAACACACCCAGTGACTCCCCGGTGCGCGCGCCCACGCGCACGGCGCTGGCGATCTCGGCGCCGGGAATGTGCTCGTGGCGGGCGAGCGGCAGGCCGTCGGGGCCGTCGGCCAGCGTGACGTGCGGAACCGGCGCGGGCAGCCGGCCGTGCAGCGACTCGAGCACGAGCGCTTCGCGCCGCAGCGCGGCGGCACCGACGGCGCGACGCGGAACGCGCCACACGATGCGCTCGTCGGCGAGATAGGCGTCGCTGTCCCACCCACTCGCGAGCAGACGCCACTCCCGCGGCTCGCCGGCGATGCGGCGGACGACGGCGGCGTCGACGGTGAACTCGGGCTCCCAGTCGGACATGCGATCCCTCGCGTGATTCGAAGTCGGCGACGCGGAAGGTCGCCGATGCACGCGCGCGTGGCAATGCGCGGCGCGGGCCGGCGAGGATGAGCGGGCGTGCGCAGTGAGCGAGCGTGCGGTGCTCGTGTGATGTCCTGACGAAGAATTGAGTTGACGGCCTTCGCGGGTGCGGTGACCCATGCGCCGGTGGGCGCGTTCGGATCGCGCGCGTGGCTGCCAACGACCCGCGCACGTGATATCGCGGGCGTCTGCGCCGCGAAGTTTCGCGCGAAGCCGCTCGATGCGTTGCACGGGCACGCACGGAGGCCGAAAACAGGCGTGCTATGAAGTGAGCGTCCCCGCGACGACTCGCCCCCGACGCGAGTTCCGCGATGCCGAGCTACACGCTGTCGCACCTGGAAGACCACGACGTTCAGAAGGGCCTGCTCGCGGCGGTGCCGGTGGAGCGCACCGCCACCGCGGCCGTGTTGGCGCACATCGCCGAGTTCGACGCCCGGCAGCTGTACCGGGAGCAGGCGTGCTCGTCGATGTTCGTGTACTGCGTCCGTGAGCTGGGGTACTCGGAGGAGGGGGCGAGCAAGCGCCTGCACGCCGCCCGGGCGGCGCGGCAG
>JBGAMH010000353.1:0-3108 GCA_044223135.1 Candidatus Eiseniibacteriota bacterium | reverse complement strand
GGCCCTCGTCGCGTGCCGGCCGACGCCCCGCGGCGCCGCCCGGCCGCCTCGCCTTACGGCTGCTCGGCGATGATGCGCGGCGTCACCTCGATGACCAGGTCCTTCTTCGACGTGGTCGAAGACACGTGCTGGAACAGCAGCCCGAGCAGCGGGATGTCGCCGAGGATCGGCACCTTGGTCACGTTCGAGCTCTTCTCCTCGCTCAGCAGGCCGCCGATGATCACCGAGCTGCCGTCCTTCAGCCGCACGGTCGTCTCGGCCTGGCGGGTGGACACCACCGGCAGGTCGTTGTTCGCGCCGCGGAAGCCGGTCACCGAGCTGACCTCGGGGCGGATCACCGTGGTGATGTAGCCGTCGGCGTTGATCAGGGGCGTGATGCTGAGCTTGATGCCCACTTCCTCGCGCTGCACCTGCGTCGTCTGCGCCGCTCCGCCGCCGGCGAACGTGGTGCCGGTGACCTGGAACGGGATGCGCTGGCCCACGAGCATGGTCGCGGCCTTGCCGTTGAGCGTGGCGATCTTCGGATTCGCGAGCACCCGCGCGTTGCCCTCTCGGATCATCAGGTCGAGCGCGGCCTGGATCGCCTTCGCCTGGTGCGACAGGCGCGGCTTCGAGCCGGCGGGGATGTAGGACACGTTGTCGGGCAGCACGCCGGGAGCACTGGCCTCGGGCGTGTTCTCCACGATGATCACGCTCTGCTGGTTGATCTTGTCCCAGTCCACGCCCAGCTTCTTCGCATCGTCGGTGGAGACCTCCACCACGCGCGCCTCCAGCATGACCTGCCGCGCCGGGCGGTCGAGCTCGGAGACGATCGATTCGATCTCCGAGATGACACGCGGGCTCGTGACCACGATCAGCCGGTTGCCGCCGCGGTCCACCGAGATCTGCGCGGCCAGGTTCGCGAGCGCGAGCTTGACCTCCTCGGCGTCGGCGTACTTGAGGTTCACCACGTACGACGACAGGCCGGTCTCGTCGCGCAGCGACTTGGCGTCGGCCACCAGGATCGAGTTGCCGATGCGCTCGTAGGCCAGCCCCGCGGCGCGCACGACCAGGTTCACCGCCTGGTCCACCGGCACGTCCTTGAAGTGCACCGTGATCAGCGCGTCGGTCACGCCGGGCCCCGTCACGATGTTCAGGTTGCCCTTCTCGGCGAGCACCTTGAGCACGCCGGGCAGCGCGGCCTTGTCGGCGTCGATGCTGACCGGGTTCGACATGGTGTTCGCGTGCGAGGTCGCCGCACCCACCACCAGCGCCACGGTGAACGCGGCGTTGCGGAGCCATCGGTTCATGGACATCAGTCTCCCTGCGGACGTTTGAGGACGATGCTCTCATCCCCGCGACGCAGAACCACCTGATCGCGGGAGATGCTGACGACCTGGAACACGTCGAACAACGCGTTCTGCCGGACGTCCCAGTCGCGCCCGTTCCAGTGGACGATGGCGCGCGGGTCGTTGTCGAACACGATCGCGGTGAGCGTGGGCAGTGCGGGGGGCACGGGTTTCGGGGGCAACTTCGGGGTCACGCGCCGCACGCGGGCGGTGTCGGGCGTGGTGGCGGCCACCACGGCCGGGCCGCCGAACGGGTCGCGGATCGGGTCCGCCGAGGCCGGCGGGACGTCGCCGAGGCGCCGGTCCAGCGCCACGTACGGATCGGTCGCGGCGTTCGCGGTGGGCGCCGCGTTGCCGCGGAACGCGCCCGTGTCCTGCAACGCGGTGCCGGTGTGCCAGAGCACCACGGCCAGCAGCACGATCGCCACGAGCGGGCCGAACAGGAACCCCAGGTCGCGGTTCACGGCCGCACCCCCGTGCGCTTGAGCACCAGGCGTTCCACGAACAGCTCCACCAGGTGGCGACCGCCCTCGTCGGGCTGGAAGCTCAACCGCTCGATGCGGTACAGCCGGCCGCTGCGCGCGAGGTCGTCGAGGAACGCCACGAGGCTCGGGTAGCGGCCGCGCAGGCGCAGGTGCGCGCGCACCTGCAGCCCGGTGGGCTGCTGCGTGAGCACGCCGGGCTCGGTGACGACCAGTTCCAGGTCGTGGCGGCCCGCGGCCTGCGACAGTTCCTGCATCAGCTGCGCGGCGAGCTGGCCGCTCTGGCCCTGCGCGTCGGCCTCGGCCGCGGGCAGCGAGTTGTCGGCGAGCAGCGTGAACACGCGCGGCGGCAGCGCGGGCATCGTGGCGCCGGCGCCGAGCACGGAGTTCATCGCGCCGGCGCTGCGCAGCGCGCGGTGGTAGCGGTCGGCGAGCGGGTGGAACACGAACGAGTCCACCAGCAGGAACAGGATCATCACCGTGAACGCGGTGAAGATCGGCCAGTGCTGGCGGAGCCGGGTCGAGAGCAGGGGATCCATCAGCGGCACTCCACCACGAACTCGGCGCCGTCGCCCGAGTCGAGCGCACGGGTGGTCACGAGGCGCACGTTCGTCCAGCTCTTGGAGAACACGGAGTCGCGCCCCAGTGCGTTGACGAACGACATCACGCTCTGCATGCGGTCCTGGCCCGGGCCCACGCGCAGGCGGCCGATCAGCACGAGCTTGGCCGTCGCGCCGGTGAGGCCCTCGGGGTTGTACTGGAACGAGGTGATGCGGCCGTTCGGCGGCAGCACCTGCGGCAGGCGCTCGAGCTTGTCGCGCCACTGCCGCACGTCCACCACGTGCGCCTCGACCTCGTTCAGCACGCCCGCTGCGGGGCGCCACTCCTGGCCGGACTCGCGCAGCGCCTTCAGGCGCGACGCCTGCCGCTCGGCCATGCGCGTGCGCTGCGCGAGCGAGGTGCAGTTGAGCCCGTACAGCCCGAGGATCACGGTGAGCAGGCCGAAGTAGGCGAGCCACAGCCCCAGCGACACCACGCGCCCGCGCGCCCGCGCGCGTTCGCGCTGGTAGGCCTCGCGGCGGAAGTTGATCGTGAACAGCGGGGTCATGCGGACCTCAGCGCGAGCCCGTACGCGAGCGCGAACTGCGGCCCGCCGGGGGCGTGCACGGCGCGATGCTGGGAGCCCAGCTGGTCGAGCGGGTCGAACACCAGCGTGGGGATGTTCAGCACCTCGGAGAGCTGCGCCGAGAGGCCGGGCAGTCGCGCGGTGGCGCCCGACACCCACAGCGTGAGCGGCT
>JBGAMH010000031.1:0-25123 GCA_044223135.1 Candidatus Eiseniibacteriota bacterium | reverse complement strand
GGACCCTCGCCACGCGGACGGAATCCGCCCTCGCGCGGAGGACGCGGCGTGTACTCGCGACGCGGCGCGCCCTCGCCGCGCGGACGGAAGCCGCCCTCGCGCGGTGCACCCTCGCCACGCGGGCGGAAGCCGCCTTCGCGCGGGGGACGCGGTGTGTATTCACGACGCGGAGCGCCTTCCCCGCGCGGACGGAATCCGCCCTCGCGTGGAGGCCCTTCGCCCCTCGGACGGAAGCCACCCTCGCGCGGAGCACCTTCCCCGCGCGGACGGAAACCGCCCTCGCGCGGAGGACGCGGGGTCCACTCGCGGCGCGGTGCGCCTTCGCCTCGTGGCCGGAATCCGCCCTCCCGCGGCGGGCCCTCGCGGCGCGGGCCGAAGCTCCCGCGCGGAGCGCCCTCGCCTGCCGGGCGGCGCGAACGCGGCCCGCCTTCGCGCGGTGCGCGCGCGCCTCGATCGTCGGCGCTGCGTCGCACGCCGGGCGCACGGCCCGGGCCACGTTCGGATCTGTACTCGCTCACGATGCGTTCTCCTTCCACTGCTCGAAACGCTGCCCCTGCTCCACGCGGGCGCCCCGCGCCCACTCGGCAGCCGATTGTTCACCACGTCCCTCGGGCTTCACGCGGACCAGGCGCAGCGCGCCCGATCCACACGCGACGACGACTCCGTCCGCCGTCACGTCCAACACCTCGCCCGCCGGCTTCGCCACCGCGGCGCGCTCGAGGGGTTCGCACTTCGTCACGATGAGTCGGCGCGTCCCGAACAGCGCGGTCGCACCCGGCCACGGCGTCACGGCGCGCTGGTGGTGCCACACCACGCTCGCGTCGAGCGCCCAGTTCACCACGCCGTCCTGCTTCCGGAGCTTCTTCGCGTACGAGCCGGCCGCGCGATCCTGCGGCGTGCGCGTGGCGGTGCCGGACGCCGCGAGCAGGCAGCTCACGTTCAGCAGCGGTGCGCCCACGCGCGACAGCTTCGCCGCGAGCGTGCCCGCGTCGTCGTCGGGCGCGATCGGCACGCGCTCGCTCATGATCACGTCGCCGGTGTCGATACCCTCGTCCATGAAGATCGTGCACACGCCCGTCTCGGCGCGGCCGTCCCACAGCGCGCGCTGCACCGGCGAGGCGCCGCGGTAGTCGGGCAGCACCGATCCGTGCAGGTTGATCGCGCCGCACCGCGGCAGCGCGAGCACCTCGGGCGTCAGGATCGCGCCGAACGCCACCACGGCGAACACGTCGGCGCGCTCGGCGGCGAGCCGCTCGCGCACTTCGGGCGACTTCATGTCCGCGGGCTTGAGCACGGGCAGGCCCAGCGCCGCCGCGCGCTCGGCCACCGGCGACGCGGCCATCGCGCGCCCGCGGCCCTTCGGCCGGTCGGGCTGCGTGACGACCAGCGCCACGTCGCACGAATAGGCGACGGCTTCGAGCGGCGGCACCGCGAAGTCGGGCGTGCCCATGAACACCACGCGCGGACGGCTCAGAACGCCTCCGACTTCCCACCGTCGGGGTGATAGCCCTCGGGCACCTCGCCGCGCGCGAGCGCGTCGAGCTGGCGGCGCAGGAACTGCCGCTTGAGCGGAGACAGCCGGTCGGTGAACAGCACGCCGTCCAGGTGGTCGGACTCGTGCTGGATGGCGCGCGCGAGGTAGTCCGTGACCAGGCGCTCGAACGGCTGCCCGTGCTCGTCGAGCCCGCGCAGCCGCAGCGCGGTCGCGCGGTCCACGTCCTCCACGATGCCGGGCATCGACAGGCAGCCCTCCTCGCCGGACTCCTTGCCGCTCTTCTGGTCGAGCACGGGGTTGATCACCGCGAAGCGCTCGCGCGTCTGCTCGTCCACCGGCACGTCCACCACGAACACGCGCTGCGCCACGCCCACCTGCGGCGCGGCGAGCCCGACACCGTTGTAGGCCTTCATGGTGTCGAACAGGTCGGCCACGAGCGCGCGCAGCGAATCGTCGAACTCCGTCACCGCGCGCGCCTTCTCGCGCAGGACCGGGTCGCCGTAGATGCGGACGGAACGGATCGCCATGTCACTTGTTCTCGGGGAGCACCTGCGCCACGGCGCTCTTGGCGAACTCCACCTTCACGTCCTCGGAGATCCGCAGGACGACCTTCGCGTCCTCCACGCCGACCACCGTGGCGTAGATGCCGCTCGTGGTGATCACGCGGTCGCCCTTCTTGAGTGCGGCGAGCTGCGCTTCGAGCTTCTTGCGCTCCTGCTGCTGCGGGCGGATCAGCATGAAGTACATGATGCCGAACATCAGCGCCATCATGACCACGGTGCTCATCGGCCCGCCGAAGAACTGCGCGAGCGGATCGTTGGAAGCGGCGGCGCCCTGCGCCCACGCGACGTCGGCGAACATGCGTCGGATCTCCGTGCGGTTGGGAAGCGGTCAGGACGCCGCGCCGGCCCGGGCATCGGCCCGGACCGCCAGCGTCTCGCCGCTGTGGAATCGCTCGAGGAAGTCCCGGCGGAACGCGTCGTAGCGCCCCGCGAGGATCGCCTCGCGCATGCGGCCCACCAGCGAGACGAGCTGGTGCACCGCGTGAATGGAGGCGAGCCGCATGCCGAGCAGCTCGCCCGAAACGAACAGGTGACGCAGGTACGCGCGCGAGAAGCGGCGGCACGTCCAGCAGTCGCACTCCGGGTCCAGCGGACGTTCGTCGCGCGCGTACGCGGCGTTGCGCACCACGAGCCGGCCGGTGCTCACGAACACCGTGCCGCGTCGCGCGTTCCGCGTGGGCAGCACGCAGTCGAACATGTCCACGCCGCGCGCCACCGCCTCGACCAGGTCCACCGGGTGCCCCACGCCCATCAGGTAGCGCGGCTGGTCCGCCGGGAAGTCACGGCAGTCGCGCTCGACCATCTCGAGGCCGAGCTTCGTGCCCTCGCCCACCCACAGTCCGCCGAGCGCGAAGCCGTCGAACGGGGTCTCGCGCAGGCGCGAGAAGCAGCGCGCGCGTTCGGCGGCGTCGGTGCCGCCCTGGTTGATCCCGAACAGCGCCATCTCGCCGCGGCCCTGCTCGCGCAGGCGCGCGCGCGCCTCGAAGCCGCGCCGGGCCCACGCCACCGTGCGGTCCACGGCCTCGCGCACGCGCTCGATCGGCGCCGGCAGCTCGATCAGCTCGTCGAAGCTCATGGCGATGTCGGTGCCGAGCCCGTCCTGGATGCGGATCGATTCCTCGGGCGTCATCTCGTACTTCGTGCCGTCGAGGTGCGAGCGGAACGTGACGCCGTGATCGGTGACCTTGCGCAGCGTGCTCAGGCTCATCACCTGGAAGCCGCCCGAGTCGGTGAGGATCGAGCCCGACCAGCCCATGAAGCGGTGCAGGCCACCCAGCTCGCGCACCGTGTCGACGCCCGGCCGCAGCATCAGGTGGTAGGTGTTCGACAGCAGGATCGTGGCCCCCGCGCCCGACACCTCGTCGGGCGTGAGCGTCTTCACCGAGCCGACCGTGCCCACCGGCATGAACGCCGGCGTCGCGACCTCGCCGTGGGCCGTGCGGAAGCGGCCGGCGCGCGCGGACGTGCCGGGATCGGTGGCTTCGAGTTGGAACGAGAAGGGCATGCTTGGGGGCTCGGGGCGCTGGTTCGACCGGCCCGGATCGGGCGGGTCGCGGGCGTGGCTTCGTGCGCTCGGATCGGTGGCCGCAACCGGGTGTGCAGCCCTCAGGGGCGTCCCTCGGGACGCGGAACGGCCGCGGATCAGGTCCGCGGCCGGGTAACGTTCGGGCGGGAAGACTAGGCGGCGGGCAGGAGGCCGGTCAAGCCACGGTCCCACCGAGGGTTCCGGGGGCATTCCGGCGTTGACGCCCGGGCCCCGGCCGGGCCACAGTCCGCCCGCCGGGCGTCGCCACCCGAGGATCTCGATGGCCGCCAGATACACCACCGGTCTCGCCGTCTGTCTCGCACTCGCCCTGGGCACGGCTCCCGCCGCCCGCTCCGCCGGGCGCGCCGTGGCGGACTCGGCCGCGCGCGCCGACCGCGCCGCCGCCCCCGATTCCAGCGAACGCTGGCGCCACCGCGTCGTGCTGCTGCGGCCCTACACCGTCTCGGGCGAGCGCCGCGTGGACCCGGGCTCGCTCCAGAGCGTGCACACGCTGGACGCCGAGCAGGTGCGCACGCTGCCCGTGGACGGCTTCACGTCGCTGGTCGCCACGCGCGCCGGCGTGGTGGCCTCGGGCTCCGACCTGCACGTGCGCGGCGGCCGCGCGGGCGAGCTCGCGGTGGAGATGGCGGGGCTGCCACTGAACGACGCGCTCGACGGCCGCCCGTTCGAACTGCCGATGGGCGCCGTCGAGAGCGCCGACCTGCTGCTGGGCGGCATCGACGCGGAACACGCCGGCACGCTGGCGGGCGCGCTCGACGTGCGCACGCGCGTGCCGGGCTCGCGCTGGACCGGGCAGGCGGCGTGGGCGGGCGACGGCCGTCGCGGCACCGGCTTCGACGCGGTGCGGCTGCGCGGCGACGGCCCGCTGCGCGGCACGCCGCTCGCGCTGGCCGTGGCCGGCGACGCGACGTTCGACGACCTCGGCCTGCCGGTACTGCGCTCGCGCGGTCGCTCGCGCGTGCTCGGCACGCGCTGGGGCTGGCGCGCCGACAACCGCCTTCTCGCGTGGGCGCGGCTCTCGCCGCGCGCCGCGCCGCGCTCGGCCAGCCTGCAGGTGTTCGCGGGCCGCCGCGTGGAACAGCCGTACGACCCGATGTTCTCGTTCGACGGCTGGCGCCATCCGTGCCCCGACTCGACCTGCTACGACCCGTTCACGCCCGGCGTGTACGGCCCCGACGACTCGACGCGCTATCGCGCCGCGGACCACGCCGTGATGACCGAGACGCGCGACCTGGCGGCGATCGCCACGCTCACGCGCACCCTCGCGAAGGGCTGGTGGCGCGTGTCGCTGGGACTCCAGCACCGCAGCCAGCTCACCTCGGTGGGGCTGTCTCCGGACGACGACTACATCCGCGCGGGCAACCGGGCCGCGTTCGGTTCGGCGAACTCGCCCTACACCGACCCGTTCTACGTCTACGACGGGGACGAGCCCTACTTCCGCCGCACGCGCTCGACGCGCGCCATGGCCAGCGCGGATCTCTCGCGCGAATGGAAGCCCCAGCAACGCTCGCAGGCGGGACTGGGCTTCGCGCGCGACCGCGTGCAGCTGCGCGAACACGACGACGCCGAGCCGCGCGTGCTCGGGATCGACCGCGTGCGCGAGTTCACCGCCCGCGCGCCGTCCGGCTGGGCCTACGCGCAGCACCGCTGGGAGCGCGCGGGGCTCGTGTTCAACGCCGGGCTCCGCGCCCAGTGGTTCAGCGCCGGGCCCGACGCCGCGCCGCGCCCCGCCGACACGTGGACGTTCTCGCCGCGACTGGGATTCGCCTACCCGATGACCGACCGCGACGCGTTCTCGGTGTCGTACGTGCGGCTGCACCAGCCGCCCGCGCGGCAGTACCTGTACGAGAGCCGCATCTCCGCGTGGGGCCGCCGCCCGCTCGGAAACCCCGACCTGCAGCCGGCCGAGGTGCTGTCGTACCAGGCGGCGCTGCAACACCGGTTCGACGATGCCCGCACGCTGCAGCTGGCGCTCTTCTACCGCGACGTCTACGGCCTCGTGGGCGTGCGGGACACGCTCGTGGCGGGCGGCCTCTCGCGCCCGCGCTACCAGGACACCGACGACGCGCACGCCGGCGGGTTCGAGGTGGCGTTCACGTGGGCCCGGAACGCCGCGCGCGCCGAGGTCGCGTACACGTACCTGAACGCGTGGGGCATCCAGTCGCGCGAGGACGGCACGGCGTACCGCCCGGCGGCGGGCCGCTACACGCACCCGGCGGGCGATCATCCGCTGGACTGGGACCAGCGCCACACGCTCGCGCTCACGGCGAGCGGGCGACCGCGCGGCTGGCTCGGCGTGTCGTGGATCACGCGCACCGCGTCGGCGCGGCCGTGGACGCCGGTCGTGGGCTTCCACGAGGCGTTCGACGCGGGACAGCTGCAGCCGTACTACCCGATCCTGTTGAACTCGAAGCGGCTGCAGTGGTCGGAGACCACCGACCTGTCCGTGCGCGCCACGTGGCCGCCGCGGCGCGGGCTCACCTGGACGCTCGACGTGCGCAACCTGTTCGGCTCGCGCCACGCCACGCTCGCGACGCTCGGCGGCTATCCGGGCGCCGTCATCAACTCGCTGTACGACGAATACGGCGCGTATCGCACCGACACCGGCCACGGCGGCGGCGCGTACTGGGACGCGCCCGACAGCGACGGCCGTTACCGCTGGGTGCCGGTCAACGACCCGCGGCTGGTGCACGCGCCGCGCTCGGTGCGACTGGGCGTGGAGCTCGCGCTGTAGCCCGGACAGCGCGACGTCCGGGGCAGCATCGCCCCGGACGCGCACCCGAGACCGCGAGCCCTGGCTCCGCGGTCAGCGCTTCGGCGTCTCCAGGTCGCGCGAGTCGTCCGGCAGGTGCCCGCGCGGTCCCGCGCCCATCCCGCCGCGCATGTGCAGCTCGCGCGCCTTCTTCTGCTGTTCGGGCGTCAGCACGGTGCGCGCTTCGAGCATCGTGCCGATGTGGGCCTTCTGGCGCGTCGCGCGCAGCGCCGCCAGCCGGTCGACCTGTCGATCGATCGCGGCCTTGTCGGGCCTGTCGGCGCGCATCAGCTTGTGCAGGTCGAGCATGCCCGTGGCGATGTCGGCGCGGACCTGGATGTCCGCTCGCATCTGCCGCTCGTGGAGGTCGGCGAGCCTCTCGTGCTGCGCCGGCGTCAGGTCGAGCTGGGCGAGCACGCGCGCGCCGCCGCCGCGCCGCATCCCGGGGCCGCCGCGCATGCCGTGCATCGCTCCCATGCCCGGCCCCATGCCGCCGTGCATGCCCATGCCCATCGCGCCGTGCATCCCGGCACCGGCGCCCATGCCCATGCCGGCGTGCATGCCGGCGCCGGGGCCGGCACCCATGCCCATCCCGCCGCCCATGCCCGGCCCGCCGGCCGGTGGGGCCGGTCCGTCGTCGTCGGCCGCCCACGCGAGGTCGTCGCCGAGGAACGCCACCAGCTCGTCTCCCCACGCGTCCCCGTCGTCGCCCGCCGCGTGCAACGCGGGCGGCGCCTCCGGCGGTGCGTGTCCCGCGGCCTGCTGCGCGTGCGCCAGCGGCGCGGCCAGCCACAGGGCCGCGACCAGTCCACCCACCATCGTCCTTGCCTGCATCACTTCTCTCCTTCCGGTCCGCCTTCGGGCCTTTCCGGGTCTCGTTCCATGCCAGGGTCCATCGGATGCCGCGGCTGCAGCGCGCGCCAGTGCTCGCGCTGCGCGGGCGTCAGTTCGGTTTCGATCGCGCGCCGCAGGCTGTCGCGCACCGCGCGCGTGTGCTCGCGCATGCGATCGATGTGCACGCGGATGCGCTCGCGCTGCTCGGGCGACAGGTCCAGCACGCGCACCAGGTGCTCGAGCGGCGGGCCCGGAGGCCGGCCGAACATCGGCCCGTGCGGCGGCGGCCCACCGGCCGCGGGTCGCGGCACGAAGTGGCGGTGCAGCAGCAGCGCGGCGTTGAAGCCCAGCGACAGGCCGAGCACGAACACGACGACGAAGCCCACGATCACCGCGCGGCGGCTCATCGCATCGCTCCCGAGTCGCCGGCCGTGGTGGCGCCTTCACCCGCGATCAGGCCGCTCGTCGCGTCTTCGCCGAGCAGCGACGCCACGGGATCCGTGTCGGCCGCGGTCGAGGACGAGGCGACGGACTCCGCGCCCTCGCCGGATGCCAGCCGGCCCGTCGCGCCGAGCCACGTGCCGCCGGCGAGCGACACCACCAGCAGCACGCAGGCCGCGGCCAGCGCCCACGGCCGCGTGGTCCACGCGCACCACGCCGGCAGGCGATCGGCGCGCAGGCGAGCGAGCGCCAGCGCGAGCGGCGCGTCGGTCGCCTCGGCGCGCACCGCGCCCAGCGCCCTCGCCAGTTCCTCGTCGCTCCACTCGCGCTTCATGTCCGCGTCTCCCGAAGTTCGGCCCGCAGCACCGCGAGCGCGCGTCCCAGTCTCGACTTCACCGTGCCCTCGGGGATCCCGAGGACCTCCACCATCTCGGCGATCGGCAGCCCGGTCCGGAACCGGAGCACGATCACCTCGCGTTGATCCGCCGGCAGTCGCGCGACCGCGCGTTCCAGCGCTTCCATCATCACCGTGCGGTCGAGCGACTCGTCCCACTCCTCGACCGGTTCCAGCCGCAGTCCCGCGTGTTCCAGTGGCGAGAGGTCGTCCACCGAGCCGCCGTCGAACCGCCGCCGCCGCAGTCGATCGCGGCAGAGGTTGGCGACGATGCGCAGCGTCCAGGTGCGAAGCCCGCGCTCGCCGCGGAAGCCAGCCCCCGCCCGCGCGATGCGCACCAGCGCGTCGGCCACGACGTCGTCGGCCTCGGTGCTGTTGCGCAGCATGCTGCGGGCGAGCGTGGACATCGCACCGCCCAGTTGCCGGTGCAGTTCCGCGAGCGCCTCGAGGTCTCCGGCCCGGAGCCGGGCGATGAGGGCTGCCTCGCCTGCGTCGGCCAGCGGGTGTTCCTCCCTTCCATGGGGATGGACGAACGGCCCCGCACCGGGTTCCCGGGGCCGCCGGCAGGATACGTCGGGGCCGCGCCGGCCGCCCGGGCGGGGACGGCCGCAGCCGCCTGCCCGCACGGCGGTTGCGCGACCGGCAGGGACGCCCGCCCCGGCACGGCGGCGCGGCCGGAGCTCTCGCCCCGGCCGCGCGCTTCGGCACGGAAGTCCCCTTACCGCGCCAGGATCACGCTCTGCGTCAGCGTCTCGCCGCCCGCGCGCCCGCGCACGAAGTAGACGCCCGGCGTCACGGCGTCGCCGCGATCGGTGCGGCCGTCCCACGAGGCCTCGTGCACACCCGCCGACAGGTGCCCCGACAACAGCGTGCGCAGCCGACGGCCGGCGAGGTCGTACACCGCCACGTCGACGTCGGCGCCCGCGCCGTCGTCCACGGTGAGCGCGAGCGACGTGCGTCCGCGGAACGGGTTCGGCGACGGCGCCGCCAGGTCCACGGCCGCTCCCGCGACGCCACCGACCTGCAGCTCGAGTTTCGGCTCGCCCGCGATGCGCTCCTCGGGGGTCGTGCCCTTGCACTGCGTGTCGATGCCGAGCCCCATGTTGATGAGCCCCGCGCTCCAGGTGATGCGTTCGAGCTGGCGGCGCACGCCGCGGTTGGTCACCGACCGGTTCGCGAGCGAAGCCATGCGCGCGTCGGCGGCGGCGGCCCAGGCGCCGACGGTGGTCGCCGGTTCGTCCTCGAACTTCACGGCCGCGTCGGCCGCCACGCCGATCGCCGCGCCGCCCGGCGTGGTGAGACCCTGCTCGTGCGCGCACAGGTTGGCGAACAGCGCCGCGAGCTGCCGACGCGCGTGCGCGCGGACATCCCGGTGGCTGTCCCAGCCCAGCGCGTCGCAGAACCCGGCCGCGCCGTCGAACGCGAGGCTCGTGGCGCGCGCGTCGACGCAGGCCGCCACCGCGTCGAGCGAGGCGACGGTCACCTTCGGACCGCGCGTGCTCGGCCGGCACTGGCGCGCCCACCACGCGGCCGTGCGCGGGCAGTTCGGCAGCGGGTCGCCGCCGCCGCACGGCGCGAACGTCACCGTGGTGCTCGCGGCGCTCGTGCAGCCGGTGGCCGGGTCGCCGATCGCCAGCGTGTACGTGCCACTGGCCGAAACGTCCGCGCACGCGGTGGACGCCGTGTAGCCATCCGGTCCCGTCCACGCGTACGTCCAGGTGCCGGTCGGGCCGCACAGCTGCACGGTTTCGCCCTCGCAGGCGGACGTGGGCCCGGTGATCGTGGGCGTGGCCGGCGCGGTGCCCGAGCCGAGCGTGGCCGCGCACGTGAACCACAGGCCGTTCATGCCGTCGAACGCGCGCACCGAGTACGTGCCCGGCGCGGTCACCGTGACGCACTGCGTGCTGCCGGTGAATCCGTTCGGTCCGGTCCAGTGGAACTCCACGCCGGGCGAGGCGCACAACACCGCCGGGCTGCCCGGGCAGACCGCGCTCGGACCCGACACCGAACACTGCGCGAATCCCTGCGCCGCCATCGTGAGCACACCGAGCACGACCAGCGTGCCGGCTCGAACGATTCGCTTCGACTGCATGTGGAACCTCCGCGTTGGCGGTTCCCCTCGGTCGATCCCGGACGAGAGGTCCCCTCGTGACACCCTCGTCGCGCCGGCGGCGTGACGTGCGCGACGTCGGAATGGCCACGCTTCTGGCTGGAAGATTCGCGCCAGTCGGCGGCGCCGCGGCGGCGCCCGGGCAGGATGCGAAACCGTGTGGCGGACGTGGCGGAAACGCGCACGCTTTCCGCCGCCGCCCGGGCGAACGGGCGTCGTGCGCGGCGCCGACGGGGCTTTTCGCGCGGCGCGCCGGCGGGGCCCGCCGCACCGGCGTGCAGGCCGCGAGGCGCCCCCTCGCACGTTGCGCGGCGCCGCGTGCCCGCCGGAGAACGCATGCGGGCGCGGGCCCGGGTCGCGCACGCGTCCGGCGGGCACCCCCGCGGAGAACGCACCGCGGCGCGGGTTTGAATCGGCGCGCCGGCCTGCCTACTCTCCCGTCGCAATCTCATTCCTGCGCGACTCTCGCTCGGAGATCCCACATGGCCGTGCTCGGCATCGGCGTGGACGTCTGCAAGGTGGAACGCCTCGCCGAGTCGCTGGCGCGGTTCGGTGAGCGCATGGAGCGACGGCTGTTCACGCCCGACGAGCTGGCCTACTGCCGCCAGCACAAGGATCCGCTTCCACACCTGGCGGCCCGCTTCGCGGCCAAGGAAGCGGTGTCGAAGGCGCTCGGCACCGGCATGGCCGCGGGCGTGGGCTGGACGCAGATCGAAGTGGTGCAGCCCGGGGGCCGAGTGCCCACGCTGCGCCTGACCGATCGCGCGCTCGAGATCTTCACGGCGAAAGGGGCGACGACGTCCCACCTGACGCTCTCGCATGACGGCGGACTCGCCGTGGCGTGCGTGGTGCTGGAGGGCTGATGGCCAAGCACATCCAACGCGTGCTGATCGCGAACCGCGGCGAGATCGCCGTGCGCATCATCCGCACGCTTCGCGAGATGGGCCGCACGTCCATCGCGCTGTTCAGCGAACCGGACCGCGTGGCCTTCCACGTGATCATGGCCGACGAGGCGTACCCGATCGGCCCCGGTCCGTCGCGCGAGAGCTACCTGAACTTCGAGCGCGTGCTCGAGACGGCCAAGCGGGTGAAGGCCGACGCGATCCACCCGGGTTACGGGTTCTTCGCCGAGAACGCCGTGTTCGCCGAGGCGTGCGAGCACGCCGGCATCGAGTTCATCGGTCCGCGGCCCAAGACGATCGGTGGACTCGGCGACAAGCTCGCCGCGCGCGAGGCCGCGATCCGCGCCGGCGTGCCGGTGATCCCGGGCTCGCCGGGGCCGGTGTTCACACGCGACGAGGCCAAGCTGGTCGCCCGGAAGATCGGCTTCCCGCTCATGCTGAAGGCGGCGGCCGGCGGCGGCGGCAAGGGCATGCGCATCGTGAAGAGCGAGGCCGAGCTCGACGCGGCGTGGGACCTCACGCGCGGCGAGGCGAAGGCCGCGTTCGGCGACGACCGCGTGTTCGTGGAACGCGCGATCGAGAAGCCGCGCCACATCGAAGCGCAGATCCTGGCCGACTCCACCGGCCGGGTGGCGTTCCTCGGCGAGCGCGAGTGCTCGATCCAGCGCCGCCACCAGAAGCTGGTGGAGGAGACGCCGTCGCCCGCGTTCGACGAGAAGACGCGCAAGGCGTTCGGCGAGGCCGCCGTGCGCGTGGCGAAGGAAGTGGGCTACCTGTCGGCGGGCACGGTGGAGTTCATCGCCGACGAGCACAACAACTTCTACTTCCTCGAGGTGAACACGCGACTGCAGGTCGAGCACCCCGTGACCGAGATGGTGACGGGCCTCGACCTGGTGGAGGAGCAGATCCACATCGCCGAGGGCAAGGAGCTGTCGTTCGGCGACGAGACCCCGCAGCCGCGCGGATGGAGCATGGAGACGCGCATCATCGCGGAGGATCCGAACAAGAACTTCATGCCCAGCGTGGGCCGCATCGAGCGCGTGCGGTTCCCGCACGGCCCGGGCGTGCGCGTGGACGGCGGCTTCTATCGCGGTTACGAGATCCCGCTGTTCTACGACTCGCTGCTGTCGAAGCTCGTCACGTGGGGCCGCGATCGCGAGCAGGCGCGCCGCCGCATGCTGCGCGCGCTGCACGAGTACGTGCTCGAAGGCGTCAAGCACAACATCGCGTTCCACATGTGGCTGCTGAACCATCCCGAGTTCATCAAGGGCAACCTCAGCACGAAGTTCCTGGAAGATCACTTCCAGCCGTCCATGCTTCAGCCCGACGACGACGCGCAGCAGTCCGCGCTGCTCGCCGCCGCGCTGCATCAGCGCGAGGAACGCCTGCGCACCGCGATCGGCCGCCGCGAGGACGCGGAAGGGCCGTCGGCCTGGCGCTGGGCGCCGCGCGCACGGAGCTGACCATGAAGTTCTGGGTGACGATGCAGGGGCGCGACGCCGAGGTGGAATGCGACGCGCGTGACGGCAAGGTGTTCGCGATCGTCGAGGGCAAGCGGCTCGAGGCCGACTTCGTGCGCCTGCCCGACGGCGAGGTCTACTCGCTGCTGGTGGACGGCCGCTCGCACGAGGTGCGCGTGTCGCACCACGGCGAGGGGCTCGACGTGACCGCGAACGGGCTCACGATCCCGGTCGAGGTGCGCAACCCGCTCGAGAAGCTGCTGCTGCAGCAGGCCGGCGGGCACCGCAAGAGCCGCGGCGAGACGATGGTCGCGCCGATGCCCGGCGTGGTGGTGTCGATCAAGGTGAAGGTCGGCGAGGTGGTGCAGCCCGGTCAGCCCGTGATCGTGGTCGAGGCCATGAAGATGCAGAACGAACTCGCCGCGCAGACGGGCGGGCTCGTGACCGAGATCCTCGTCACCGAGCGCGCCGCGGTCGCCGCCGGGCAGGCGATGGTCAAGATGAAGCCGGAGGGCGCGTCGTGACCGCGCGCCGTTCGCGCGCCGGCTCGCGGCGGGCGGCTCCGACACGCGCCGCACGCCCCGCGCCGGGCCCGCAGCCCGAGGTGCCGACCCGGGTCACGCCCAGCGAGCTGCCGGTGCAGCCCGTGTACTACCCCGCCGACCTGCCGCGCGATCTCGCGCGCCGCACGCCGCCGCCCGGCGAGGCGCCGTACACGCGCGGCGTGCATCCCGGCATGTACCGCTCGCGCTTCTGGACCATGCGCCAGTACGCCGGCTTCGGCACCGCGGCGCAGACGAACGAGCGCTTCCGCTACCTGCTGCAGCAGGGCCAGACGGGCCTCTCGGTGGCGTTCGACCTGCCCACGCAGATGGGCTACGACAGCGACCACCCGATGGCGCACGGCGAAGTGGGCAAGGTGGGCGTGGCGATCTCGTGCCTCGCCGACATGGAGGAGCTGCTCGCCGAGCTGCCGCTGGACCAGGTCACCACCAGCATGACGATCAACTCCACCGCGCCGCTGCTGCTGGCGTTCTACGTGGCGGTGGCCGACCGGCGCGGCGCGCCGCGTGCGAAGCTCGGCGGCACGGTGCAGAACGACGTGCTGAAGGAGTACATCGCCCGCGGCACGTACATCTATCCGCCCGAGCCGTCTTTGCGGCTGATCTGCGACCTGTTCGAATTCACCGCGCGCGAAGTGCCGCAGTGGAACAGCATCTCCGTGAGCGGGTACCACATGCGCGAGGCCGGCTGCACCGCGGTGCAGGAGCTGGCGTTCACGCTGGCCGACGGGCTCACGTACCTGGAGGCCGCGCGCGACCGCGGGCTGGATGCCGCGAAGATCGCACGGCGCATCTCGTTCTTCTTCAACGCGCACAACCACCTGTTCGAGGAGGTGGCCAAGTTCCGCGCCGCGCGCAAGCTGTGGGCGGAACTGCTCGGCGAGCGGTTCGGCATCACCGACCCCGAGGCGTTGAAGCTCCGCTTCCACACGCAGACCGCCGGCTCGATGCTGACCGCGCAGCAACCGCTGAACAACGTGGTGCGTGTGGCGATGCAGGCGCTCGCGGCCGTGCTCGGCGGCACGCAGAGCCTGCACACGAACAGCTTCGACGAAGCGCTGAGCCTGCCCAGCCGGGAGAGCGCGAAGCTGGCGCTGCGCACCCAGCAGGTGATCGCGCACGAGAGCGGCGCCACCGACGCGGTGGATCCGCTGGCCGGCTCGTACTGGATCGAGTCGATGACGGCCGACCTCGAGCGCCGCGCGCGCGAGCTGATCGCGCGCGTCGACGCGATGGGCGGCATGAAGGTGGCGATCGCCGAGGGCTGGGTGCAGCAGCAGATCCACGAGGCCGCGTACCGCTGGCAGAAGGACGTGGAGTCCGGCGCGCGCGTGGTGGTGGGCGTGAACAAGTTCACCGAACCCGAGCCCGCGCCCCCGCCGCCGTTCGCGCACGACCCGCGCATGGAGGACGAGCGGCGCGCGCTGCTCGCCGCCTGGCGCAACGAGCGCGACGCCGACGCGTGCGCGGCGCAGCTCGCGCGCGTGGAACGCGCCGCACGCGGCAGCGAGAACCTGGTGCCCGTGATCCTCGACGCCGTCGTCGCGCGCGCCACGCTCGGCGAGGTGTGCGACGTGATGCGCGGCGTGTTCGGCGTGTACGAACCGGGAGACCGACTGTGAACCGACCGCTGTTCTCGCCGGGCGTGCCGGGCGGCGGCCCCGTGCGCGCGCTGTCGCACGTGGCGATCGCCACGCCCGCCGCCGACGCGCTGGCCGACACGCTCGTGGCCTCGCTCGGCGCCGTGAAGGGCGGCGAAGAGGTGCTCGACGGCGGCACGCTGCGCGTGGTGTTCGTGCACGCGGGCCCCGTCACGTTCGAACTGCTCGAGCCCGTGGGCGACACGCACACGGTGGCGAAGTTCCTCGCCCAGCGCGGGCCCGGCCTGCACCACGTGAGCCTCGAGGTGAACGGCATCCAGCAGGTGCTCGACGGCGCGAAGGCGCGGGGCGTGCGGCTGATCGACGAGCAACCGCGCCCCGGCGCGCACGGCTCGCAGGTGGCGTTCCTGCACCCGAAGAGCTTCGGCGGCGTGCTGCTGGAGCTGTGCGCGGGCGGCGAGCATCCCGACGCGTGAAGCCGTCGGCCGCGTGACCGCTCCGCTTCGCATCATCCGCAACACGCGGCCCGGCACCGACTGGAACACCTGCGGGCAGGCCGCGGTGGCCACGGTGCTCGCGCACTTCCGCGCCGGCGCGTTCGCGGCCGGCGCGCCGGGCGACGACGGCACCGCGCTCGACGTGGTCCGTGCCACGCACCCGCCCGACATGCCGCTGGCGCTCGGCACGACCGCGTTCCGCCTCGTCGGCGCTTTGCGTGCGCAGGGCCTGCACGCGGAGCACGTGCACTCGGGGCTCTTCGGCTGGAACTTTCCGCTCGCGTGGGACCGGCTCACGCGCCACCTCGAGGACGGGCACCCGGCCATCGTGTGCGTGGACGACGGCCTGCTGGGCGGGACGGCGTGGCAGGCGCACTGGGCCGTGCTCGCCGCGCTCGACGCCGAGGGCGCCGCGCTCGACGGCGCGGCGGCCGTGCCGCTGGCGCGATTCCTCGACGCGTGGCAGTGCCGCATGCTGCCGTGGTCGCACAACCATTGCGCGGTGCTCGCCCGCCCCGCGTGAGCGCGCGCGGCGCGAGTTCACGAACATTCGACTTTGCCCCCGGGCGCGCCGCCGCTAACGTGCGCCGACCCGACCCCACGACCGATCGCGCCCGTGGCGCGTGCCCACATCGGAGGCCCCTATGTCCGGACTCATGGATCTACTCGGCGGCGTGCTCGGCGACTCGGCCAGCACGCAGATCAGCCAGCAGCTCGGCACGCAGCCACAGGCGACGAACGACGCGATCGGCGCCGCGCTGCCGATGCTGCTGTCGGCGCTGAACCAGAACGCCAGCCGGCCCGGTGGCGCGGAATCGCTGCTCGGCGCCCTGCAGCGCGACGGTCATCACGGGCTGCTCGACGACGTGTCGGGATTCCTCGGCGGCAACGCGCAGGGCAGCGCGGCGAACGGCGCCGGCATCCTGGGCCACCTGCTCGGCGACCGGCAGGATGCGGCGACGCAGGCCGTCTCGCAGGCGAGCGGCCTGAACGGCGCGCAGACCGCGCAACTGCTGGCCATGCTCGCGCCGCTCGTGCTGGGCGCGGTCGGCCGGATGCAGCAGCGCGGCGGACTCGACGCCGGCGGGCTCGCGTCGATGCTCGGCGGAGCGCACGCGAACGTGGCGCAGGCGCAGCCCGACCTGATGGGCCTCGCGAACCGGTTGCTCGACCGCGACCACGACGGCTCCGCCGTCGACGACGTGCTCAAGGGCCTCGGCGGCCTGCTCGGGGGACGCTGACATGCTGGCCGAGGGCGGCGGATTCCTGGGCGGCCTGCTCGCGCTGGCGGGCGGCGCGCTGATGCTGTGGGTGCTGATGAACCTGCTCGGAGCCCTGATCGTGGGCGCGATCGCCCGCTTCCTGCTGCCGGGCAAGGACAAGGTCGGCTGGTTCACCACGATCGTGGTGGGCTTCCTCGGCGGCATCGTGGCGGACATCGTCGCCCACGTGGCCGGCTGGGTGCCCGCGGGCAGACGCGTGGGCCTGCTGGGCTCGATCGTCGGCGCGATCGCGCTGCTGGCCGTGCACCGCGTGTGGTCGATGTCCAGGGGCGGCCGGAAAGGCGGGAGCGGGAACGGGCGCACGACGGTCTGAGCGCGATCCCGCGCCCCACGACGAACGCGCCGCTCCCCGGGAAGGGGGCGGCGCGTTCGTCCGTACGGCCTGGATCTCGTTCACCGATAGAGACGCTTGATCCGTCCCCAGGTCGTGCCGGCCACGGGCACGGGCGAGTCGAAGGTCTCCAGCCGGTAGAGTCCGCCGGCCTGCCAGTACTGCACCTCGCCGACGTAGAACTGCAGCCACAGTTCGGGCGTCGCGATGCCCGCATGCGACGCCGGCGGGGCGCTCCCACCGAGGGCGTGCCCGAGCACCGAATACGTCCGCCCCCCGCGCTTGAGGACCGTCGACGTCGCCGTGTAGTCGACACCCCAGCTGACGCCGAGCGGCGGCAGGATCGACTGCTCGAGGACGTCGAACGCCAGGCCGATGGGACCCAGCCCCATGCCGTCCGGCACCGAGAACGCATCGGCGTGTTCGATCCATGAACGACCGACCGACGGCGGTCCGTGCATGAAACGAAGTGGCGGGACGTATCGAACTCCCCATGCGGAGTCCAGCCGGTAGAAGCCGAGAAACAGCAGGTCGCCGGATGGATCCCCACCGGAGTTCTGCCAGAACTGCTGGAGCCCCATGTCGAGCCCGGCGCCGACGAACTCGTTCATGCTCGCCAGCGTCCCACCGATGTCGGCGAGGCCGCGGCAGACCACGGTGTCGCGCAGGCCGGTATCGCTCACGTAGATCCAGCGCGTCCCGGGATCCGTCGCCATCCATCCGGGCGTGAGTCCCGCCCGAACCGGGGCAGCGGCCAGCGTGAACACGGCGAGCGCGATCGAAACGGCGCGGCCGATGCGGAGCGGATGCATGCGACCTCCTCAGGTGGCGGTGGAGCGTGCACCGAGTCTCCGCCCCGACCGGGCCCGCCACAAGCGCGAAGTCCCTACCAACGCGCCGGCGCTCTCCGGTCGGGCCCGGCTCAGGCCCCGAGCCGGCACCCGGACGGTTCCGCCCCGGCCGTTACGCCCGACCGCCCTCCACCAGCGTCGGCATCAGCCGGCGGCCCTGGTCGCCCAGGATCAGGTTCTGCGGATCGACGCGCCGCTTGATCTCGAGGAAGCGCGTGAGCCGGTCGCCGTAGCAGCGCGCGAACTCGCCGGCGTTCAGCACCGAGTCCTTCGCGGGATAGAAGCGTCCGCCCGCGTCGAGCACGCGCGCGGTCAGCTCGCGCGTGAGTTCCATCAGCCGCGGCCAGCGCGACGGGCTCACCGGGAAGTCCATGGCCATCGACCAGCCGTCGAGCCCGTGCGACAGCAGGTACTCGTCGGGACGGTGGCGCTTGAACACGCCGAGGTACGAGACCAGGTCCCGCTGCCGGCACAGCTCGAGCACCTCGGGCATGGTCTCGCGCGCGGTCGAGTCGGGCAGGAACACCTGGTACTGGATGAAGCCGTGGTCGCCGTACGCCAGCCGCCAGTTCGGCACGTAGTCCAGCAGGAACGCGAACGCCACGTGCGGCTGCAGGAACGAGTGGTCGGGGCCGCTCGCGGGCTCGGGCAGGTGGTACTTCATCGCGTTGATCATCTTCATGCCGAAGTCGTTCGTGAACGGCTTCATGAACCGCCACATGATCGAACGCGGCACGCCGAAGATCGCGCCCGGCAGCACCTGCCGCTCGATCTTCAGCGACTCGAACGGATTCGGATCCTCGCCGCCGTGCAGGTAGTCGGCGCGGTGCACGAGCCCGCGCCCCAGCGCCGAGCCGCCCGCGAAGCAGTCCACCCAGCCCACCAGGTAGTCGGCGTCGGGCAGGTGCTCCTCGAACTGGTCGAACATCTCGGCGAGCGAGCGCGACAGGATCGGCTTCACGCGCAGCTGGCCGCTCTCGACCTTCTTCAGCTTCACGCGCACGCGCGTGACGGCGCCGAGCAGGCCGAGCCCCGCGATCACCGCGCGGAACAGCTCCGGCTCCTGCGTGCGGCTGAGCGTGCGGAGCGTGCCGTCGGGCGTGAGCACGTCCATCTCGAGCACCTGGTCGCCGAACGGCCCCACGCGGAAGCAGTTCTTGCCGTGGATGTTCATGCCCACGCAGCCGCCCATGGTGGGGAACATCGTTCCCGGCACCACGGTGGGCCACCAGCCGTCCTGGATCGTGCGCCGCCACAGCCCTTCGATCGTGGCGCCGCCCTCCATATCGGCGATGCCCTCGATCGGGTTCCACGCGAGCATGCGGTCCATGCCGCACATGTCCACCGCGAGGCCGCCCGTGTTCAGCGAGGCGTCGCCGTAGCTGCGGCCCGAGCCGCGGAACACCATCGGGATCCGCTCGTCGCGCGCGCGCGCGAACACTTCGACCAGCTCCTCGACGCTGCGCGGCCGCACGTATCGCGAGGCGGCGTACGTGGAGCGGCCGTAGCCGTCCAGCACGCGCCAGGGTGCGGAAGAGCGAAGCGTGGGTTGCGCCGCCATGTCGTCCTCTAGAAGTTGAGCCGCCGGAACAGGAACGACGGCAGGTGGCGCACGATCAGCGCCACGAGCCCCCAGCGGGCGGGCACGAACACCGACGGGCTGCCGCCGCGCCGGGCCGTGTCCAGGATGATGCGCGCGGCCTTGTCGGCCGAGATCAGCCAGAACAGCCCCTTCATGCCCTTCGTCATCGCGGTGTCCACGTAGCCCGGCTTCACCGTGACCACGTTCACGCCGTAGCGCGACACGCGGTTGCGCAGCGCCTCCCAGTACACCGACAGCGCCGCCTTGCTCGTGGTGTAGCCCGGGTTCGTGCGCCGCCCGCGCTCGCCGGCGATGCTGGAGATCGCCACCAGCGTGCCCGTGCGCGCGGCCTCGAACATCGCCGCGGCGGGATTCGCCCACGCCATCGCGCCGAGCACGTTGACCTCGATCATCTGGCGCTCGCGCGGGAAGTCGTAGTGGCTCTCCTCGCTGCCGTGCATCACGCCCGCGGCGTACACCAGCAGGTCGAGCCCGCCCAGCTCGCGCACGAGCCGCTCGAACAGCGCCGGCACCTCCTCGAAAGCGGTCGCGTCGTGGCGCACCACGATCGCGCGCCCCTGGCCGGCCGTCTCGATGCGCTTCGCCACCGCACGCAGCTCGTCCTCGCGGCGCCCGAGCAGCGCCACGGCCGCACCCTGCGCGGCGAGCTGGCAGGCGATCTCGGCGCCCACGCCCGTCGAAGCACCCACGACGATCGCGCGCTGGAACGACAGGCTCATGCGGGCCTCCGGGTGTCGCGGTGCGGGCCGGCGGCGGAAGGCACGGCAGACTGCAGGCCCCGGAGGGCGTTGGTCGAGATCATGGCGAGGCGGCTCGTGGGATGGGGTCCAGGACCCTGGAGGTGTCGCGGCGTGCGGCGCGCCGTCGTTATCGGCCGCGGGACAGGTGAACTTGCACGACCGGGCCGGGAGACCTCGGGAGCAAAACCGACCCGCGCCGGGGCGTCAAACCCGATGCCCTCGGGAGGCCTTACCCCGTGCGCCACGGAGAGATCGGAGAAATCACTGGACTCCGTACCACCCTACGGAGCCGAACGTGCCTGCACAGGCCCGGAGCGGGGAGCGGTCGGCGAAACCACTGGGGGCTCCGCCGGCACCCGCGAAGGGCCTGCACAACACCCGGGACACCGTCCCGACCGCAGGCGCTTTTTCACGGCACACGCGGAGGAAACGATGAAACGCTCCCTGGAACTGGAACCCACGCGGATCGCGCTGCTGGTGCTCGCGGTCCTCCTGATGTCCCCGCTGGTCCTCTCGAACGCGTCCTGCACCGCGATCGGCTACTCGATCGGCAACTCGCTGACGAAGAACGACCCGCCCCGGCGCATTCCGGCCGGGAAGGCGCTGCGCATCGAAGCGGGCACACCGATGGAGGCCGCGCTCGAAGACGCCCGCGTCGTGCGCGGCGTGTACCTGGGCCGGGCCCGACTGGGCGACGGCGAGTACGCCGCTCGTTACGACGCGTGGCGCGCCCGCACGCCCGACGCGTTCGCACTGGCGAGCGAGGTCGAGCTGGTCGACCGCCGGGGCCGCACGCGCACGGCCGTGTTCCGGGGCTTCGGCTACCGTGCCGTGAGCGTGTCGGGCGCCGCGGGCCGCATCGACGACGTGCCGTTCGCGAAGCTGCGCGCGGTGCGCGCGGACAGCGCCCGCGAGTGGAGCGCCACCCGGCTGGCCGAGCTCGACGCGCGCGGCGAACTGCCCTCGCGCGAGGCGCTCGCGATCGGCCGCGGCCTGCCGTTCGACTGGAACAAGCAGTGGAGCCCGGGTCGCGGGATCAGCGCCGCGTCGCTGCCGGCGTTCTCGGACACGGTGACGGTCCCCGTGGACGGCGTGCAGGTGTTGTCGGTGCCGTCCGCGCGCGGCGTGCGCACGGTGTGCACGCTCGCGGGGCTGGCCGTGGACGCGTCGCTGATCGCGCTCGTCGCCGCCGCGGCGTCGATCCGCGGTCCGTTCGACAGCGGCGGATGCGACGCGGGCGCGATGAACTTCGCCGCGCGCTTCGCGCCCTCGCCCACCGATCGGGACTTCGACCCGCTCGCCGGCGAGTTCGTCGAGCCGCCGGCGCCGCTGGCCGGTGCGGCGGCGAGCGTCGCTCCCATCCCGTTCGCGACCGAAGACCACGCCGCGACCGTGCTCCGCACCGGGTCGGCGGCCGGGCTCGAGTCGGTGGCCGCTCCCGCGGGCCACTGACGTCGTAAGTCGTTCCGAAAAGGCCGGCCCCGTCCCGCGCGGGGCCGGCCTTTCCGTCCCGGGACGGGCTCGCGCTGTTTCCTCCGGCTCCCCGAAGGTCAGCGAAATGTCTAGGCGGTCGATCTCCCGACGGCTAATGTCCCGCCCCACGCGGTCCCCTTGCCGCGCATGCCCATGGCTCCGGTCGTCGACGGGATACCCCACCCGCACCGAGGAGGCTTCATGCGCCTTGTCCCCACCGCGCGCGTGCTCCCCATGCTCGCGCTGTTCGCCACGCTGATCTCACTCGCGGCCCCGGCCTCACGCGCCGCCGAGGTGATCTGCACACCGGACTCCTGTTGCGTCCCCAAGCCCGCGTGGACCGACACCGGCTTCGCCGCGTTCACGGGCAAGATCGCGATCCAGACGCGCGAGGGCACGTCGCCCACCGACCCGGTGGTGACCGCCTTCCACCTGGATTCGGGCATCCCGCCGTTCGACGTGAACTGGGATCCGCCGAACGGGCTGATGAAGCGCTTCAGCGGCTACATCGACGGCTCGGGCTTCGGCCACTGGCGCCAGGGCGTGCTGGGCTCGGTGTTCGGCATCACGCTCGACGATGCCGGCAACGTCTACGTGTGCCAGACGTCGGCCTACAACTTCGACCAGACCGCCACGCTTCCCGGCGCCACGCCGGGCGGCGTGTACAAGATCGACGCCGTCACGGGCAACGCCACCACGTTCGCCACGCTGCCGAACGCGGCCGACCCGTCGGTGTCGCCGGGCGTCAACTTCCCCTGCCTCGGCAACATCACGTTCGATTGCCGCCACCGGCTGCTGTTCGTGAGCAACCTCGAGGACGGCAGGATCTACCGGCTCGACCTGGCGGGGAACATCCTGTCCACGTTCGACCACGGCACGCCCGACAACGGCCTGCCGGGCTGGGCGCCGTACGGCCAGCGCGTGTGGGCCGTGCAGTGGCACAACGACAACCGCCTGTACTACAGCCTGTGGAACCGCGACGGCGGCAACGCCGGTTCGGGCCCGAACGAGATCTGGTCCGTGGCGCTGGACGCGGTCGGCAACTTCGTGCCCGGCAGCGCGCAGCTCGAGATCACGATGCCGAGCATGCCGTCGGCCACGTACTCGGAGCCGGTGTCGGACATCAGCTTCATGCGCAGCGGCTCGATCCTGCTGGCCGAGCGCGCGATCTCGTTCGAGACCTACCCCGGCGCGCACGACACGCGCGTGCTGCGCTACGACTGCCAGAACTTCCACTGGGTGCCGGGCAGCGCCACGTACGCGATCAGCCAGTACAACAACTACAGCGCCGCGGGTGGCGTGGACTCCGACCACGACACGTACTCGGGCGGCACGCACGGGCGCGTGTGGGCCACCGGCGATGCGCTGCACCTGAACTTCAACGACGCCATCTACGGCCTGCAGGGCCTGCCGCCCACCGGCGGCAACACCACGGTCAGCTACCTGATCGACAGCAACGGCGACGTCCTGAACCAGGACAAGACCAACCAGGGCGACGTCGAAGTGCCCTGCCCCGTGCCGGCGCTGCCGGACACGGGCGTGATCGACGGCATGAAGTTCTGGGACGAGGACTGCGACGGCGAGAAGGATCCGAACGAGCCGGGCCTCTCGGGCTGGACGATCGTGATCACCGGACCCGTGAACCTCACCGTGCAGACCGCGGCGAACGGGCAGTACTCGTTCAGCAACCTGCCGCAGGGCACGTACACGATCTGCGAGATGGGCTTCTTCGGCTGGCAGCCGACGAGCCCCGTGGGTGGCTGTTACACGGTCACGCTCGGCCCGAACAGCATCCACAACCTGAACTTCGCGAACTGCCGTCGCTGCCAGAGCGAGCAGCGCTGCGTGACCGCGCCCTCGAACATGGTCGCGTGGTGGCCGTTCGACGAGACGTCGGGCACGATCGCGCACGACGTGCGCGGCCTGCACCCCGGCACCAAGGTGAACGGTCCGGGCACGTGCGTGCGTCCGGGCGCCGGCACCGCGATCAACCTGAACGGCGCGAACCAGTACGTGCTCGTGCCGAACGCGGCCGACCTGAACTTCGGCTCGAGCGCCGACTTCACGATCGACGCGTGGATCAACCCCGCGGGCAACTCCACCACGAACACGATCCTCGACAAGCGGGTCGCGGGACCGGTGGGCTGGGCGCTCGCGCTGGCCACGGGCAAGCTCGCGTTCGCGATGCAGGACGGCAGCACCGCCTCGGCCACGTACATCTCGCCGAACGTGCTGCCCGCGAACACGTGGACGCACGTGGCGATCGTGGTGAGCCGCGCCACGAACCAGGGCTGGGCCTACGTGAACGGCGTGCTCGACGGCACGTTCACGCCTTCCACGACGGCGCCCGGCAGCATCAACAACGCGGGCGCGCTGTACATCGGCCGGTCGTTCAGCGGCACGAACTACTGGCGCGGCTGCATCGACGACGTGGAGATCTTCTGCCGCGCGCTGTCGCAGGCCGAGATCGCGGGCATCGTCAACTTCGGCAAGTGCAAGCAGTACTGCTCGGTGCCGGCGGTGACCACGTACCCCGGTCTCGCGAACACCGTCACGGTGAACCTGACCATCTGCAACTACGACTGGTCGGCGCCGTCGACGCCGTACTCGTGGTCGGTGGCGGGCATGCCGATCGGAGCGTGCACGGCGAACGGTCCCACGGTGATCACGCCGAACTCCGGCACGGTGTCGGTGCCGGCGGGCACGTGCGTGAACATCCCGGTCACGATCACGCGACCGACCGGGCTCACGGTGGGCCAGACCGCCTGCTACCAGTTCACCGTGCAGAACCAGCTCACGCAGCAGTGCTTCGGCTGCACGGGCACGCTGCGCGTGAAGAAGAAGTGGTGGGTCGAGGTGGACTCGGTGATCCACGTGATCCCGACGGGCACCACGAAGCAGGTGGCGATCCGCGTCCACAACGGCGGCCAGCCGGGCACCGTCGCGGACATTCCGCTGATCATCAGCGAGCAGGTCGGCTCGGGTGACGGGCTGCCCGCGGTCTCGCTGAACGGCCTGCCCCCGGGCGAGCCGATCCTGCGCACGGCCGTGGTGCCCGCCGGCGGCGTGATCGTGGTGCCGATCGACATCGGCTACGGCACGTGCAAGGGCCTGATCATCGACCACATCGCCATCAAGATGGACGAGGACCAGACCGGCGCGTTCGAGGACGTGGCGGTGATGCGCGTCACGCAGGACTCGACCGCCTCCACGGTGGACGTGCCGGTGGAGCGTCCGCGCACCGGCCCGGTGCAGCTGACCGCGTCGCCGAATCCGTTCCGCGGCTCGGCGAAGCTGCAGCTGACCCTGGAGAAGGAGACCACGCTGGACGTGCGCGTGTACGACCTGTCGGGACGACTCGTCCGGCAGCTCTACCGCGGCACGCGCCCGGCGGGTGTGTCACCGATCGTGTGGGACGCGCAGGACGACGCCGGCCAGACCGTGCGGCCGGGCCTCTACTTCGTGCGCGTGAACGCCGACGGCCTGCGCATGGACGCGAGACTCGTGCGCATCGAGTAGGTTGTGCGCGGAAGATTGCAGTTGCCGGGGCCTCGTCCTTCGCGGACGGGGCCCCGGAGCTTTCAGAACGCGTAGCGGCAGCGGTGCTGTCGGCAGTGCTCGATCCGCCGTGTCGGCACCTGCCGCCAGTAGTAGCGCGCCCACCGTGCCGGCAGGGCCACGCGC
>JBGAMH010000352.1:0-3140 GCA_044223135.1 Candidatus Eiseniibacteriota bacterium | reverse complement strand
GAAGATCATGCCCAGCGTGGACGCCCATTCGGGCAGCGACGTGTAGTGCAGGTGGTGCGGGCCGGCCCAGATGTAGAGGAAGACCAGCGTCCAGAAGTGCAGGATCGACAGCCGGTACGAGAACACCGGCTTATCGGCGGCCTTCGGCATGAAGTAGTACATCAGGCCCAGGAACGGCGTGGTCAGGAAGAACGCCACGGCGTTGTGGCCGTACCACCACTGCATGAACGCGTCCTGCACGCCGGAGTAGATCGAGTAGCTCTTGAAGATCTCGGCGGGCATCGCGAGGTTGTTGAAGATGTACAGCACCGCCACGGTCACGATGCTGGCGATGTAGAACCAGATCGCCACGTAGATGTGGCGTTCGCGCCGCTTGACCAGCGTGCCGATGAAGTTGATCGCGAAGGCCACCCACACGAGCACGACGGCGATGTCGATCGGCCACTCCAGCTCGGCGTATTCCTTGGACTGCGTGATCCCGAGCGGCAGCGTGAGCGCGGCCGCGACGATGATCAGCTGCCAGCCCCAGAAGTGGAACCGGGACAGGGCGTCCGAGAACATGCGCGCCTTCAGCAGGCGCTGGGTCGAGTAGTAGGCGCCGCAGAACCACGCGTTGCCGGCGAACGCGAAGATGACGGCGTTCGTGTGGAGCGGGCGCAGGCGACCGAACGTGAGGAACGGTGGCAGGTTCAACGAGGGCACGCCGAGCTGGAGGGCGATGATCAGCCCGACCAGCATTCCGACGAGACCCCAGACGAACGTGGCCACCATGAACTTCCGCACGATGTCGTCGTCGTACCGGAAGGACTCGAGTTGGGTGTTCATGGGCATCCCTGGCAAGTGGGCGGAAAAGGGGACGGCGGAGCCACCGGTCCCCACCAGTGGATCCGCCAC
Source organism: Candidatus Eiseniibacteriota bacterium (assembly GCA_044223135.1). GTDB lineage: Bacteria > Eisenbacteria > RBG-16-71-46 > RBG-16-71-46 > RBG-16-71-46 > JBGAMH01. Next base: position 2,246 of record JBGAMH010000352.1, on the reverse strand, counting down.
GAACGACACGCGCAGACCGCCGTCATCCGGGTCGTTGGAGCCGGGCGCGGCGGTCGAAGAGTCACGCTGTGCCGCCGCTACCGCAACTTGTGGGCCAGCGCGGAGATGGCAGGTTCCCCGGCGGCTGTCGGAGCGTGCCGGGGCCGATTGTCAGTGGTTTGCGTGACGAACGGCCTCGGTGCCGCCGTGGCAGGGGGCCGCTCCTGCGGCCGCGCGCCTCTGTCCGTTTGTCAGAAAACTGACGCCCAGTCTGGAGAACGCACCTACCAGTCGCGGCGCTCGAATCGCCAGACCGCGAACACCAGCGGGACCGCGATCTCGACGAGCAGCGCCGCGATGCCCACCGCGAGCCCGCCGCCGGTGCCGAGCCAGCCCATGAGCGCCGCCGAGGTCGGCCCGAACAGTGCGCCCGACCCGACCGCGAACACCACGAGCACGCGCACCAGGTCGACCGGGTTCAGCAGCAGCGCCGGCAGCAGCACGCTCTGCAGCGGCAACCCCGACAGCATCGAGGTGGCGCCGAACACGCCGAGGTCGTACAGCACCACCAGCGCGAGCCACGCGAGTGCGGCGGCGCTCACGGCCCGCAGCCGGTCGGGCCACGCGGCCGCGATCGCCAGCCCGAGCGCGATCGTCAGCGTGCCCAGCAGCAGCGCGAGCGCGGTCAGCGCGACGTACGCGCCGAGCTGACCCGCGCCGGCCTGCAGCGCCACCACCACGCCGCCGCCGCCGAACGCCACCGCCTGCGCGGCCGCGAGCGCGCCCGACAGGCCGAGCGCCTTGCCCAGCAGCACGTCGCGGCGGCTGACCGGCTGCGCCAGCAGCAGCGGCAGCAGGTTCGTGTCGCCCGACAGGCTCGTGGCCCCCAGCAGCAGGCCCACGAGCGGCACCACGAACAGCACCAGGTTCAGCAGGCTCAGCGTGGTGCGCGCGAAACCCTGGAAGCCCACCTCGCCGCTCTGCACGAGCCCGAAGAACGACAGCCCCAGCACCATCGCGGTCAGCAGCGCCGCGAAGCCGAACATCCAGCGCGACTCCACCACGCGGCGGAACTCCTCGCCCGCGATCACGAGCAGCCGGGACTCGGGTCGTCCGGTCGGGTGCTTCGACACGATCGCCTCCTCGCGCGTCATCGCCAGTTCCAGCTCGCTCATCGGTGGCCTTCCGCCAGGTGCGAGCCGCTCACCGCCAGCCGGCCCGCGGGTTTGCCGTCCACGATCCATGCGAAGTCGTCCCCGGGCCGATCGCTGGTGAACGTGCCGCACCACGTGTCGCCGTCCTCCAGGCGCCCGATGCCGGGCTCGGGGTCGTAGCCCGACAGCGACACCACGATCGCGTGGCCGCTGTGGTTGGAGAACGTGAGCGAGACGCGGTGGTCCTTGGGGACCGACGCACGCTCGGGCTGCAGCCCGTCGTGGCCCATCACCATCGTGAGCGACGTGTCCGGCAGGGGTGCGGCCACGGGGGCCGGCGCCGCCGCGTGCGGCCGGCGCGCCACCAGCGTGACGCCGCTGGCCAGCAGCACGGCGGTGAGCGCGAGTGCGAGCAGCCGCTTCACGACACGCCTCCCGCGACCACGTCCAGGAACAGGTCCTCGAGGCTGGGGCGGTGCTGCTCGAACGCCCGCACCGGCACGCCCGCGGCGCGCAGCGCCTCGAGTGCTTCGAGTTCGCGGCCGCGCGCTTCCACGCGCAGCCGGCCGGGCGCCGTCTCCTCCGCGGCCAGGCCCAGCCGCGCCAGCACCGCCATGGCGCGGCGCGGATCCTCGGCGAGCTCCACGTCGAGGCGCGTCTCCTCCACCTGGCGCGCGCGCAGCGCGGCGAGCGACTCCAGCGCGGCGGCGCGGCCCTCGTTCAGGATCAGCACGCGGTCGGCCACGCGCTCCACCTCGGCGAGCCGGTGCGAGCACAGCAGCACCGTGACGCCCTCGGCGTGCAGGCCGCCCATCAGGCCCCGGAACTCCCACGTGGCCTGCGGGTCGAGACTCGCGGTGGGCTCGTCCATCACGAGCAGTTCGGGCTCGCCGAGCAGGGCCTGCGCCAGCGACAGCCGCTGCGTGTAGCCGCCCGACAGCGTGCTCGCGGCGCGACCCGCGTGCGCGCCGAGCCCGGTGCGCGCCATCGCGCGGGTGGCGGCGTCGGCCGGCAGGCCGCGCACGCGCGCGAACCACTCGAGCACCTGCCGCACGTCGCGGCCGGCGGGGAACTCCACCTGCTGCGGCACGTAGCCGAGCGCCCGTCGCGCCT
>JBGAMH010000030.1:0-25660 GCA_044223135.1 Candidatus Eiseniibacteriota bacterium | reverse complement strand
CGCCTGGGACGCCGCGCTGCGCGTGGCGCGGCGTGCGCCCTGGTGGCGCCGGGCGCGCCGGGCGTGGACGTTCCGCGCGCGGACGGGCGAGGGGCCCGATCGCGGCCGCCGGCTGCGCGACGCTTCGGCGGGCACGCCGCAGCACCGCGTCAACGCGAGCGCGACCGTGCTGGTGCTGGCGGCCGCGGCGGGCCTGCCGCCGGCGATGCCGTTCGGGGCGCTGCGCGCGCTCGGACGCCTGGGCATCGTGGACGCGAACGATGCGCGTGACTGGGATCGTGCGCGCGCCGTGGTCGTGAGGGCGTGGGACCGCTGGCTGCACGACGGCGTGCGCACGGCGGAGTCGCGATGAGGCCCCGCATGCTCGTGTGGCTGGTCGACGCGCTCGGCTGGGAGCTCGCGGGCCGCGATCCCGCGTTCCTGCCCGAGCTCGCGCAGCGCCGCCGCATCGAGACGATCCTCGGATTCAGCTCGGGCGCGCTGCCGACCGTGTTCAGCGGCCGCCTGCCGAGCGAGCACGGCCGCTGGCTGATGTACCGGCGCGCGTCGGACGCGGGCGTGTTCGCCGGGTTCCAGTGGCTGCGCGCGTTGCCGCCCCGCCTGCGTTCGAGCTGGCGTCTGACCGGGCTGCTGACGCGGCTCGTGGCGCGGCGCGGCGTGCGCGGGTACTTCAACCTGTACGAAGTGCCCCGCGACGAACTCGTGCACTTCGACCTGCCCGAGCGGGCCGACATCTTCGCGCCCGGCGGGCTGCCGGTGGACACGCTCTGGGACGCGCTCGACCGCCGCCGGGTGCGCTGGCACGGTTGGAACTGGCGCACGCCCGAGGCCCGCGCCTTCGACGAGCTCGAGGCCCGGCTCGCCGCCGGGGACGACGACGTGCTGTTCCTCTACACCGCCGACCTCGACGCGCTGCTGCACCACGAGGGCTCGCGCGGCGCCGGCGTGGCCGGGCGGCTGCGCACCTACGGCGAGCGCTTGCAGCGGGCGTTCGCGGCCGCGTCGCGCTCCGGGCGGCCGCTGTGGGCGTACGTCTGTTCGGACCACGGCATGGTGGACGTCACCGCCACGGTGGACCTGGGCCCCCGGCTCGCGGCGCTGCCGCAGCGGCGCGGGCGGAACTACCTCGCGTTCCTCGACTCCACGATGGCGCGCTTCTGGTGGCTCGACCGATCCGCGCGCGAACCGGTGCGCGCCGCGCTCGCCGGCGAACCGCGCGGCCGCTGGCTCGCGGACGACGAGCTGCGCGCCGCGGGCGCGTGGTTCGACGACCACCGCTACGGCGAGGACATCTGGCTGCTCGAGCCCGGCGCGCTCATGGTGCCGAGCTTCATGGGCTCGCGGCCGCTCGCGGCGATGCACGGATACGACGCCTCGCATCCCGACATGGCGGCCATGCTCGCCTCGAACCGGCCGGTGCCCGACGGGGTGCGGTCGCTCACCGACCTGCGCGGGTTCCTCGAGCGCGAGGTGGACGCGATGCTGGGGGCGGCATGAAGCGCGGCGAGATCGCGAGCAGCGTTTCGCGCGGCGCGTTCTTCCTGGCGCTCGAGAAGACGGCGGCCCTGCTGTCGGGCATCGCCTACTTCGCGCTCATGCTGCGATGGCTGGGGCCCACGAAGTACGGCATCCTCACGCTCGCGCTCGCGATCGTCGGCCTGGCGTCGCTCGCCACCGGCAACTTCGAGGTGTTCCTCGAGCGGTTCGCCGCCGAGTACCAGGCGCGTGGCCGCCTGCGCGACCTCGCGCGCGCGCACCGGCTGGCGCTCGGCATCAAGCTCGCGCTGGGCGTGACCGCCAGCCTCGTCGTGGTGGGCATCGCGCCGCTGCTGGCGCACCACTTCGAGACCCCGGAGCTCGCGCTGCTGCTGCCGCTGCTCACGCTGATCGTGGCCACCGACGGCCTCGCCACGACCGGGCGATCGATGCTGTTCGGCCTGCAGCGCTTCGAGTGGGTGAGCTTCCTGTCGCTGGCGTTCCACATCGCGAAGACCGTGCTGGTGGGCGTGCTGTGGTGGATGCTGAAGGGCCTCGTCGCGATGGCCGTGGGCCTGTCGCTGCTCACCGCGCTGCAGGCCGTGGTGATGTCCGTCGCGGCGTTCCTCGCGCTGCGGTACGCGCGTGCGGACGAGCGCCTGAAGGCGGCCGAGCTGCCCGGTTCCGAGGCCCCCGCGATCGGCCGCCGTGAACTCGTGCGCCACATGCTCGCGTACAGCCTGCCGCTGCTCGGCGCGCGCACGGCGTTCCTGTCGGGGCAGAACCTGGGCAAGGTCGTGCTCGGCAAGGTGCTCGACGCCACGCAGCTGGGCTACTACTCGTTCGCGTTCCAGACGCTCGAACGGTTCGTGGAGCTGTCGCAGACGCTGCCGACGGCGCTGCTGCCGTCGCTCACGCACCTGGTGACACGCGCCGAAAGGGAGCGGCTCGGCAACGTCTTCAACCAGGCGTTCCGGCTGATCCAGGGGTTCGCGTACCTGCTGTCGTTCGTGCTGTTCGTGTACGCCCGCGAGCTCACGCTGTGGGTGGGCAGCCCGCTGTTCGCGCCGGCGATCCCGGTGCTGCAGATCCTGGCGCTCGTGCCCATCGTGCGCACGGCGCAGCAGCCGCTCACGATGCTGTTCCAGGCGCTCAAGCGCCCCGACGTGGTCATGTGGCTCGCGTTCGCGAAATTCGGCGCCGAGCTGTCGTGCTACTTCCTGATCGTGCCGCGGCTGGGCACGATCGGCGCGGGCTGGGCCAACCTGATCGGCGCGACGGTGGCCTACGCGGGGGCCACGATGTTCGCCTCGCGCCTGTTGCCCGAGGGCGCCCGCGAGCGCGCGGCGGCGTTCCTGCGCGGTGCCGCGCTCGTGGTGCCGGCCATGGCGCTGGCGTGGTGGGTGGACCGCGCGCTCGCCTGGACGCCTTCACTCGCGGTGCGCGTGGTGCTCGCGCTTCCGGGCGTGGTCGGCGCGTTCGCGCTCGGTCTGGTGACCCGCTACGATCTCGAGAAACTGTCTTCGCTTCCCCTGCGGGCGGCATGGCTCCGCCGCCTGCGCGATCAGTTCGTGAACGGTGCGGACCGCCTGGCCCGCGCCGTGGAACCCCGGAGGGCGTGATGTCCGAGCTGCGCGTGCTCGTGATCATTCCCGCGCACAACGAGGAAGAGAGCCTCCCGGGGACGCTGGCCGAGGTCGCGGCCCGGGCCCCGGGCGTGGACGTGCTCGTGGTCGACGACGGCTCGCGGGACGCCACGGCGCGCGTGGCGCGCGAGGCGGGCGTTCCGGTGCTCAGCCACACGGTCAACCTCGGCGTGGGCGGGGCGCTCCAGACGGGGTTCCGCTACGCCGTGGAGCGCGGTTACGACGTCGGCGTGCAGCTGGACGCCGACGGCCAGCACGACCCGTCCTACCTGCCGGCGCTGCTCGAGCCCGTGCGCCGCGGCGCCTGCGACGTCTCGATCGGCTCGCGTTACGTGGAGCGCACGGGTTACCGTGCCCCGGTCCACCGCCGCCTCGGCATGCTCGTCTTCTCGTGGGTGGTGCACCTGGCACTGGGGCGCCGGATCACCGACACCACGTCCGGCTTCCGCGCCTACTCGCGCCCGGTGATGCAGGTGTGCCAGCACGACTTTCCCAAGGACTTCCCGGACGCCCCACTGCTGATCGCGCTCGCCCGCCGCGGCTTCCGCCTGACGGAAGTGCCCGTGGAGATGCGGGAGCGCCAGGCGGGGCAGTCCTTCTACACGCTGGGCAAGCAGCTCTACTACCCCTACAAGAACCTGCTCGCGTCGCTCATGGCGCTGGTGCGGCGACCCCTCTGACGGAGGCGATCGTGTTCTTCCTTTCGAAGACCCAGATCATCGTGGCGCTCGGCGCCGTGGGACTCGCGTTGTACGTGCTCGACCTCGTCCGGCGCCGTCGGCTCTCGGAGGAGTACTCGTTCCTCTGGGTGGTGGCGTCCACCGTGATCGCGGTGCTCGGCTTCACCACGCCGCTGCTGGTGTGGATCACGCGCCAGCTCGGCTTCCTCGGCGAGTCGTCCACCGTGTTCGCGTTCGGCCTGGCTTTCCTCGTGGCCACGCTGCTGTACGTGTCCGTGAAGCTGTCTCGCCTCGGCTACGAGAATCACGCGCTCACGCGCGAGATGGCGCTGCTGCGCCGCGAGATCGAGGAGCTCCGGGGCGGCCGGGCGGCCGGGGAGGGCCGATGAAGTCGATCGTTCGCCTGGTCCTGATCCTGGGCATCTCCGGGTTCTTCGTGTGGCTGTCCATGCGCGACGTGCCCGTGACGGAGGTCTGGCGGGCGCTTCGCGGCGCGAACTACGCCGGCTTCGCTCTCGTCATGGCGGTCACGATCTTCGGCTTCTGGCTTCGCTCGATCCGCTGGCGGCTGTTCATCCAGTCCGATCGGCGCCTGTCCACCGACAGCCTGTTCAGTGCCACCATGATCGGCTTCATGGCGAACAACGTGCTGCCGTTCCGACTCGGCGAGTTCGTGCGTCCGTGGGTGCTCGCCCGGCGCGAGCGCCTGTCCAAGACGACGCTGCTCGCCACGATCGTGGTCGAGCGCGCGATCGACATGATCACGCTGCTGCTGATCTTCGGCATCGCGCTGCTGATCCATCCCATCGCCGGCACCACCGACGCGGGGCGGCTCGTGCAGTGGGGCGGCAAGGTGCTCGTGGCGCTGTGCCTGCTGCTCACCACGTTCGTCGTGCTCGTGGAACGGAACGCGCGGCTCGCGCACCTGTTCACCGACCTCGTCACCCGTCCGCTGCCGGCCAGCATGAAGGGGCGCGTCGCCCGGGCGCTGGACCACTTCCTCGAGGGCCTCGGACTGTTCCGCGACCTCGGGCGGCTCGCCGTCGTGTTCGCGCTCTCGTTCGCGATGTTCCTGTGCTTCGCGTTCGCGCTCGGCATCACCGCGTGGTCGCTCGGCATCCAGGCGCCCTGGTACTCCGGGCTCGTCATGCTGGTGATCACCGCGATCGGCATCATGGTGCCGGCGGCCCCGGGCTACATCGGCACGCTGAACTACGCGTGCACGGTGGGGCTCAAGCTGTTCGGCGTGTACGGCGCCCCCGCCGCCGCCTACGGCTGGTTCTACTTCCTCAGCCAGTGGATCCCGATCACGCTGGTCGGGTTCCTGTACCTCGGCCGCGAGGGGCTGTCGCTGCAGTCGCTGGGTGAGGCGCAGAAGGGGGGCGAGTGAGCCCGGACGCCGGACCGTCCCCGGAGCCCGTCCCCGCGCTCCGCGCGTCAGCGACGGTGGTGCGCGGCGATCTTGCGCACGGCCGCACAGACGTCGTCGACGTCACGGTCGGTCATGCGCGGGAACAGCGGCAGCGTGATCGCGCGCTGGTACGCGTCTTCCGCCACGGGGAAGTCGGCGGGGCCGACGCCCAGGCTGCGCGCGAAGTGCGGATGGCGGTGGATCGGGATGAAGTGCACCGAGGTGCCGATGTTCTCGGCGCGCAGTTCCCGGATGAAGCTGCCGCGGTCGATCTTCAGCCGTTCGAGTTCGAGCCCGATCGGGAACAGGTGCCAGGCGTGCGTCACGCCGGGGCGCGCGACCGGCAGGCGCACGGCGTCGCAGCCCTCGAGTCCGCGGCGGTAGCGCTCGACGAGCGCCAGGCGACGCGCCTGGAACTCCTCGAAGCGCTCGAGCTGGCCCAGGCCGATCGCCGCGAGCACGTCGCTGAGGTTGTACTTCCAGCCCGGCGCGGTGACCTCGTAGTACCAGGAGCCGGTGTCGCTGTAGCGGCGCCACGCGTCGCGGCTCATCCCGTGGAGGCTCAGCAGCTGGATGCGCTCGGCGAGCTCGGGCTCGTCGGTCACCGCGGCGCCGCCCTCGCCCGTGCTCAGGTTCTTCGTGGCGTAGAACGAGAACGCCGTGATGCGCGCGAGCGACGCGGAGCCCACGGGGACGCCCCGCCAGGCCGCGCCCAGCGCGTGCGCCGCGTCGTCCACGATGGAGATGCCCCGCGGCCGCGTGAGCGCGCCGAGCGCGTCGTAGTCGCACGGCTGTCCGCCGTAGTCCACCGTGAGCAGCACCTTCGTGCGTGGCGTGATCGCGCGCTCCACGGCGCGCGGGTCCATGCACAGCGTGTCGGGCTCCACGTCCACGAGCACGGGTTTCGCGTGCACGTGCTCGATCACGTTGACCGTGGCGGCGAACGTGTACGTGGACGTGATCACCTCGTCGCCGGGCCCCACGCCGAGCGCCTCGAGCGCCAGGTGCAGCGCGCCCGTGGCGGAGTTGACGCACACGCCGTACTTCGCGCCGGCGAGGTCCGCGATGCGGCGCGCGAGCTCCTGCGTCTTCGGGCCGGTGGTGATCCAGCCGGATTCGAGCGCGTCCAGCACGAGCGCCTTCTCGCGTTCGCCGATCCAGGGCACGGCAATGGGCAGGAACGTGTCGCGAACGGGAACGCCCCCGGCCGAAGCGAGGGGCGGAACGTCGGAGTCGGGTGTCACGCGCGGATCGTTCACGCGGCGAGTCTAGCCCGGCGACTCGTCCACGCGCCACAGAATCCCATTCGGGCCGTGGCCCGCTGATCCGCGAGGAGCGTCCGTCCCCCGATGCACCCTCGAAAGTTCATCCGCGACTCGGTCGGCTACGCGATCACGCAGTACGTCGTGCGCGCGGGCCTCATGCTGCGCGGCATCGTGGCGGCGAAGCTGCTCGGCCCGCAGCAGTACGGGGCGTGGAACGCACTGCAGCTGATCATGGACTACGGCCTGTTCGCGCCGCTCGGCACGCAGCAGGGCCTCGACCAGAGCGTCCCCGCGCGCATCGTGGCGAACGACGCCGCCGAGCTCGACCGGCTGAAGCGCGCGGGCCTGTTCAACATCCTCGCGTTCACGCTCGTGTTCTCGGCCGGCTGCCTCGCGTGGGTGAAGTACGGTTCGAGCAGCCGCGTGCTCGACGCGTGGGGATTCGCCGGCATCGCCGGCGCGCTCGCCACGATCCTGCTCACGAACGTCGCCTACTACCACCTGACCGTGCTGCGCTCGCACGGCAACATCCAGGCCGTCTCGGGCTGGTACTTCTGGCAGGGGCTCGTCGGCGCGGGCGTGGGGCTGGCGCTGATCCCGTGGCTCGGCATGTGGAGCCTGCTCTGGGGCTGGCTGCTCGGCACCGCGGTGGCCGCGGGCTACACGCGCTGGCACGGCCGCGCGATCGCGCCGCTCGGGGCGCGCCCGTCCCAGGATTCGCTGAAGCTGCTGCGCGTGGGCTTCCCGATGTTCGTGTTCACCGGCTCGGCGCTGGTCATGCGCACGCTCGACCGCCTGATCGTGCTGCGCTACCTCGGCACCGAGGAACTCGGCTACTACAGCCTGTCGGTGATGGCGCTCACGTTCCTGCTGTACCTGCCCGATTCGATCGCGTACGTCGTCTACCCGCGGCTGCTGCACGACTTCAGCGCGTCGGGCCGCGACCCGGCGGCGATCCGTCCGATGGTCGCGCGCGTCTTCCGCGCGAGTTCGCTGCTGGTGCCGCTGCTGTGCGGCCTGGCGTACCTGCTGTCGAACGAGGTGGCCGTCGCGCTGCTGCCGCGATTTCTGCCCGGTGTGCCGGCGCTGCGCGTGCTGTCGTTCGGCGCCGTGGGGCTGGCGCTCGCGAACCTCGGCTCGATCACGCTCATGACGCTCGGCCGGCAGGCGGTGCTCGTGCCCGTGGCGCTGTTCGTGACCGCGCTCGGCGCGGCGCTCGACGTGGCGGCGGTCAAGGCCGGGTACGGCATCACGGGCGTCGCGTGGGCGACGCTGCTCACGTACACGCTCGACGGCGTCCTGCTGCTGCTGCTGGCGTGTTCGGGCCTGGCCATGCGCACGCGCGAGACGCTCACGGCGGTGGCGCGACTGGTGGCGCCGTTCGCGTTCGCGATGGGCGTGGCGTGGGCGCTCGACCGCGTGCTGCCGTGGGGCGATGCGCGCGCGCTCGGTGTGCGGGCGCTGCGCTCGGGCCTCGAGTGCGTGCTGTTCCTGGGCGCGTACGCCGCGTTCGCCGTGCCGCTCGTGCGCGGGCTCGGCATCGCGCAACTCGCCTCCGAGTTCAACCTCCCGGTGGTGGGGCCGCTGCTGCGGCGGCTGCGCCCGCCCGCCCCGACGGCATGACTGCGCCACACGCTCCCGGCGCCGCCGAGCGCGGCGCGTGGATCGGGCTCGCCGCGGCCGCCGGGCTGCTCGCGGGCGTGCCGCTGCCCGCGCCGCTCGCCGTGGCCCTCGCCGTCCTCGTGACGCTGGTCGCCCCAGGCGCGCGGGTTCGCACGCGCGTGGACGCCCGGCTGGAGCATCGCGGAGCGCCTGGGCTCGCGCTCGCGGTCTCGCCGGCGCTGGTCGCGGCGCCCGCGGCGCTCGCCGCGGTCCTCGGCGTGCCGTTCGCTGCGGCGGCCCGGCTCGCGCTCGCGCTCGTCGGCGCGCTCGCGCTGGCGGAGGGCGTCGCCGCGCCGGCCGCGCAGTTCGCGCGCCGCCACGGCGCGACGCCGGCCCCGGCCTCGTCGGCCGCCGCGCTGGCGTGCGCGGGCGCATGGGCGGCGATCGTCGCGGCGCTGCTCGCCGGCAATCCGTGGCTCGCGCCGCGTTCCGACGGCTGGTTTCCACGCCGGGGTCACGCTGCAGGTGGCGCAGCGCGGGCTCCCGCCCGAGGACCCGTACTTCGCCGGTGTGCCGCTGCTCTACTTCTGGGGCGAGCACGCGTGGGCCGCGCTGTGGCTGGCGGTGCAGCCGGCGGTGCCCGTGTGGGCGCCGCTCGTCGCGTTCAACGTGGCGGCGGCGGCGGCGGTGCTGCTGGGCGTGGCCACGCTCGTGCGCGTGCTCGGGGGCGGCGGGCGCGCGGTCGTGCTGGCTTCGCTGCTCACGGTGGCCGGCTACGCGCCGGGGGCGTGGGTATGGATCGTGGGGCGCGCGGTGATCGGCACGGAGCGGCGTTTCGGCGAGATCGTGACCACGCTCGGCTACGGCGTCGATCCGGTGCTGTCCACGCTCGCACAGGGACTGCTGCACGGCTCGCTCGCGTTCTTCGGCGACAAGTACCTGGTGCCCACGCCGTTCTCGATGGGGCTCGCGCTGTTCGCCTACACGGTGGCTCTGCTCGGCGAGTGCGCGGAGCGCCGGGCGGCGGCCGCCGTGCGCCTGTTCGCGGTGCTCGCCGCGGCGCTGTTCCTGCACGCGGTGGTGGGCGACGCGGCGCTGCTCATGGTCGGCGCGGTGGCCGCGGTGCTCGCCGTGCAGGCGATCCGCTCGCGCGGGCGCGCGGCGCGCTTGCGGTCGGCCTGCGGTGCTCGCGGCGGCGCTGCTGCTCACGCCGTACCGCGCCTCGATCACCGCGGGCAAGCACGGCCAGCTGGTCGTTCAGCCCACGTCGATGGCGCTGCAGAGCCTGCTCTGGTGCGGCGCGCTCGTGGTGCCCGCGGGCCTCGCATGGCTCGCGACCCGCGCCGGCGCGCCGGCCGGCGGCGCTCGCGGTGCTGGCTGCCGCGCTGCCGCTCGCGCTGCTCGCGCTGGTGGTGCGGCTGCCCGAGAACAACCAGAGCAAGTTCGTGAACCTGCTCGCCCTCGTGCTGGCCGCGCCGGCGGCACGGGCTGGCGCGCACGCGTGGGCTCGCGCGAACGCGCCGTGGCGCGCCGCGCTCCGCTGGGCGCGCCGGGCTCGCGCTGCCGACCGTGGCGCTCGCGCTCGCGGGCTTCGCGATGGAGCACGGCCAGAGCCGCGGATCGTGGAAGCAGCCCGACGCGGCCGGGCTCGAGGCCATGGCGTGGGTGCGCACGCACACGCCGGCCGACGCGATGCTCGTGGACCTGGCCGGTGCGGCGGACGTGATCGCGCTCGGCGGCCGCAGCGTGCTCTGGGGGGGGCGCCGCGGCGAACGCGACTGGGGCGGTGACCGCGACGAGCTGCAGTGGCGGCGGCTCGCGGCGACCGCGCTCGCGCACGGCGTGGCGCCGCACGCGGGCGCGCGAGCGTATCGCGTCGATCCGGCGCGACGTGATCGTGGTCGCGCGCGCGGCCGACTCCACCGACGCGCGATCGGGCTGGAACGTGCTGCCGCACGCGCCGGCTTCCACGAGCACCGCACCGCGTCGGTGGCGCTCTATCGCTGGGACGGCGCGCGATGAACGGCCGGCGCGCATTCGGCTTCGCGGCGCTCGGGCTGGCGCTGCAGGCGCTGCTGCTGTCGGGCGGCCTCGCCGGCTCGCCGCCGGGCGTGCGGCTGGCGCTCGCGTTCCTCGTGCTCGTGCTGCTGCCGGGGCACGGCTGGCTCGCGGCCACCGGCGCGCTGCCGCCGGGCGGCGCCGCGCTGGCCTCCGGCTGGGCGCTCGGCTTCGGCGTGCTGGCGTTGTCGGCGCAGGTGCTCGCCGCGCACCTGCTGCACGTGCCGTTCACCGTGCTCGTCACCTGGAGCGCGCTGCCGGCGGCGCTCGCGTGGGGGGCGGCGTGGCGGTTCGGGCGCGAACCGGCGCGCGACGAGGCGCCGGCGCTGCACGGGTTCGCCGTGCTGGTGATCGCCGCCGCCGCGCTGGCCGCGGCCGTGCACGTGGGCCGGCTCGGCACGCCGGTGTCGTACTACACGGACTCGCCCGACCACATCGGCACGATCCGGCGCATGCTCGCGAGCGGCGACGCGTTTCCCGTGGACGCGTTCTTCCGCGACGCGGGCGCGCACGGCGCGGACCCGCGCAAGGGCCTGTGGCATCCGTGCGTGGCCCTCGTCGCGAAGCTCGCCGGCGCCGACCCGTACGACGCCTGGCGGCTGCTGTCGGCGCTGCTCGCACCGCTGTTCGTGCTGAACGCCGCTGCGTTCGCGTTCCTGCTCGGCGGATCGGCGGCCGCGGCCGTGGGCGCGTGGGCGCTGTTCGCGACCTACGGCAGCTCGCTCGGGGCGCCGGCGTTCCGCGAAGCGGTGTTCGCGACCAAGCTCGCCGACCAGCTGGCGCTCGCCACCGCCACGGCGGTGCTCGCCGACCTCGCGTGGGCCGGCCGGGGCGGCGAAGGGGCGCGGCGCTCGCGGCTGGGTGCGGTGGGACTCGCGATGGGAACGGTGTGCGCGCACGTGTTCGGGGCGATCCAGTTCGGCCTCGTGTTCGGCGCGCTCGGCGCGGGGCTGCTGGTGGTCGACCGCGGGTTCGGTCCGCGCGCGCGGCGGCTGGCGATGACGGCGATCACGCTCGGCGTGGCGTGCCTGCCGTACCTGCTGTGGCGCGCGCGGTCGTCCTATGCGCCCAGCAACGTCATCCACCTGGAGCCGCAGGGCCTCATGCTGCTGCCGGGCTCGGGGTTCGTGATCTCGCCCGGCGTGCTCTGGGACTGGATGGGGCAGGCGTGGCTGCTGATCCCGCTGTCGTGGTGGGCGTGGGCGCGGTCGTCCAGGAACCCGGCGGTGCTGTACCTGCTCACCACCTCGCTCGCGGTGTTCGGGCTGCTGTACGTGCCGCCGGTCGCCGGCGCGCTGCAGCCGAAGCTCGGCTACCTGCTGATGCGGTTCGTGTGGATCCTGCCGGTGTCCGGCGCGGTGGCGTTCGCGGCGACACGCCTGGCCGCCGGCGTGGCGCGCGGCGCGTGGCGCGGCCGGCTCGCGTCGCTGCTCGGGCTCGCCGGGCTCGCGCTGCTGCTGCGCCACGCGGTGCTCGACGCGGTGTTCGTGCTCGGTCATCCCGGCTGGATCGCGAAACAGGAGCAGGCCACGTCGGTGCTGCGCTGGGGCGGCGAGCTCGCATGGATGGACGCGCACCTGCCCGCGGGGAGCGTGGTGCTGTCGGACCCGGCGACCTCGTACTCGGTGCCCATGATGACGCGGCACTGGGTGCAGACGCTGGTGGACCAGCACAGTTCGCCGAACGACTCGCTGGCGCTCGACCGCATCCTCGACGCGCGCGACGCGCTGGACCCGTACGCGAGCTGGGAGCGCACGCGCGAGGTGGTGCGCCGCTGGGGCGTCACGCACGTGGCGCTGAACGGACGGTTCGCCGAGATCCCGCGACTCGACTACTGGGCGCCGGATCCGGCGTGGTTCCGTGCGGCGCGCGCCCGGCTCGACGGGCGCCCGGCGGCGTTCGAGCGCGTGCTCGACCACGGCGACTTCGTGGTGTACGCGATCCGGGCGCAGGCGCTCGACACGCTCGCGAGCCCCGCGACGCCACGCCCGTTCGTGCGCGCGGTGGCCCCGGGCGAGCCCGCCGGCCGCAGCGTCGGCGCCGGACTGCCCCGGCTGGGGTCGTTCCAGCTGCGCGCACGCGAGGCCGCCCCGGGCGACACGCTGCACGCGGTGATCGACTGGCGGGCCGTGGGCCGCGCGCCCGCCGGCGCGTACGTGGTGTCGCTGCGGTTCGACCGCGCGATCCCCGCGGGCTGGACGCCGCCGCCGGTGCTGGCGAAGCCGTGGCGCAAGCTGCTCGAGCGCGTGAACCGCGAGCGGTACCGGTTCCGGATGGACCACATTCCCGTGGACGGCGCGTACGGCGTCGACCTGTGGCGCCCGGGCACCGTCGTGCGTGACACGGCCGACGTGGTGGTGCCGGGCGACGTCGCGGCGGGGGACTACGTCGTGCAGGTGAGCCTGCGCCGCGAGCCGCACTACCCGAACTACCGGTTCGAGGACTACTTCGTGGACCGCGACTACTACTCGGGCATCGCCGTGGATTCGCTGCGCGTGCGCCCGCGCGGGAGCGCGCGATGAGCGCGGCGCGGCCGATGCCGCCCGCGGTGCGGCCGGTGCGGCTGGCGTTCCTGCAGGCGTCGCTCGTGTTCGGCGGCGTCGAGCGGCTCGTGCAGAGCCTCGTCACGCGCATGGACCCGGCGCGCGTCGACCCCGTGCTCGTGAACCTGTACGAGCCCGGCCCGATCGGCGAGGAACTGGCCGCCGCGGGGCACCGCGTGATCAGCCGGCTCGCCACGTCGAAGCTCGACCTGCGCATCGGCGCGCGCCTGCGCGAGGTGATGGCGGCCGAGCGCGTGGACGTGATCCACCTGTACGACAGCGCGCTGCCCATGTTCTGGGCCGGGCTCGAACGCCGTCGCTCGGCGCATCCGCCGATCGCGCTCGGGTTCCACTCCACGGGCAAGCTCGGCGACCCGGTGCAGCACTTCCTCGCGAACCGCGCCACGCTGCCCGTGGCCGACCGGTTCATCGCGCTCGCCGACTCGCACCGCGACTGGCTGTGCCGGAACCTGCACCTGGCGCCGGAGCGCTTCGAGGTGATCGTGTCGGGCGTGGACCTCGAGGTGTTCGCGCCGCCCGCCGACCGCGCGGCGGTGCGTCGGGAGCTGGGCCTGCCGGTGGACGCGCCGATCGCCATGCTCGTGGCGGCGCTGCGGCCCGAGAAGAACGTGGCGCTGTTCGTGGAGGCCGCCGCGCGCGTGCACGCGGCGTTGCCCGCCGCGCGCTTCCTGGTCGTGGGCGACGGCGTGGATCGCGGCGCGATCGAGGCGGCCATCGCCACGCACGGCATGGGCGACGTCGTGCGGATGCTCGGCATGCGCCGCGACATCCCGGAGCTGTGGCGCGCGGCGGACGTGGCCGTGCTGAGCTCGCACCCGATCGTGGAGACGCTGCCGGTGACGCTGCTCGAGGCGCACGCGTGCGGCGTGCCCGCGGTGTCCACCGACGTGGGGTCGGTGCGCGACGTGATCGCCGAGGGCGAGACCGGATGGCTCGTGCCGGTGGGCGACGCGGCCGCGATGGCCGAGCGACTCGGCCGACTGCTCGCCGACCCGGCGCTGCGCGCCCGCATGGGCGCCGCGGCCCGTGCACGCGCCGAGCAGCGATTCGACCGCGGCGCGATGGTTCGCGCCTACGAGGACCTGTTCGTTCGACTGGCGGGAGGAAGGCCGTGAGCACACGGGGACGCATCTGCCTGCTGGCGCCGTTCCTGTACCCGGTCGTCTCGGGCGGCAAGGTGCCGTTCGCGGGCGGCGCCGAGGTGCAGCAGGCCCTGCTGGCCAAGGGGCTCGCGCAGCGCGGCTTCGACGTGACGGTGGTGACGTGCGACTTCGGGCAGGAGGACGGCCTCGTGTGGGAGGGCGTGCGGCTGCTGAAGACGTACCGCATGAGCGACGGGCTCCCGGTGGTGCGCTTCTTCCACCCGCGACTCACGTCCACGCTCGCGGCGCTGCGGCGTGCGAACGCCGACGTCTACATGTTCCAGGGCGCCGACCTGTACGCGGGCATCGCGTACGACGCCGCACGCAGCCTCGGCGCCGCGTACCTGTTCCTGGTGGCGCACGACCACGACGTGCTGCGTGCGCTGCCCGACCTGCGCAACCCCCGCGACCGCTGGTGGTACGTGCGCGCGCTGAAGGGCGCCGACGTCGTGGTGTCGCAGACGGAAGCGCAGCGCGGCGTGCTGCGCGAGCAGTTCGGCGTGGACAGCACGGTGGTGATGAACCCGGTGGACATCCCGGCCACGCTCACGGATCCGGGCGCGCACGACACGGTGGCGTGGCTCGCCACGTACAAGCCGAGCAAGCGCCCGTCGTGGTTCGCCCGCTTCGCGCGCGAGCATCCCGAAGCCCGCTGCGTCATGGTGGGCGTGATCCCGGTGCCGCCGCTGACCGACGAGGAGTACCAGTCGGCGCTCGCCGTGTCGCGCGAGTGCCCGAATCTCGAGGTGAACGGCACGCTGCCGCACGAGCGGATCGGCGAGCTGTTCGCGCGCACCGCCGTGTTCACGCACACGTCCCCGGCCGAGGGCTTCCCGAACACGTTTCTCGAAGCGTGGTCGTACGGCGTGCCCACGGTGACCTGCTTCGACCCCGACGGCATCATCGAGCGCGAGCGGATCGGCGCGAAGCGCGACACGTACGAGGCCTGGGCCGCCGAGGTGAACCGCTTCCTCGCCGACCCGGCGCTGCGCCGCGAGGCCGGCGCCCGCGCGCGCCGCTACGCCGAGACCACGCACGGCTCGGGCGCGATCCACGACCGGATGGCCGAGGCGTTCGATCGCGCGATCGCGAGGAAGCGGCGACGTTAGCGGGGCGGCGCCGCGGCGCCCGCCGGCGCCGCCGCCGGGGTGTCGAGCCAGCCTTCGTGCTCGAGGATCTCGCGCATCGTGGTCCACCGATAGCGCTCGAGCAGGTGCTCCATCTTCGCGAGCACCGTGTGCAGGTTCACGTACGTGATGAACCCGTTCACCGGGTCGAGCGGCTGGCGGCGCCGTTCGGGCGTGACCTCGCGCGGGTGCAGGTACAGCGCGAACGGGCGCTGGCGCAGGATGCGGTCGAGCCCGGCGCGGAACACCGGCATCGGCAGCGCGCGCAGGTAGAAGCCGCCGCCCACCGGCATGCGCATGCCGCCCCACTCGGCGATCGCCACCGGGAACTCCACGAGCGTGCCGGCGGGGTCGTGCACCGCGAGGTCGCGCGCGGAGGGACGGTAGATGCCGACCGGCGCGCCGGGCGTGCCGTACATCTTCACCTTCATCGGGAACACGCTGCTGTCGTAGCGGTAGCCTTCCTCGCGCAGCACGTCGAGCGCCCACGGGTTGCTGCGATCGATGCTGAACGTGGGGGCGCGGAAGCCGATCACGGGAAACGTGCCGAGCACGCCGGTGACCACCTCGCGGAACTCGCGCAGTTCGGCGCGGAACGTCTCGGGCGTGGCGCGCCACACGGGCCGGTGCGCCATGCCGTGGCAGGCGAGTTCGTGTCCCTCGGCCACCAGGCGGCGGATCAGCGCCGGGTGCTCGCGCACCACCTCGCCGAGCACGAAGAACGTGGAGCGCCAGCCGTGCCGCGCGAGCAGGTCGAGGATCGCCTCGGTGCCCTGCTCGACGATCGTCTCGCTGCGCCGGATCTCCTCGGGCAGAGGGTTCAGCTCGGAGTGGTGCCAGTCCTCGATGTCGAACGAGAACGCGGCGGCGTGCGGGAAACGGTCCGGGCTCACGGGCGGAACTCGTACACGCGGTAGCCGTCGCGGTCGTACGCGGTGTGGAAGTGCACGGAGTCGGCATCCAGCCGGGCCCACGGCGCGCGGCCGTCGGCCCAGTCCTCGGGGCGGTACAGCACGTACAGCGGGGCGCCCGCGAGCGGCCGCACCGTGATGGCGAGCGAGTCGACGTGCAGCGGGGCCGCGGGATCGTCGGCGTAGAGATCGGCCATCCGGCGGCGGCGCTGCAGCAGTTCGCCGAGCGGGAACGCGGCGCGCTCGGGGCCGAACGTGGTGCCCGCGAGCAGCCGCCGCTCGCCGCGCACCATCACGAGGTCGCGCGAGCGGTGGTCGGTGAACACCGCCGTCTCCGGCGCGGTGGTGCGGATCCAGCGGTAGAGCGCGGCCTCGCCGGGCCGCGGGTTCAGCGCGGGTTCGAGACGCCGCATCGGGTCGACGGCGTAGCCGAACTGGAACAGCACCAGCGGCACGCCGAACAGCACGGCGATCAGCACCGCGTATCCCGGGGCGCCCAGCCGCGCGCGCCAGCGCTCGAGCGCCGGGCCGAACGCCGGGCCGGCGAGCACGGCGAGCGGCACCAGCAGCTGGAACACGAACTTGTGCTCGTTGCCTTCGGGCAGGTGCACCACGAGCGAGAAGGCGAGCATGCCGAGCGCCCAGATCGCGAGCCACGCCGCGAGCCCCCGGCGCTCGCCGGTCATGCGCCGCAGGCCCGCGGGCAGCAGCAGCCCGGGGAGCGCGAGCGCCGTCAGGATCGTCCACGGCATCTGCCAGCCCGGCTGGAGGTAGTGGTGCTGCAGGCCCGACTGGTGCGCGTCCCAGCCGCTCGAGATGGCCATCACGTAGGGTGCGGTCGCCGCGCAGGCGAGCAGCGTCACGCCGGCGAACGCCGCGAGCGGCCGCACGCCGGGCAGCCACGGCGCGCGCGGGCGCAGCAGCATCGCGAGCGCGAACGCGCCCAGCGACACCGGCAGCACGCTCAGGCCCACGACGCCGTGCACGAGCATCATGCCCGCGGCGGCCAGCCCGCCGGCGACGACCCAGCGCGGATCGCCGCCCGCGAGGAAGCGAGCGAACGCCCAGAAGTAGACGAGCATCAGCACGTACGCGTAGCCGAGCGCGGTGCCGATGGTCCACTTGTCCCAGAAGTTCACCATCCACGCGAACGGCGCCTGCAGGAAGTAGAGCACGTCGGTGGACGCCAGCTTCGTGGTCTCGAGCTGCCGCTGCACCTCGGGCCAGCCGGTCACGTCGCCCTTCAGCGCCTTCACCAGGCGGAGCGGCCAGAGCAGCCACGCGCCGGCGTTCAGGCCGAGCACCAGCGTCAGCACGGCGCCGCGCGCGTCGCGCTCGCGGCCCCACGCGGCCCACGCCAGGTGCCACGCGAGCGCGACGAGCGCCGCCATGCCGGCCACGTTGAACAGGGCCATGAACACGAACGGATCCTGCCCGCGCAGCGACACGCACAGCGCGACGAACAGGTTGAAGATCCACACGTAGTTCAGCGGCAGCCCGGCGAAGCGCGGGTCCTGCGGCGGCACGCCGTGGTGCTGGATCTCGCGCACGAGCGCCGCGTGGATCCACGTGTCGGAACGCACGAGCACCCACGCGTTCACGAGCGGTGGAATCGCCACGAACGCGGCGCACGCGATCACGGCGCCGATCGCGAACCGGCTCGGCGGTGCCGTGGCGTCGTCGGTGACGGGCGCCGCGAGCGGCCGGCGCGCCTCGCCGCCCGCGAACAGCAGCCAGCCCGCGATGCCCACGACGCGGGCCGCGGTGTCGAGCGGCTGGCCGAGCGCGAGCAGACCCCAGCCGGCGAGTGCGGCCACGAGCGGCGACAGCGCGAGACCGAGCGTCCAGCGCGTCCACGCGTCGGCGCGCGGCGCGAACAGGCGCGCCGCGGCGAGGCCCGGGAACAGGCCCAGCCACGTGTAGGCGCCGATCTGCCCCGGCAGGCCGGGAAGCGACAGGCCGCCCACCGCGACCAGCATCAGCGCGAGCAGCAGCCACACGCGCGGCGCGAGCTTCATGCGCTCGCGTCTCCGACGACCCGGGCGGGCACCCCCACGGCGATCTTGCCGGCGGGCACGTCCTTCGTCACCACCGCGCCGGCGCCGACCACGGCGCGCTCGCCGATCGTGACGCCCGGCAGCAGCAGGCAGCCCGCGCCGAGGTAGCAGCCGCGCTTCAGCGTGATCGGCGCCACGGTGCCGTCGGCGGCGCCGGCCTCGGTGCGGTCCATGCGCTTGGCGTCGTCGTGCACCACCAGCGTGACGCGGAACGACACGGTGACGTCGTCCTCGATCACGATCAGCTCGGGGAACTGGTCGTCGAGCCACGTGTCGAGGCCCACGAACACGTGCCGCCCGATCGAGATGCCCATCCACCGGTACAGCGCGAGCCGCAGCTCGGGGTGGATGCAGAAACGGGCGAAGATGTGCAGCTGCTTCTGTACGAACGTGCGCAGCAGCGAACGCGGCGCGATGCGCGTCTCGTACTCGCGACGCGCCACGCGCGCGGTGATCCTGGGCGCTGCCATGATCAGAGCACCTCCGGGAACATGCGCTTGACCGGCTCGCCGAGCCAGCCGGCCACCGGCACGGGGAGCTTCTTCCACGCGCGCACGGCCAGGTCGAACCCGCTCTTCTGATCGGCCAGCGTGGGGAACTTCTTCGCCGTGCCGAGCACGTACTGGTAGTGGAGCTGCACCGGCTTCGCGCCCCACTGCTGCTTGAAACGGAACGTGCCCGACTCCCACTGGCTGCGGCCGAAGTCGAAGCGGCGCAGCCCGAGCGCGAACGCCCGCTTCAGCGCCTCCCAGTAGAGCACCTGGTTCGGGCAGTGCGCGAAGTGGCGGCGCAGGCTGGAGGCCCACGGGTCGGAGCACGTGCCGGCGTGCGCCACGGTGAACATGCATCCGGCCGGGTCGCCGTCCTTCGCGATCACCAGCAGGTCGCCGGCGCCCGCGAGGTCGGCGAGCGCCCGGCGGTAGTAGCCGGCGCCGCGGATCGGGGTGCCGAGGTCGCGCATGTTCTCGAGCAGCACGCGGTGGAACGTCTCCACCTGGTCGGCGCCCCAGGTGACCGCGAACGCGGCCTTCTCGCCCTTGCGGACCTGGTTGCGCAGCTTGGCGTCGAACGCCTTCCACTGCGCGTCGGGATCGGCGGCCAGCTCGAGCACCATCGTGACGTGCTCGGTGCTCGTCTCGAGTCCCGGCCAGGCGCGCTTCTGGTCGCGCAGTTCGATCCAGCGCTGACCGCCGCGCGCGAGCGCCTCCCGCGCCGGGGCGAGCAGCGCATCGGCCGTCGCGTCGTCGTTCGCGAGCAGGCCGCCGGGCGCGGAGAACAGCGCCGGCGCGCGGCCGCCGCTCTCGAACAGCGGCAGCACGCCCGTCACCCGATCGTCCGCCTCGGCGATCCACCACCGGCGTCCGACGCCGTAGCTGCCGGCCGTGAGATCGCCCCAGCCCCAGCGCTGCCCGAAGTGCGACTCGGGGTGCGCGATCACGTACGCGTCCCAGCGGGCGCGGTCGGCGGCGACGGCCTCGCGGACCCGCGTCACCGGACGATCCGCGGCTGCCGGCAGGGAAGGAGGGCCGCCGCCGGCGTGCTCACCGGCCGCGCCCCGCCCCGGGTGCGTCGTCGCCCGACAGTGCGGCGGCCAGTCGCGGGAACAGCTTCACGAAGCCCAGCGCGGCCAGCAGCACCAGGTACGGCTCGATCGGGATGCGGTACCGGGTCTGGGTGAAGAACAGCGAATAGAACGCCGTGGTGGCGAGGACCGGCGCCAGCAGCAACCAGCGCCGCCGCCGGGACACGTCGGCGCGCCACGCGCCCCAGATCCCGAACAGCATCACCGGCGCGAAGTGCACGGCCGCCACCCACAGCACCGAGGGCTGGTTGTACTGGTTCTTGGACTGCACGCGGTCGGGAATGGGCTTGAAGAAGTGCAGGCACTCCACGGCCACGTCGTGCGCGTACGCCACGGGCTGGTGGAGGATCAGGTTGCCCTCGTGCGAAAGGAACTGGCGCGCGGGCAGCGGCGCGAACAGCGAGTCGGCCGGGTAGCGCACCCAGCGCGACTTCGCGACCGAGGAGTCGGTGCGCGCCCAGTGCAGGACGTACTGGGCCTTCGACATGAACGCCGCGTTCTGCCCGAACATGCGCCGGTGGCTCTGCACGTAGGGCACCACGATCATCGCCGCCGTCACCACGGCGACGGCCGTCATCCCGAGCCGCGCGCGCCAGCCCGTCCGCGTCGGCCATGCGAGCCACGCGAGGATCGCGAACACGGGGGCGATGATCACCTGGTCGGTCATCCAGCCGAGCCCGATCGTGATCCCGAGCACGACCGCGGGCAGCGGGCGCGGCTTCTCGTCCAGCTCGTAGGCCATCATGGCCATGCACATCAGCAGCAGCGTGTAGAGCGTGGTCGGATACAGCAGGCCGGCCGTGAACACGTACAGCGGGCCGAACGCCATCAGGACCCCGGCGGGCAGCATCACGCGCGCGCCGCCGAGCCGCCAGCCGAGCCGCATCGTCAGCGCGACCAGCGCGACGCTCAGGAACAGCTGCAGGATGCGCACCGTGGCGACGTCGCCCGGTCCGCCGATCAGGAAGCCGAGCGCCATGATCGCGGGATAGAGCGGCGCCCGCGGGTCGCCTTCGGCCGGCGGGAGGCCGGCGAGCATGCGCGTGGCGGCCTGCAGGTAGTCCTTCGTGTCGCCGAAGTAGTAGCGGTTGCCCATCGACAGGATGAACGCCAGCCGCACGAGGGCCGCGAGCACGAGGATCGTGACCGGGTGCAGCAGCAGCGCGAGCCAGCGCGGGCGTTTCATGCGCGGGCCTCCGGCCGCGGACGGCCCATGGGCAGGGCGAGCAGCACGCCGAGCAGGCCCGGCACCAGCGTGACGACGGCGAACCACAGCAGCGAAAAGGCCGGGCCGCGCGCCGCGCCCGCGCCGAGCTGCGAGAACAGCATGGCGCTCACCTGCTCGCGCAGTCCGAGTCCGCCGAACGCCACGGGCAGGTTGCCGAGCAGCGGGATGACGGGGAAGGACAGCAGCAGCGAGGGCGGCGCACCCGGAGCCAGTTCGCGCAGCAGGACGCCCGCCGCGGCGTAGTTGAACACGTAGAAGAAGAGCCCCGCGGCGAGCGCGCGGACGAACGCCGCCGAGCCGAGCGTGCCGCCCGACGTGGCGCTCCAGCGCTCGATCGGGCGGCCCAGCGCGGGCACGCGCGCGGCGATCGCGCGCGCGAGCGCCGGGTGGTCCAGCACGAGCACGCCGGCGATCGTGGCCGCGACGAGCGCCAGGTAGAGCCACAGCAGCGGGCCGCGCCAGGCGGGCACGAGCAGGAACGCGGGCAGCGAGAGCACCTCGAGCAGCAGCACGTCGGCGACGCGGTCCCACACCACCGACGCGGCGCGGCCCGCGCGCGATCCCGGCACGTGCAGCGCGCGCGCGAACTCGCCCACGCGGCCCGGTGTGAGCAGGCCGTAGCCGGTGCCCACCAGCGTGAGCCGGTAGGCGGACCACTGGGTGATCGGCACGCCGGCGCGGTGGAGCAGCGCCGCCCAGCGGTACGAGCGGCCGGCGTAGCCCACGAGCGCCAGCGCGAGCGCCGCCCCCAGCGTGAGCGGCCGCACGCGCTTCATGGCCTCGAGCGATTCGCTCCAGTGCACCTGCCGGGCGAGCAGCGCGAGCAGCGCCACCGACACGCCGATCTGCAGCAGCAGGGCGCCGTGCTTCAACGGGCCACTCCGTTCCGCGGGCGGCAGAGCACTTGCGTCCACGGCAGCGGCGAGCGGAACTCGAGCACGTCCACGTGGCGCGACAGCATGGCGATGAACGACGCGCGGCTCCAGTGCTGGATGTGCCCCGGCGTGTTGCCGAGCGCGCCCCAGTACTTGCCACGGGCGAGGTTCAGCGCGCGCCACACGGGCTCGCGCGGCACGGTGACGACGATGGCCTTCGCGGCCACTTCCGCGAGCCGCGCGATGGCGCGCTCGGGATGCTCCAGGTGCTCGAACACCTCGCACGCGAGCACGACGTCCCAGCGCGACCCGTCGGCGCGCAGCGCGGTGTCGTACACGGACTCGACGCGGAACGTGAGCTCGGGGTGCTCCCGCCGCGCGATCTCCACGATCTCGGGCGAGAAGTCCGTGCCGAGCAGGTCGGCGCCGGGGAAGAACGCGGCGAGCTTCGCCGTCACGTGGCCTTCGCCACAGCCCACTTCGAGCACGCTCGACGCGGGGCGCGTGCGCCCGAGCAGGTCGAACAGGCCCGCGTCGAAGCCCTCCATGAGGCGGCGCGCCACGGGGTTCGTCGTGCCGTACTTGTCGTAGGTGTTGCCGGCCACGACACCGTCGGTCACCACCGGCGTCCGGCTCACGATCGCTTCTCCCCGTCGCGGCGCGCGCGTTCGAGGCGTTCGATGCGCGTGTTGACCAGGATCTCCTCGAGCAGGCGGCGGTTCGTGGCCGTGAGGTCGGACAGCACGCCGATCGCCACCAGCAGGATCGCGATGATCGCGAGCGCGCCCGCCACGACCACGGACTGCACGTGGCCGGTGTTGCCCTCGACGGTGAAGTAGAGCCACGTGAAGCGGCCCAGCAGCAGGATCGCGCCGGCCATGCAGACGGCGGCGATGCGGAAGAAGAACTTGAGCGGCTGGTACATCACGTAGACGCGGAACATCGTTCCGAGCGAGCGCGTGATGTAGTTGCGCATGCCCTTGAACAGCCGCGACTCGCGCAGCTGGCCGTTCGTGCGGATGGGCACGTGCGTGACGGCGATGTTCTTCTGGCTCGCCTGGATGATCGTTTCGAGCGTGTACGTGAAGCCGGTGACCACCGTCAGTCGCAGCGCGGCATCGCGGCTGTAGGCGCGGAACCCCGACGTGGCGTCGGGCACGTCCGCGTGAGCGAGGCGGCGCACCACGCCGCTGCCGAGTTTCTGCAGCAGCTTCTTGAGCGGCGAGAAGTGCGCGATCTGGTCGATCGGGCGGGTGCCCACCACCATGTCCGCACGGCCGTCGAGGATCGGCTGGATCAGCGTCTCGACGTCGGCGCCCTGGTACTGGTTGTCGGCGTCCGTGTTCACCACGATGTCGGCGCCCATCGAGAGCGCTTCGCGCAGCCCGGCTTCGAAGGCGCGTGCGAGGCCGCGTCGCGCGGGGAAGCGCACCACGCGATGGACCCCGAGCTGGCGCGCCACTTCGCTCGTGCGGTCGGAGCTGCCGTCATCCACCACCAGCCACTCGACCTGGTCGACGCGTGGAAGCGCACGCGGCAGGTCGGCGAGCGTGGCAGGGAGCGTGGCCTCCTCGTTGAGGCACGGGATCTGGATGACGAGTTTCACGGGGTCTCCGGGGGACGACCGGACGGGATACGGCGAGTCCGACCGGGCAAGGGGGTGCCGGCGGACCTCGAGACCGCTGCAGCGGTGTGGTTGGACCGCATCATTATGCGCGGGAAGGGTTTGCTACGGCAAACAAAAACAGCCCGGCGCGTGACACCGGGGGGCCCGAAGCGCCGGTTCGGCGCCGGACGGGCGGGTTTCCCGGGGCCCGCCGGGGGCCAGCCGCGGACCGGCCGGCCCCGCCGGGGCGCAGCCTCCCGTCGGTCGTCGCCATGGTCAGACGGCGGGTGCCGGTCGGGGTCCCGCCGGCACCGGGACCGGAGAGGCCGCCGGCGTGCCGAGCGGCGGGGCCACCCGGTACGCGGCCACCCAGAACGCGAACATCAGCCAGACGATGAACTGGTAGGTGGGATTGCGCCAGAACTCGATCTTGAACTGGTCCACCATGAAAAAGACGATCTGCGCGTGCACGATGAGCAGGTAGGCGCGCGCGTAGTCGGGGTGCGCGGGGCTGTCCACCTGCGGCTTCGAGATCCGCCAGAACGTGGCCATGAGCCACAGGAACGTGCCGAGTCCGAGGAAGCCGACCGCGTTCAGGATGTACAGGTAGAGGTTGTGCGGCCAGAACCACACCTTCAGGCCGTGCTCGACCGAGTAGTAGGGACCGTGCCCGATCAGCGGGTGCTCCAGCGCACGGGTCCAGGCGTCCGTCCATGCGCCGGCGCGCGAGTCCGGCATCCAGCCGACCATCTTCGTGCCTTCGACGCGCGCGAACAGGTCGCCCGAGCGGGTGAAGCTCGAGACGTAGAAGTTCATGCCGAAGAACGCGGCCAGCAGCCCCGCGGCGCCGATCGTCACCGGCACCACCTTGAGGTGCCGGCGGCACATCCACAGCAGGTAGAGCCCGGCCACCGACAGCGACACCAGCGGACCGCGCGTGACCGTGGCGAACAGGATGAACAGCGTCAGGACGCCGAGTGCGGCCCACGCGAGCCGTTCGTAGAAGTGGCGGGCCTGCGCGTAGAGGAACGTCCACAGCAGCAGGTTCAGCCCGCTGAAGTCGGCGAGCAGCTCGTAGTCGTAGAAGATCGAGCCCACGCGCACGTTCTTGGTGTTGAACTCCGAGCCCCTCGTGGCCGTGAACTCGATCCAGCCCGGGATGAACGGCTTGCCCGGGTTGTTCAACTCGAAGATGGCGACCAGGTAGATCAGCAGCGCCATCACGCCGTAGAACCGGTGCAGCCTGCGCAGGTCGGCGACCGTGAGGATCGTGTTCACGACGAGGTAGAACAGGATCACCGTGCCCACGAACAGCTGGAAGTTCTGCAGCGCGAAGTACAGGTGCCGCGCGTTCGCCACGTTGTAGAACGACACGACCACCATCAGGAAGAACGCGCCGAGCGCGGGATCCGCGGGCGTGGGGCGCGGCCGGGGCAGCTCGCGCTGCGACATGCGCAGCAGCCAGATCACGAGCAGCAGCAGGATCAGTGCGAGGTTCGTGCTGCCGAACGTGGTGCCGCGCGGGAACGGCAGCGCCAGCACGAGCACGCCGACACCAGACACCATGTCGAGGCGCCACGCCGTGCCGATCACGATCACGGCCGCCGCCACGGCGAGCACGCGCTTGTCGGGCGCCATGTACTGCTGGCCCAGCAGCACGCCGATCGCCACCACCACGAGCACGGACGCGATCCGGTTCAGCCACTCGTTCAGCGCACCGTGGCGCGGGAGCGGCCTCGCCGGGAACAGCGGAGAGCTCATACCAGTCCGAAGCGTTTCCGGAACAGGAACACCAGGTTGAGCCAGCCGTCGCGCCACTTCTGCAGCTTCACCTCGCCGATGCGGGCGCCGTAGGGGATGTGCGCCTCGCCGAAGCGGCAGCCACGGAGCAGCGACTCCAGCTTGATCTCCTGGCTGAACGGCATGCCGTCGGACGTCAGCCGCAGCTTCGGGAGCACCGAGCGGCGGAACACCCACATGCCCGACTGGCTGTCGCGGATGGGCTTGAAGAAGAGCACGAACGAGGCCGTGGTCAGCACCCAGTTGCCGAACTGGTTCGTGACCGTCATGGCCTTCGGGTCCGCGAGCGGGAAGCGGCTCGCCGACAGGAAGTCCCAGCGCTTCTCGACGAGCGTGTCGACGAGGCGCGTGATCTCCTCGGGCGGATACGTGCCGTCTCCGTCCATCGTGATCACGACGTCACCCGTGGCCGCGGCCAGGCCACGCTTGTACGCGGCCCCGTATCCCGGGGTCTTCGCTTCGACCACACGTGCCCCCAGCGAGGTGGCGACTTCGGCCGTCCGATCGGTGCAGTTGTTGTCCACCACCACGATCTCGTCGACGGCCTTCGGCATGCGCCCGATCACCTCGCGCACGCCGTCCTCCTCGTTGTAACACGGGATCACGACGCTGAGTTTCAGGTCTTTGTGC
>JBGAMH010000351.1:0-3166 GCA_044223135.1 Candidatus Eiseniibacteriota bacterium | reverse complement strand
GGCGCTGCTGCCGCTCAGCGCGCTGCTCGCGCTCAAGCACTTCCTGCTCACGGGCGCGTGGGACGACCTGCACCCGGCGGGCCTCACGATCCTGCTCGCGGTGGTGGGCACGGCGATCCTCGCACGCAAGGGGTTCTGCTCGTGGGTGTGCCCGGTGGGCACGCTGTCGCGGGGCCTCGAGTGGCTCGGCGCGCGCACGAAGCTGCTGCGCCGCGGCAAGCGCGGCTCGAAACCGTCGGCCTACGGCTGGCTCGCGTACCTGCCCAAGTACCTGGTGATGTGCTTCTTCGCGTGGTCGATCTTCGTGCTCATGGACGGGCGCGCCGTCGCGTCGTTCCTGGCCTCGCCGTACAACCGCGTCACCGACGCGCGGATGCTGCTGTTCTTCCGGCACCCGTCCGCGACGGTGCTGGTGGTGATCGGTGCGTTCGTGGTGGGCTCGCTGTTCGTGCGGCACCTCTGGTGCCGCTTCTTCTGCCCGTACGGCGCGCTGCTCGGGTTGTTCAGCTGGATCTCGCCGCAGGGCATCGTGCGGGACAGCTCCACGTGCACGTCGTGCAAGCGCTGCACGCAGGTGTGCCCGGTGCGCATCCGCGTGCACACCGAGCTGCGCGTGCTGACGCCCGAGTGCACGGGCTGCCTCGACTGCGTGGCGGTGTGCCCGGTGGACGACTGCCTCACCGTGGGGCGCACGGGCCGTCGCGGCTGGTCGCCGCTGCTGGTGCCGGCGCTGACGATCGCGGTGCTGCTGGGCGGATGGCTGGTGGCGCGGGCCACGGGGCACTGGTACTCCAGCGCGCCGGCGGCGGAGTTCGCGAAGTGGTACCGGCACGCCGAAGACGGCGGGCCGGCGCGCGAGGGCGAAGCCGCTCCAGGAGAGCCGCCGCCGGGCGAGTAGCCGGCTGATCGCGCATTCCCGGCGATGCCCGTCGCACGAATCCGTTGCGCGGAGCCCGGCCGTTCGGTCATCCTGCGCGTGCGCGCAGGGCGCCTCCCGTCCGTGGAAAGGGACCTTCCCACCTGTCCTCCCGAAGCACCTCACTTCTACGAACCTTCGGCCCGAACGTACGGACATGGGCGAAACAGGAGGCTCGTAGCATGTCTGCCGACGACCGGGAGCCCGCGGCTCCCTCGTTCGAACGCGTCCGCAAGCTGGCCAAGCAACTCACCCGCGAGTGCCGTGCGCGCGACGCGTCCGCCATCGCCCGAATCCAGGCGCAGCTCCCACGGCTCGCGGCACTCGATGCCGAAGGCGTCGCCACGCGCGTGAAGCTCGCCGACGTGCAGCACGCACTCGCACGCGAGGCCGGGCTCGACAGCTGGGCGGCGCTCAGGGCGCTCGTCCAGTCGCAGGAGCCGCTGATCGCGCAGGTCGGGCGCTTCCTGCACGCGCTGGCGTCCGCCGACGGCGCCACGATGCGGCGCGTGCTCGACGCGTTCCCCGACGTCGCGCGCACGAGCATGCACGCCGCGTGCGCCGCGTGCGATCCGGCCGCCGTCGAGGCGTGGCTCGCGCGCGATCCCGCCTCCGCCACGGCGGTGTTCCACGGCAGCAACTGGACGCCGATCGACTGCCTCGCCGCCTCGCCGTTGTTCGCGACCGACGACGCCCATCGCGCGGCGAGCGTGGCGATCGGCCAGCGGCTGCTCGCGGCGGGCGCGAGTGCGAATCACCTCACGTCGCCGCCGGGCGGGGATCACGCCACGCTGTCCGTGCTCTACCGCGCGAGCGAACGCGGCAACGCGGGGCTCGTGAAGCTGCTGCTCGAGCACGGGGCCCACCCCAACGACGGCGAGTCCGCCTACCACGCGGCCGAGTACGGCCACCTCGACGTGCTCGAGCTGCTGCTCGCGCACGGCGCGGAGATCTCGGCGGCGCACCAGCCGTGGAACAACACGGTGCTCTACTTCCTCGCCGGCTACCGCGACGACCACCCGCGCGCCGCCAGCGCCACGGCCGGCATGCGGTGGCTGCTCGAACACGGCGCCGACCCGAACGTGCCGAGCTACGACACGCGCGAGGTGCCGCTGCACCGGATCGCCGAGTACGGTCGTGGCGCCGCCGTGGCGCAGCTGCTGCTCGATCACGGCGCCGACCCCGCGCGGCCGCGCGCGGACGGCCGCACGCCGTGGGACATGGCGATGCGAGTGGGCAACGGCGCGGTGGCGGACCTGCTTCGGGCCCGCGGCGCGGGCGATCGGCCGCTGCGGCCGATCGACGCGGTGCTGCACGCGTGCGTGACGGGCGACATCGAGGGTGCGCGCCGGCGGCTCGCGGCGGAGCCGGCGCTGCGCGACGAGCTGTTCGCGAGCGAGCAGCACGCGCTCGTGTCGGCCGCCTCGTCGGGATCACCCGGCGCGGCCCGTGCGCTGACCTCGCTGGGCTTCGACCTCGCGGAGGAAGGACCGTGGGGCGGCACGGCGCTCCACTGGGCCGCGTGGCACGGGCGCGTGGAGGTGGTGCGCGAGCTGGTGGCTGCCGGCGCGCCGATCGACGTGCGCGACAAGACGTACGGAAGCTCGCCGATCGCCTGGGCGGCGCACGGTTCGGCGAATTGCCGCGAGGCGGACGACGACTACATCGCGATCGTCGACCTGCTGCTGCCCGCGAAGCCGGACCGCGCGGCGTCCTACAACAAGTGGGGCGAGCCGCCCGAGAACCTGTCGAGCGACGCGGTGGCCGACCACCTGCGGCTGCGCGGCTTCGCACCGGAAGCCTGAGCGTGCGCGGGGCGGGTCTCGACCGGCCCGCCCCGCGCGCACTTTCCCCTCGCCGCCGGGCGGGCCCGGCGCTACGTTCCCGCGGCCGCCGCGGATCGCCCGCGACGGATCCCGAAAGGAGCCTTTCATGACCAAAACGTCCGCTGGTCGCGACATCCTGTTCGGAGCACTGGCGCTCGTGCTGTTCGTGGTGGCGTTGATGACCGCCGCGCCCGCCCGCCAGGTGGAGGCGGCATCGAACTGCACCTACTACAGCAGCGCGAACCGCACCACGATCGTCGGCCGGTTCGGCTACGACTGCTGCAACAACCCCGTGGCCTGGGGGATCAAGACGAAGTACTCGGTGTGCGGCGGCTGCTTCCCCTGCACGCCACCGCCTCGCTGACGTCCCGGCACGAAGCGCGACGCGGGCGGGAGTGCGATCTCCCGCCCGCGTCGTGTCGCT
>JBGAMH010000029.1:0-24976 GCA_044223135.1 Candidatus Eiseniibacteriota bacterium | reverse complement strand
CTCCTTGTCGTCGCCGTGCAGCCGGTCGCCGTACGTGCTCTCCATCACCAGCACGTCCACCGGCGGCAACGTCTCGGGGTCGCGCAGGATCGGCCGCGCGGGCCGGCCGAGGTCGCCGCCCATGCCCAGCCGCATCGTGCGGCCTTCGGCGGTGAACTCGAACACCGCCATCGCCGAGCCCAGGATGTGCCCGGCGTCGAAGTACTGCACCTGCACGCCCGCGTGCGGCGACCAGCGCTCGTGGTAGCGGTGGTTCTCCATCCGCTCCAGCACCACGTTCACGTCGTTCATCGTGTAGAGCGGCTGGCGGACGGGCCGCGGACCGCGCCGCTTGTTCACGTGCTCGACGTCGCGCTCCATCAGCGACGCGCTGTCGGGCAGCATCACGCGCGACAGGTCGGCCGTGGCGGCGGTCACGTGGATCGGCCCGCGGAAGCCCTGCGACACCAGCGTAGGCAGGTTGCCCGTGTGGTCCAGGTGCGCGTGCGACACGATCACGGAGTCCACGTCGCCCGGCGCGAACCGGAACGTGCGGTTGATGCGTTCCGCCTCGTCGCGGTGGCCCTGGTACAGCCCGCAGTCGAACAGGGCCGTCCAGTCGCCGAACCGCAACAGGTGGCGCGAGCCCGTCACCGTGCGGGCCGCGCCGTGGAACGCGATCGAGAGGTTCCGCGGCATCAGTAACTCGCGTAGAAGATCAGCCCCGCCGACACCTGCACGTCGTGCGTGACGATCTGTTCGTGGAACAACGCCATGTAACGCGTGCTCAGGTCGAACGCCCAGCTGCGGTAGAAGAACCGCTCGATCCCCGCGCCCGCGCTCAGGAACAGGCCTTCGTTCGTGACCGGATACACGGTCTCGCCGTTGTTCAGCCGGCCCGTGAACTGCGCCAGCCCGATGCCGGCGCTGATCATCTTCACCGTGCGCGTGCGCGTGCCGAACATCTGGTAGAACTCGGCGCCCGCCGTGGTCACGGTGAGCTTGTCGAAGCCGACCGAGTCCGTCTGCGTCGGGAACCCCTTCGCCTGCCCGTGGAAGCCCTTCGCCCCCATGGACTGGCTCTCGAACGACAGCCCGATCGCGCGCTCGTAGCGCATGCGGTAGCGCATGCGCACCGCGAGCCCCGGGCCGTTGTCGAACGTGCGCCGCCAGGTCCTTCGATCCCTGCAGCATGCCGAACTGACCCTGCACGCCCACGCCCACCTGCCCGGCGCGCGGCAGCACGATGCTGCTCGCCGCCCACACGAAGTCGCGCTCGCCGGATCCAGACCCGCCACCGTCACCACCGTTGCGATACCGCCCTGCACCATGATTCCTCCACGACCCCGGTCGTGAGGCCCGCCCCGTCAGGAGCGGGGATGGAACTGCCTGTGCACCTCGCGCAGGTAGCTGCGGTCGAGGTGCGTGTAGATCGCCGTCGTGGTCACCGAAGCGTGTCCGAGCAGCTCCTGCACCACGCGCAGGTCCGCTTCACCGGTCAGCAGATGCGTCGCGAACGAGTGCCGGAGCGCGTGCGGGTGCACGCGCGTGTCCAGCCCCGCCGCACGCGCGTGGCCGCGCAGGATCTTCCACCAGCCCATACGGCCCAGCGGCCCGCCGCGCGCGTTCAGGAACACCGCGTCCGTCCGCGCACCGCGCGTGCGCGAGCAGCCGCGCGTGCTCGAGCCACGCGCGCAGCGCATCCGTCGCCGCGGCGCGGCCGAACGGCACCACGCGCTGCTTGTCGCCCTTGCCCGTCACGGTCACCGCGCGCGCGTCGAGGTCCAGCTCGTCGCAGCGTCAGCCCGCACAGCTCGCTCACGCGCAGCCCGCTCGCGTACGCCAGCTCGAGCATCGCGCGGTCGCGGAGCGCGAGCGGCGACTCGCCCTCGGGCTGCGCGAGCAACTGCGCTCGATGTCGTCGATGGACAGCGCGTGCGGCAGCCGGCGACCGCGGCGCGGCGCCGGCGGCATCTCGACCGGATCGTCGACGCACGTGCCCCACGCGCGCGAGGAAGCCGTGGAAGCCGCGCAGCGTCGAGCGCCGGCGCGCGACCGTGGCGCCGCTACGCCCGTCGCGGTGCAGCTGCGCGAAGTAGCCGTCCACGAACGTCAGGCTCGCCTCGCGCCAGTCGGCGAGCGCGTGCCGGCGCGCGAACGCGTGGTAGTCCTCGAGGTCGCGGCGGTACGCGTCCACCGTGCGCTCGCTGAGCCGCCGGCCCTTCTGCAGTTCGTCGAGCCACGCCTCGATCGCGGGCAGCAGCGGCGACGGCCCGGCCGGGCGCGGCTGCGCGGGCCGCCCGGGGTGGGCCCGTCCACCGCGGCGCGGCGACGCGCGCGCGGCGCGGGGCGCTCCAGCGCGGCGATGCGGCGCGCGCTCACGCGGCCCCCCTGCCGCTCGGCGAGATGCGCGAGCACGCGCTCGGCGAGCGCGCGCGGCACGCCCGCGCGCTCGGCGATCTCGTCGGCGCTCGCGGCGGCCAGCGCCGCCACCGAGCCGAACGCCTTGAGCAGCGCCGCGCGGCGCGCCGGGCCCACGCCGGGCACGTGGTCGAGCGCGCTGCCGATGCGCGCGCAGGCGCAGCTTGCGGTGGTAGTCGAGCCCGAACCGATGCGCCTCGTCGCGCAGTCGCTGCAGCGCGCGCAGGCCCTCGAGCGGCGCGACAGCCGCAGGTCGGGCTGCCCCTCGCGCACGACCAGCTCCTCGCGCTTCGCGAGCCCCATCAGCGGCACGTCGCGCGACGCGACGCGCGCGCATCACCGCGAGCGCCGCCGCCACCTGCCCGGCGCCGCCGTCGATCACGACCAGGTCGGGGCGCGGCAGCTCGCCCGACTCCACGCGCGTCCAGTAGCGCTCGACCGCCTCGGCGATCATCGCGAAGTCGTCGGGCCCCGGCTGGCGCATGCGCATGCGGCGGTAGAGCGACTTGCGCGCGCGGCCGTCCTCCGCCGCCACCACGGCCGCCACCGCCTCGTCGGCGCCGAAGTTCGAGATGTCGAAGCAGATCATTCGATACGGCGGCGCGGGCAGCGCGAGTTCCTTCTGCAGCGCGTACACCGCCGGCGACAGCCGCGCGCGCCGCCCCTCGGCGCGCGCCATCGACGTCTTCCAGCGCGGCCGCCGCGTTGCGCTCGGCCAGTTCGACGAGCTGCCGGCCGCGCCCGCGCTCGGGGCGCGTCAACTCCACCGCGCGCCCGGCGCGCTGGCCGAACGCCTCGGCGATCACGCCCGCGTCGTCGGGCAGCGCGCCCAGCAGCACGCGCCGCGGCGCGAGCAGCGCCTGCGCGACCCACGTGGCGACGAGCCGCGCCGTCGGTGGACTCGAGGCGCGGTCCACGAGGCGCGACTCCTTGCCGATCACGCGGCCGCCGCGCACGAGCAGCGCGGCCACCGCCGCGCGCCGGCCGCCGCGCGCCACGCCCACCACGTCGGTGTCGCGCGCGTCGCCCGAGACCATGTTCTGCGGCACGCGCGCCTTCTCGAGCAGCGCGATCTGGTCCGCGACGCTGCGCGGCCAGCTCGTAGTGCCGCGAGGGTGGCGGCCGCGGCCATCTCGTCGCGCAGCCGGCCCAGCAACTCTTCGTTGCGCCCCGTGAGCAGCATCAGCAGCCCGTCCACGTAGCCGCGGTAGTCGTGCGCACGTCCACGCGCGCCCGCGAGTAGCACGGCCCGGCGCAGCGCTTGATGTGGAAGTACAGGCACGGCCGGTCGTCGCGGCGGTAGTCCTCGAAGTTGCGGCACGTGCGCACCGGGAAGACGCGCCGCAGGTCGCGCAGCGTGCGGCGCAGCACGCGCACGTCGGTGTATGGGCCCAGGTAGCGCGCCCCGTCGTCGCGCACGCGGCGCGTCACCGACAGCCGCGGGAACTCCTCCTGCACGCTCACCTTCACGAACGGGAAGCTCTTGTCGTCCTTGAGCATCACGTTGAAGTGCGGCTTGTGCTGCCGGATCAGCGTGGACTCCAGCATGAGCGCTTCGACCTCGGTGGCCGTGACGATCGTGTCCACGTCCACGGCGCGCGCCATCATGTCGGTCATGCTCGGGCGCTGGGGGTCGGGCGCGAGGTAGTTGCGCACCCGCGCGGCGAGGCTCTTGGCCTTCCCCACATACAGCACCTCGCCGAGGGCGTCCTTGAAGGCCGTGCCCCGGAACCGTGAAGATCTGGATTTTCTCATCGAGCACCATGGGTAGGGACCACGCGCGAGGTCAAATCGAGGCAGCCTACACGCCGCGGCCCGCAAGCCACAACGACCATGTCGCGAACGCCCCCGATCCGCGCCGGTCCGCGTCTTGACACCTGGCCGGCGGCCCCCGTACTGTCCCCGGCTTTCGCGCACCCTGAGGCCATTCGGCAGCGCGCCCAGCAGGATGCGGCGCGGCAGGTCGCGCCGCGCGAGCAGCGCCTGCGCCACCCAGCTGCCCACCAGGACGCCGTCGCTGCTCTCGTCGGCGCGGTCCACGAGCCGCGACTCCTTGCCGATCACGCGGCCGCCGCGCACGAGCAGCGTGGCGATCGCGGCGCGGCGGCCTTCGCGGGCGAGCCCCACGACGTCGGTGTCGCGCACGTCGCCGGTGACCATGTTCTGCGGCACGCGCGCCTTCTCGAGCAGCGCGATCTGGTCGCGGCGTTGCGCGGCCACCTCGTAGTGGCGGGCCTCGGCGGCTGCGGCCATCTCGTCGCGCAGCCGCTGCACCAGTTCGTCGTTGCGCCCGGCCAGCAGCAGCAGCAGGCCGTCCACCATGCGGCGGTAGTCGGCGCGGTTCACGCGTGCGCGGCTGTAGCACGGCCCGGCGCAGCGCTTGATGTGGAAGTACAGGCACGGCCGGTCGGCGCGCTGGTAGTCCTCGAAGTTGCGGCACGTGCGCAGCGGGAAGATGCGGCGCAGGTCGCGCAGCGTGCGGCGCAGCACCTTCACGTCCGTGTAGGGGCCCAGGTAGCGCGCGCCGTCGTCGCGCACGCGGCGCGTCACCGACAGGCGCGGGAACTCGTCCTGCAGGCTGATCTTCACGAACGGAAAGCTCTTGTCGTCCTTCAGCATCACGTTGAAGTGCGGCTTGTGCTGCCGGATCAACGTGGACTCGAGCATGAGCGCCTCGACCTCGGTGGCGGTGACGATCGTGTCCACGTCCACGGCCCGGGCCATCATGTCGGTCATGCTGGGGCGCTGCGGGTCGGGCGCGAGGTAGTTGCGCACCCGCGCGGCCAGGCTCTTGGCCTTCCCCACGTACAGCACTTCGCCGTGGGGGTCCTTGAACAGGTAAACCCCCGGAAC
The DNA here is from genome assembly GCA_044223135.1 of Candidatus Eiseniibacteriota bacterium. Classification (GTDB taxonomy): domain Bacteria; phylum Eisenbacteria; class RBG-16-71-46; order RBG-16-71-46; family RBG-16-71-46; genus JBGAMH01. Next base: position 19,723 of record JBGAMH010000029.1, on the reverse strand, counting down.
TGCTGGCAGGTGCTGGATTTTCTCGTCCAAAGCGCCCATGGAGGCCTCGGAGGCCATCAGGTGGGGGATCGAGTGAGTCACATTACACACCCCGCCGGAAGCCCTCAACGGACAACTGCCGAACGCCCCGCCGGGAGCGGCCCGGATGCTTGACACCCCCCCGGCCGGGCCCGTAACTTCCCCCGGCTTTCGACCATGTCGACCATCTGAGGAGGAGTCCATGCCGCATCATAAGTCCGCGGCCAAGCGCGTGATCACCAACGAGAAGCGTCGCCTGCGCAACATCGCGGCCACCACCCGCATGCGCAGCGCGCTGAAGGCCGTCCGCTCGGCGAAGAGCCGTTCCGAGGGCGAAGCCGCTCTCCAGCAGACGGCCTCCGTGCTCGACCGCACGGCGTCCAAGGGCGTGATCAAGCGCGAGACCGCCAGCCGCCACAAGTCCCGGCTCGCCAAGTTCGTCGCGAAGCTGCCCGCCTGAACGAACCGTCCGTGCGAGTCACGGCCATCCTGCTGATGGCCAGCCTGCTGGTCGGCGCAACGACATCGGCCGTCCCCGCGCATGCGTGGACGGCCGAGCTGTTTTCGGCGCCGTCCTCCGCCCCGCTGCTCGCGCGGGCCGACGCCGCGCCGGGCTCGCCCGCCGTCGTCGACAGCAGCGCGTCCGGATCCGGCCCGCGAGCGTCCTTTCCGGTCGTGGCGCTGCCCGCCACACCGCGGCGTCACGCCGGGCTCGCGCTCGGCTGCGCGGTCTCGGGGGCCGCGCTGGTCGCGTCGTCGTTCGCGTGGCGCAATCTCGGCGACCGCCGCTACGACGAGTACCTGGCCGAGACCGATCCGTCGCGCATCGAGTCGCGCTGGAACGCCACGCGCCGCGCCGACCAGGTCTCGAATGCGTCGCTCGTCGCCGGCGAGGTGCTGCTGGTGGGTGCGGTGTGGCTGCGGTTCGTGCGTGGCCGTCACGACGCGCCCGTCGCGCTGCGCGTGGAGCCCGACCGCGCGGCGTTCGTGGTGCGCTGGTGAACGCGCCCGCGACCTTCCGCCGGCGATTCGCGACCGGCGTCGTGCTGGTGGCCGCGCTGCTCGCGTCGGCGCTCGCCGGCTGCAGCCAGCGCGACCGCGCGAACCCGCTCGATCCCGCGAACCCGCAGACGGGAGGCCGGCCCACGGGCTTCGACGCGCTCGCCGGCTTCGCGACGGTGCGACTGTCGTGGGACGCGCGCCCGCTCGCGGGGCTCGAGGGCTTCCTGCTCGAACGCCGCGACAGCCCCGATTCGGCGTTCCGTGCGCTGGCGGACGTGTTCCCGAACAACGCCTCGCAGTACCTCGACTCCAGCGTTCGCAACGGCACGCGTTACGAATACCGCCTGTCGTACGTGCGCGACGGCGGCGTGAGCGGCTCACCGGCCACCGACACCGCCACCCCGGGCCGCATGCGCCCGTGGGTCGTGGACGCCGGCTTCACCGGCGCCGGCTTCGTGGCGCGCCTGTCGCCCGACGGTCGCGACGTGGTCGAGCGCTTCACGGGCTGGAGCGCACCCACGAACATCGCCGTGGATGGCCAGTCGGGGCTCGTCTGGGTGTCGGAGCCCGACCTCGGCCAGGTGCACATCCTGTCCCCCGCGATCCACACGTCGACGATCCTCCGGGACCTGCAGCAGCCGCTCACGATCGCGCTCGATCCCGCCACGGGCGACGGCTGGATCTGCGACCTGGGCGGCGTGATCCGCCACTACGACGCGAACGGCGGGCCGCTGAGCCCGAACACGATCCCGCTGCTCGACCGCCCCAGCGGCGTCGCCGTGTGGGCGCGCGACCGGTCGTTGTGGGCGTGCGAGCGCGGCGGCGAGCGCGTGCGCCGCTGGGACGCCGACGGCGTGCCGCAGTTCTCCGTGCCCATGGGCTCGCCGTCGCGCGTGGCCGTGGACTCCGCCAGTGGCCGCGCCTACGTGACGTCGCTCGCGAACGGTCGGGTGCTGTCGTTCACGCCGAACGGCACGCGGCTGGACTCCACGTCGGCCGCGCTCGGGCCGATCGGGGTGGCGGTCGATCCCTACCGCGGCCGGGTGTGGGTGGCCGACGCCGTGGGCAACCAGCTGCTCGGCCTGCGCGCCGCCGACCTGTCGGTGGCCGTGCGCGTGACGGGGATGTCCGGCGTGCGCGACGTGGCCGTGGACCTGGGCAGCGGCGAGGTCTGGGCGGTGGTCAACGGCACCAGCGAGATCTGGCGCCTGTCCGCCGAGGGTTCGCTGCTGGACCGGCGGGGCGGATTCGACAACCCGCAGGAAGTGCGCCTGGACCAGGGCTGGCGTTCGTCGCCCTGAGCGGCGATCCTCGCCCGCCCTCGACCCCGTCGCCGTCCCGGACCCCCGAGAGAGCCGCTCGTGAAGAAGACCATCCTCCTCTACGGACTGCTCGGTGGCGTGCTGATCGCCGTGCTGCGGCTGGTCGAGTACCGCTACCTGGTGCTGGAACACTCGCTCGAACTCTACGGCGGCATCGTGGCGCTGCTCTTCTCGGTCGTGGGCATCTGGCTCGGCCGCAAGCTCACCCGCCCGCGCGAGAAGCTGGTGGTGAAGGAGGTCCCGGTCCGGGTGGAGGTGCGGGTGCCGGTGCCCGCCGACGGGCCGTTCGTGCGCGACGAGGCGCGGCTGCGCGAGCTGGGCATCACCCCCCGCGAACTCGAGATCCTCGAGGCGCTGGCCGCCGGGCTCAGCAACAAGGAGATCGCCGACCGGCTGTTCGTGAGCGAGAACACGGTCAAGACCCACGCCGCGCGCGTGTTCGCCAAGCTGTCGGCGAAGCGGCGCACGCAGGCGGTGCAGCTGGCGAAGGAGGCGGGAATCATCGCCTGAAAGGGTGATTTCCGCGGTTTCGGCGGGAGAATCACCCGTTCGGGTGACGCGGAGACGAGGCGTGCGAGCCCATATTGCGGCCGTTCCCCCGTCCCACCCACCCCAGACAGGAGAAACCCATGCGGAAGATCGTCCTCACCTACGGCCTCATCGCCGGCGCCATCCTCGCGGGCTCGTTCTTCGCCGCCCTGCCCTTCCACGACGCCATCGGCTTCGACCGCGCCATGGTCGTGGGCTACACGTCCATGGTCATCGCGTTCCTCATGATCTTCTTCGGCGTGCGCTCCTACCGCGACCAGGTGGCCGGCGGCCAGCTGGGGTTCGGCAAGGCCCTCGGCGTGGGCCTGCTGATCGGCGCCGTGGCGTCCACCTGCTACGTGGCGAGCTGGGAGGTCTACTACTTCGGCACCAAGAGCGACTACATCGAGAAGTACCAGGAGCACATGGTCGAGAAGGCGCGCAAGGCCGGCGAGAGCCCCGAGGCGATCGCGGCGAAGCAGGCCGAGATGGCGAAGTTTGCCGAGATGTACCAGAACCCGCTGATCAACTCGGCCATGACGTTCATGGAGCCGCTCCCCGTGGCGCTGGTGATGGCGCTGGTCACGGCGGGCGTGGTCAGCCGTCGCAAGAAGCCCGAGCCGCGGCCGGCGACCGCCTGAGCCACGGGTTCGACCGTGCGGGTCCGGGACTTCGCGGTCCCCGGGCCCGCACGGCTCAGTAGTTGAACCCCAGCGAGAACTGCATCACGGGCTTCTTCTCGAAGTGGCGCAGGTCGTCGCTCTTCCACACCCAGTTCCAGCGCAGGGCCGGCAGGTAGCCGCCCAGGATGTACACGCCGAAGCCCGCGCCGCCCAGCTGGTCCTGTTCGCCGTTCTCCCAGCCCCACGCGCCGTCCGCGAACGCCACCGCGCTCACCGTGGGGAACTCCCACAGCGCCGGAACGGCCAGCACCAGGTTCCGCACCAGCGGCGCGCGCACCTCGGCCTGCGCGATCCCCACCGTGGTGGCGGCGAGCGCGCGACGGTCGTAACCGCGCAGCCGGCTCGGGCCGCCCACGAAGTTGCGGCCCGCGTCGGGCCCCAGGTTCGTCATCCCCTGCCCGCGCACGGCCAGCACGACGCCGGGCACCGGCTGGCGGTAGTGGCGCAGCTCCGTGAACACGCTGCCGTAGTCGCTCAGGCCGGTGGTCATGTCGCGCGTGTAACCCGCGGTCACGTTGAAGCGCGTGCCGGCCACGGGGCCGTTCAGGCTCCAGCGCGCGTTGTCGTGCACGAGCCCGACGTAGTGCGACAGCAGGTCCACGGTGCGTGCCTCGCCGCTCCGGAGCAGGTGCTCGGTGGCGTGGCGCACCACGACCGACGACTCCAGCCGGTCGAAGCGGTTGAACGGGTACGTGGCCAGCAGCACGCCCCCCACGCGCTTCTCGCGGCGCACGAGGTCGAAGTCGGGGTCGTACAGCTCCGTCAGCCGGAACACGCCCACCCCGTAGTTCAGGCGCTGGCCCTGGTTGTAGTACGTGAGCCCGCCCTGCCAGCCGTCCCAGAAATTGCCGAAGCGCTCGGAGTCGTTCGCGATGGTCAGGAACAGCTGCTCGTTGCCGAGCACGTCGCTGAACGCGATCTGCCCCGCGCCGCCGGCGCCGCTGCCCGGGTCCACGATCACGCCGTTCTGCAGCAGGTCGAGCCCGAGCCGGCGCTCGTAGGGCTCGGCGTCGCCCGCGTGCACCGCCAGCGGCACGGCCGGGCTCGCGGGCGCGGGCGTCTCGGGCTCGGCAGCGAGCGAATCGGGCGTCACGCGGATCTGCCACGTGTGGAACGTGACGCGGTCCTGCACGGTGCACAGCGCGCTGCGGCCGTCGCCCGCCCACGACGGGTCGGTGACCGGGCCCAGCATGCGCGTGACGCGGCGCGCCTCGCGCGCGGGCTCGAACGGGCGCACCCACAGGTCGCTCGTGCCGCCGCGCGTGGAGCGGTAGAGGATCCAGCGTCCGTCGGGCGACACGGCCGGCTGGTGGTCGTCGCCGGCGTCGCCGAACGACAACTGCTCGATCCGCGCGTCCACGAGCGACAGGCGGAACAGCCGGTCGCGGCCGCCCTGCTCGCCGCGATCCGACGAGAACACCACCCAGCGCTCGTCCGGCGACAGGTCCGGGGCGTCGTCGTCGAAGTCGTCGTTCGTGAGCCGTTCCAGCTTCACCGCGCCGCCGGGCCAGCTCGCTCGCCACAGGTCGCTGCGGCCACCGTAGTCCTGGGCGCTGAACACCACGCTGCCGCCGGCCGAGTCGGGCACCGGGTCGTGGATGGCCACGAGGTTCGGGAACTGCAGCGTGCGCACCACGCGCCGGCGCACGGGGTCGATCAGGTAGATCGCGTCGCGGCCGCCGCTCTTGCTGGACACCGCGATCCACCCGCCGCGCGACACGCCCGGCCGGTTCTGGAACAGGTGGAACGACTCGAATCGCGCGGTGGCGCCGCCGCGCAGCAGCCGTCGCTCGCGCCGCCGCGGCCGCGCCTCCCCCGGAGCGCGCGACCGGGGCACGTCGTAAGGCCCTTCGGCCGCGCCGTACGACGCGGTGTCGGGCGCGGCGCGCTTCGCCGCCCGCACGGGCTCGCTCAGCACCAGGTCCACGCTGCCGTCCCGCACGGCGAAGTACACGAAGCGCAGCGCGGAATCCGCGGTCGTGCGCGCCGGCAGCGCGCGCGGGCCCAGGTTGAAGCGGCTCGAGGCGGTGAGCCGGCGGCCCACCTCGTGCGGGCGGGTGCACGTGGCCACCATCGGCCAGTAGCGCTTCTTCAGCGACTCGAACCACTCCTCGTCCACGTCCCGCAGCTTGCGGCCGTACGTGATGCGGAACGCGGTCTCGAAGTCCTCGGCGCGCCAGGCGTTGTCCATCAGGTCGAAGATCCGCGCGTCGCCGTACTTCTGCCCCAGCCACAGCAGGAACGCCTGCCCCTCCTTGTACATCTCCACGCTGCCCGTGATGGGCTCGCTGCGCGTGAGCGGGTACGCCATGCGCGAGCACACCATGTCGCGCAGCAGCCCCTCGGCGTCGCCGTCCCAGTCGGTCGAGCAGTACTCGGCGAGGCCCTCGATGAACCACAGGTCCGGAAGCCACGCCTGCGGGCGGCGGTGCGCGCGCTGCACCTGGGCGAACTTCTCCAGCATGTAGGCATGCGCCAGCTCGTGGCGCGTCACCCACTCGAGCCGCGCCCACGAGCCGTTGTGCGGCAGCAGCACGCGGCCCTTGATCAGCTCGGTGAGCCCGCCCGTGGCCTCGGTCAGCATGTCGGGCGTGGCGTTCGTCTGCTGGAACAGGTGGTGCGTCGAGTACAGCAGGAACGGCACCGGCCGGCGCAGCTTGAGCCGGAAGCGCACGTCGTACGCGGCGCACGTGCTGTCGGCGAACGCCGCCAGCCGGCGCGCGAGGCTCTCCTCCTGCGCGTAGTAGTGGAGCCGCACGTGCGGGGTCTCGAACACCCGCCACTGCAGCGACTCGTAGTGCACCTTGTTCTTGCCGAACGTCTGCGCGCGCGCCACGGCCGGCACGCACGCACACAGGGCGATCAGGAGAATCGGAAAGACGCGCGCCGGGCGCATGCGTTGGGGCACTCCGGGTTCAGTCGTGCGGGCGGCCCGGTCCGCCCAGGAGGTCGTCGATGCCGTAGAGCCCCGGCTCCGCCGAAGCGACGAACGCGGCCGCCGTGAGAGCGCCGTGTGCGAACGCGGCGCGGTCCTGCGCGACGTGGCGGAGCTCCAGCCACTCGCCCTCGCCCGCCAGCAGCACGGTGTGGTCGCCCACCCACGTGCCGCCGCGCACGGCGTGCACGCCCACCTCGCCGGCGGGCCGCTCGCCCACGAGCCCTTCGCGCCCGTGCCGCAGCGCGCCGCCGGGTCGGGCGGTGAGCACGTCGGCCGCGAGCGTCTTCGCGGTGCCCGAGGGGCTGTCCTTCTTCAGGCGGTGGTGGCGCTCCACGATCTCCACGTCCCAGCTCGCGGGGACGACCGCGAGCGCCGTTCTGAGCGCGCGGCGAAGCGCCGCGACGCCGATGCTGAAGTTGCTGGCGTGCACCACCGCGACCGAGCGGGCCGCCTCGGCGAACGCCAGTTGCTGCTCCGCGTCGAGTCCCGTGGTGCCCGACACCAGCGGCACCGCGCGCTCGCCACACAGCCGGGCCACCGCCGCGGCGGACGGAGGCAGGCTGAAGTCCACGACGACCGCGCCCGGCCGGACGACCGAGGCGGGGTCCTCGGTGCATACCCCGCCGGCGGCGTCCCGGTTCTCGGCACGATCCACGCGCGCCACGATCTCGAATCCCGGGCGCGCCGCGACGGCCTGCTGGACGGCCCGGCCCATGCGGCCGGCCGCCCCCACCAGCACCAGTCGGATCATGCCCGCGCGGCCGCCCCGGCCAGCGGCAGACCCACCGCCCTCGCCGCGTCGAGGACCACCTTCTCGGACGCCGGCTCCACCGGCACCAGCGGCAGTCGCAGCTCGTTGCGCACCAGTCCCATCTCGGACAGCAGGTACTTGGCGGGCGCCGGGTTCGACTCCACGAACAGCGCCTTGAACAGCGGCAGGAGCTTCCGGTGCACGGCTTCGGCCTCGGCCACGCGGCCCGCGCGCGCCAGGTCGGAGAGCTGGCGCATCTCCCGCGGAGCCACGTTGCCCGCCACCGAGATGATGCCCTTCGCGCCCACGGCGATCAGCGGCAGCGTGAGCGAGTCGTCGCCCGACAGCACGGTCAGCGAGGTCTTCGCCACCAGCTCGCTCGTCTGGTCCACGCTGCCCGAGGCCTCCTTCACGGCGACCACGTTCGGCAGCTGCTGCACCTGCGCGAACGTCGCCGGCATCGTGTTGGTGCCCGTGCGGCCCGGCACGTTGTAGAGCACCAGCGGTAGCTTCGTGGACTTCGCCACGGCGGTGAAGTGCGCCACCTGCCCCTTCGGCGTGGGCTTGTTGTAGTACGGCGTCACCACGAGCGCGCCGTCCATGCCCAGCTCCTCGGCCATCTTCGTGAGCGTGATCGTGTCGGCCGTGGCGTTCGTGCCGGTACCCACCACGATCGGCGCGCGGCCCTTCGCGCGCTCCTTCACGAACGTCCACAGGGCGCGGCGCTCCTCCACCGTGCAGGTGGCTGCCTCCCCCGTGGAGCCCGACACCACGAGCACTTCGACGCCGCCCTCGAGGAGGAAGTCCACGAGGCGCGCGGTGGCTTCGTGATCCACCGCGCCGTCCTTGAACGGCGTGACCATCGCGACGGACAGACCTTCGAACATGACCCACTCCTCGCTGGCCGCGCATCCCGCGCGGCGCCCATGACGACAGGAACGCGCGCAGTATCCGCCGCCCTCCCGCAAGCTGGCAATCGGATTCGGGAAGCCGGCGCGAGGCCGAAGGTCGTTCGGCGAGGAAGGGTGAGCGGCCGGGAGCACGGCCCGAGAGCGCAGCCCGAACGAAGCGCCAGAAGAACCCATCGGCCTCGAATGGGAGACGCTCCCGGCGAAGCCGGGGCGCGGTCCCGGTCGCGCAGCGAGTGTCGGGACACCCGACCATGCGGGGCAACGAGTTCAGGTCGTGCACGGACCCGTCAGAACCGCAATGACACCCGACCATGCGGGGCAACGAGCGAAGCGCCGGAAGAACCGCCGACCCCCGGCTGGGGAAGCGCCGCGCGAGCGCAGCGAGCGCCGCCAGTTCTGGTGGTGCACGCCCGGCGGGACACCCGACCATGCGGGGCAACGAACGCAGGTCGTGCACGGAGCCGTCGGAACCTATTCAGCTTCGTCCCATTCCCCCTCGAACACGACCTCGGCCGGGCCGGTGAGCGTGGCGTGCAGGCCCTGCGCGTCGGGCGCGAGGTCGATCACGAGCTCGTCGCCGCCCGCCGTGAGCACCGTCACGGGCGACGCGTCTCCGGTCGCCACCGCCCACAGCGCGGTCGCGATCGAGCCGCTGCCACAGGCGAGCGTCTCGCCCTCCACGCCGCGCTCCCAGGTGCGCATGCCCACACGCGAGGGGCCGCTCCGCTCCACGAAGTCCACGTTCGCGCCGGCCGTGCCGAAGCGCGGGTGGTGGCGCAGCGCCGGCGCCCACTCGGCCATCGGCACGCCGGCCAGCCGCGGCAGGCCCGCCGCGCCCACCGGCACCACCAGGTGCGGCACACCGGCCACCACGAAGCGACCCGCGAACACGTGGCCAGCCGCCTCCACCGTCACGTCTTCCCCGCGACCCACCGCGCCGAAGACGAGCGCGATGCGCTCGTCGGCGAGCGCGCGCGCCTGCTTCACGCCCGCGTCGGTCGAAAACGTCACCGCGCCGCCATGGCCGAGCCCGCGGTCGAGCGCGAAGCGCGCGATGCAGCGCGCGCCGTTGCCGCAGAACTCCGCGCGGCCACCGTCGGCGTTCCAGTAGCCCATGCGGAAGTCGTGCGTGGCGTCGTCCTGCAGCAGCAGCACGCCGTCGGCCCCGACGCCGCGCCGGCGGTCGCACAACCGGCGCACGAGACCGGGCAAGTCGCCCACGCGGACGCCGCCGCGCGCGTCCATCACCACGAAGTCGTTCGCGGCGCCGTGCATCTTGGTGAACAGCAGTCGCACGCGGGGCCTCCTGCGTCAGTGCGGCGGGCGCTGCAGCACGAACCGGACGTCCTCGAGCACGCCGCCCGGCGTGAGCACCACGCGCAGCGAATCGCTCGCCGGCTCGGTGTCGCGCTTCCAGATGCGGTTGCGGTCGAGGTCGCGGAACACGCGCATCACGTACGCGCCCTTCTCGAACTGCAGATCGAATCCGCCGGACTCGGGCAGCTCGTACAGCACGCGGCGCGTGCTGTCGGCTTCCGAGATCGCGAACAGCCGCAGGCCGCCCTCCTTGTAGCCGAGCGTGTCGAGCACGGCGCAGCAGCAGGCCGCGACGGTCGAGGTCGCCGCGGTTGAGGCCCACCAGCTCGGACAGGCGCAGGCCCGCCGAGTACGTGAGCTCGAGCAGGGCGCGGTCACGCGCGGCGTGCGGGTCGTCCGCCGCACCGAGCTGGTCGAGCGCCGCCGTCAGGTCGAGCTGCGGCAGCGTACGCGGCAGGCGCTTCGGCCGGCGCGGGAACGCCAGTGCGCGCGCCGGGTCCACCGGCAGCACGCCGCGGCGCACGAGGAACCGTCCGAAGCTGCGCCACGCGGCCAGCGCGCGCGCGGAGCTGTTCGCGGCGCGGCCCGTGCGGTAGAGGTCACGCGTCGCGCGCTCGAGCAGCTCGCGCGTCCACTCCGACGAAGGCACCGCTCGCGACTCCACGGGGGGCCGCCCGCGCTCCACCTCGCGCGCCAGTTCCTCGTCGGTGCGGTGCCCCCGCGCCGCCAGGTTCAGGACGTGCGTGATGTCGCGCCGGTACGCGGCGATCGTGTGCGGCGAGAAGCGGCGGGCCGCCTGGAGCTCGGTGAGGAACTGTTCGAGTGCTTCACGCACGGACCGGATCCAGCGGCGTCGGCGACTTCCACTTGCACGTGACGCACTGCAGGAACACGCCGGCCTTGCTCGGCTTCTCCACCGTGAACGCCGCCCCGCAACTGGGGCACGGCTCCGGGCGCGGCCGGTCCCACATCGCGTAGTCGCACTCCGGATAGCGCGTGCACGAGTAGAACAGCTTGCCCTTGCGGCTCTTCTTCTCGGCGATCTCGCCCTTGCCGCACTTGGGACACGTCACGCCCAGCGTGAACGGCTTCGTGAACTTGCAGTCCGGCCGGCGCTCGCAGTGGATGAAACGCCCGTAGGGGCCGTTGCGCGTGACCAGGCCCGCGCCGCAGAGGTCGCACTTGCCCTCCACCGGCGTCGGCTTCTCGGACTCGTCCAGCGGCTGCGTGTGCTTGCAGTCGGGGTAGCCCGGGCACGCGAGGAACGGGCCGTTGCGCCCGAACTTCTTCACCAGCTTGCGCCCGCAGCTCGGGCAGTCGATCTCGGTGGTCTCCTGCAGGCTCGCCTTGATCTGCTTGGCGGACTTCTTCGCGCTGTCGAGGTCCTTGCTGAGCGGCGCCCACAGGTCGCGCACGACCGCGTGCCACTCGCGCTTGCCGTCCTCGACGTCGTCGAGCTCCTCTTCCATGCCGGCGGTGAAGTCCACGTTGAACACGTCGGGGAACGTGTCCACGAGCAGGCGCGTCACGAGCATGCCCAGCTCGGTGGGCTTCAGCGAGCGGCCTTCACGCTCCACGTAGTCGCGCTTCGTGATCGTGGACACGATCGTCGCGTACGTGCTCGGCCGGCCGATGTTCAGCTCTTCGAGCGCCTTCACGAGCGACGCGTCCGTGTAGCGCGCGGGCGGCTTCGTGTAGTGCTGCTCGGGGCGCAGCGGGTCGGTGGACTCGCCCAGCGGTTCGCCGGCGATCGCGAGCGACGCACCGGTCGCGAGCGCAGGCAGCCGCGCCTCGTCGCCGGACTCGTCCTCCTCGTCGCGGCCGTACACCTTGAGCCAGCCCGGGAACTTCAGCACGCGGCCGGTGGCGCGCAGGCCGAGACGATCGGCCTCGATGTCCACCGTGGTCGCGTCGTACTCGGCGGGCGTGGCCTGGCTCGACACCGCGCGCTTCCAGATCAGGTCGTAGAGCTTGAACTGCTCCTCGGTCAGGAACGGGCGCATGGACGCCGGCGTGCGCTCGATGCTCGTGGGCCGGATCGCCTCGTGCGCGTCCTGCGCGCTCTTCTTGCCGCGGTAGAACACGGGCTTCTCGGGCACGTACTCGGGCCCGAAGCTCTTGCCGAGCCAGCCGCGGATCTCCGACAGCGCCTCGTCCGCCAGTCGCGGCGAGTCGGTGCGCATGTACGTGATGAGGCCGATCGAGCCCTGGCCCTTGATCTCGATGCCTTCGTAGAGCTTCTGCGCCACCTGCATCGTGCGCTGGCTCGTGAAGCCGTGGCGGTTGCTCGCGGCCTGCTGCAGCGTGCTCGTGATGAACGGCGGCTTCGGCCGCTCCAGGCGCGGCTTCACCTCGATCGAGGCGATGCGCGCCGCGGCCCTGCGCAGTTCCCCGGCCAGCGACATCGCCCGCTCGCCGGCGCCGTCGCCGCGGATCTGGCCGTTGTCGAGCTCCTCGGTGCCCACGCGCACCAGCCGCGCGGTGAACCGCTCGCCCGCCTCGGTCTGGTAGTCCACCTCGATCGTCCAGTACTCCACCGGCACGAACGCGCGGATCTCGGTCTCGCGCTCGCAGATCAGGCGCAGCGCCACGCTCTGCACGCGCCCGGCCGACAGGCCGTACTTGACCGTGCTCCACACGAACGGGCTGACCTTGTAGCCCACGAGCCGGTCGAGCACGCGGCGCGCCTGCTGCGCGTTCACCAGGTTCATGTCGAGGTCGCGCGGGTGCAGCAGCGCCTCGGTCACGGCGCGCTGCGTGATCTCGTTGAACGTCAGCCGCTGGATCGGGCGCCGCGAGGCCTTCAGCGCCTCGGCCAGGTGCCACGCGATCGCCTCGCCCTCGCGGTCGGGATCGGGCGCCAGGTAGATGCGCTCGGCGTTGCGCGCCGCGGCGCGGATCTTGGCGAGCGCCTGGTTCTTGCCGCGGATCGGCACGTACTCGGGCTCGAAGTCGTGGTCGATGTCCACGCCGAGCTGGCTCTTCGGCAGGTCCATCACGTGCCCGTTCGAGGCCAGCACCATGAAGTCCTTGCCGAGGAACTTGTTCAGCGTCTTGCTCTTGGTGGGCGACTCGACCACCACGAGCTTCTTGCCGGCGGCCTTCGCGCCCAGGCTCTCGTCGAGCTCGGCCTCGTCCACCGGCTCGTCGGCGGCAGCCACGGCGGCGCCGGCCTTCGACCCACGCTTGCGGGCCGCGGCCTTCTCGCCGGGCGCAGCGGCCTTCGCCGCGGTCTTCCTGCGGCTCGTGGCCTTCTTCTTCGCGGCGCCGGACGGCGCCGCGCCCGCCGCCTTCTTAGTGCGCGAGCTCGACGTCGCCATGCGGTTCGTCTCCCTCTCCTGCGTGCTCCAGCACCACGCGCGCCGCGACGTCACGCGCCAGTTCCACGTCCACGGGACGCACGCCGCTGCCGTGCAGCGCCTCGAGCACGCGCTCGAGCTGCATCGCGTCCAGTTCGCCGCCGCGTCGCAGCGACAGCAGGTAGCCCCACGCCTCGGTGCTCAGCGAATCGCGCTCCTCGGCGCTCAGCACGCGCTCCGCGCCGCGGCCGGGACCGTCGGCGATCCAGCCCTCGCCGGGGCCCTCGCCGCTCATCGAGCGCAGCACGAGCGCCGCCGCCTGCAGGTCGTCCGCCGTGAAGCCCGCGGACTCCATGGCTTCGCCGAGCGTCTCGAGCGCGAGTTCGTCTCCGTCCAGCCAGTCCTCGAGCTTCTCGGCCATCAGCCGCAGGATGCGGGCGGCCGCGTCGCCACCCAGCGTGTCGCGCGCCATCAGGCGAGTCCCTCCGAGGCCCCGTGGCACTTCTTGTACTTCTTGCCGCTGCCGCACGGGCAGGGATCGTTGCGTCCCACGCGCGGCAGGCCGTGCGCGGGCTCCTGCGCCATCGCGGGCCCCGGCGCCGGAGCGGCCGGTGCGACCGAGCCGCCCTCGGCCTCGGCCACCGCCACGCCGCCGCCGAACGCCTCGGCCTCGGCGTGCTGCGCGACCATGCGCTTGGGCTGCTTGGGCTCGGTCTGGATCACCTGCTGCGCCTGCGGCGCCAGCTGCACGCGGAACATGCGCGACACGAAGTCCTCGCGCGTCTCGTCCTGCAGCGTCTCGAACAGGTTGAACGCTTCCTTCTTGTACTCGATCAGCGGATCGCGCTGGCCGTACGCACGCAGCCCGATGCCGCCCTTCAGATGGTCGAGCTCGTACAGGTGATCGCGCCAGTGCTCGTCGAGCGTGTACAGGTACAGGTGCCGCTCGAGCTCGCGCATCATCTCGGGCCCGAACTCGCTCTCGCGGCTGGTGTACGCCCGCTCGGCCAGCTCCGCCGCCTTCTCCTGCACCTCGTCGATGGTGTCGCCGGCCAGTTCGTCCGGGTTCACCGGCATCATCAGCACGTACGCCAGCTCGTCGGCGAGCCCGCGCATGTTCCACTCGCTGCGGTGCGTGCCCTCGGCCAGGTACTTCGTGACGCGCTCCTGCACCGTCTCGCGCACGTCCTCGCGGACCCGCGCGCTCATGTCGGTGGCGTCGAGCGCCGCGTTGCGCTGGCGGTAGATCTCGGCGCGCTGCTTGTTCATCACGTCGTCGTACTCGAGCAGGTGCTTGCGGATGTCGAAGTTGTGGGCCTCGACGCGCTTCTGCGCGTTGCCGATCGCGCCCGTCACCCACGGGTGCTCGATGACCTCGCCCTCTTCCACGCCCATCTTCTGCATGAGCCCGGCGATGCGCTCGCTGCCGAACAGGCGCATGAGGTCGTCCTCGAGCGACAGGAAGAACCGCGACGCGCCCGGGTCGCCCTGGCGTCCCGCACGACCGCGCAGCTGCCGGTCGATGCGCCGCGACTCGTGGCGCTCGGTGCCGAGGATGAACAGGCCGCCGCGATCGGGCACGCCCGGCCCCAGCTTGATGTCGGTGCCGCGGCCGGCCATGTTCGTGGCGATCGTCACCGCGCCCGGCTGGCCGGCGGTGGAGACGATCTCGGCTTCCTGCTGGTGGTACTTCGCGTTCAGCACGTTGTGCTTGATGCCGCGGATCTTGAGCATGCGCGACAGCAGCTCGCTCACTTCCACGGAGATCGTGCCCACGAGCACGGGCTGCCCCTTCTCGTGGCAGGCCGCGATCTCGTCGATCACCGCCTTGAACTTCTCGCGCTTCGTCTTGTAGACGACGTCGTCGCGGTCGTCGCGCTGGATCTTCTTGTTCGTGGGAATGATCGCGACTTCGAGCTTGTAGATCTGCCAGAACTCGCCGGCTTCCGTCTCGGCCGTGCCGGTCATGCCGGCCAGCTTCTTGTACATGCGGAAGAAGTTCTGCAGCGTGATCGTGGCGAGCGTCTGCGTCTCGCCCTCCACGCGCACGCCTTCCTTCGCCTCGATCGCCTGGTGCAGGCCGTCCGAGTACCGGCGCCCGGGCATCAGGCGTCCCGTGAACTCGTCCACGATGAGCACCTTGCCGTCCTGCACCACGTACTCGACGTCCTTCTCGTACATCATGTAGGCCTTGAGCAGCGCCGAGATGCTGTGAATGCGCTCGTTCTTGGCCGCGTACGAGCGGTAGATGCGCTCGCGCTCCACGATGCGCTGCTCCGGCGGCATGTCCTCGCGGCCCTCGAGCTCGGACAGCTGGCCGGCCAGGTCGGGCACCACGAACTGGTCGGGGTCCTGCGGCGACATCACCGCGCGGCCCTTCTCCAGCAGGTCGACGTTGCGCGACTTCTCGTCCACCGTGAACAGCAGCTCGTCGTCCAGCTCGTGCATGCGCTTGTCGCGCAGGTAGTCGAGCTCCGTCTTGTTGATGAGCTGCTTCAGGCCGGGCTGGTCACTGAGCAGCTTCATGAAGCGCTTGTGCTTGGGCGCCGCGCGCTGGACCTTGAGCAGCGCGATGCCGAGTTCCTCGGACTGGTCCTTCTGCTGCAGCAGCGCCTCGGCCTCCGACATCTCCCTGGCCACCCACTGCTGCTGCGCGCGCACGATGCGCTCGACGTAGGGCTTCAGCTCGTCGAACGCCTGTTCGCTGTGCTCGACCGGACCCGAGATGATGAGCGGCGTCCGCGCCTCGTCGATCAGCACGGAGTCCACTTCGTCGACGATCGCGTACGAGAACTGGCGCTGCACCCGGTGCTCGGGGCGCACGGCCATGTTGTCGCGCAGGTAGTCGAAGCCGAACTCGTTGTTCGTGCCGTACGTGATGTCGCTCTCGTACTGCACCCGGCGCGTGGGCGGGTCCATCTGGCTCTGGATGCAGCCGACGGTCAGGCCCAGGAACCGGAACACCTCGCCCATCCACTCGCTGTCGCGGCGGGCCAGGTAGTCGTTCACCGTGACCAGGTGGGCGCCCTCGCCCGTCAGGGCGTTCAGGTAGAGCGGCAGCGTGGCCACGAGGGTCTTGCCCTCGCCCGTGGCCATCTCGGCGATCTTGCCCTCGTGGAGCATGATGCCGCCGATCAACTGGACGTCGTACGGCACCATTTCCCAGGTCAGGGGGATGCCGACCACGTCCCACGTGCGGCCGCACAGCCGCTTGCAGGCCTGCTTGACCGCCGCGAACGCCTCCGGCAGCAGGTCGTCCAGGCTGTCCTGGCCGCCCTTCAGGCGCTCCTTGAATTCGAGGGTCTTGGCCCGGAGCTGGTCGTCCGAAAGCCCGTGCCACTCCTCGTAGAGGCGGTTGATCTCCTCCACGATGGGCAGGACGCGCTTCACTTCTCGATCGTGCTTGGAGCCGAAGATGGACTTCAGAAGGGATTCGAACATGGGCGGGAGAATAGTGTCTGCCTCGGTGGGACGCCAAACGGCGGTTCGAGGACCCTCCGATGCGCGGATTCCCGTTTCGGATCGAAACGGCTTCGGCCCGCCGGTTGCCACCCGCGCCCCCGCGCGTGCGCACGCGAGGGGGGGGCCGGCCGGCCGGGCCCGCGGCCGGACTTCGGCCGCCGGCGCCCCCCGAGGTGGACACCGGCGCCGTGCGCTACGGCTTCCGCGCGTCAACGGGCAGCGTCCCACCGATGTCGTGCGATCGCGGCGGGACGTGCGCCCGGAATGGACGCGACCCGGTGCGCGATGCACACCGGGTCGCCGGAGTTCGGGCGTGAATGAGGCTCTTCAGACTCTGTTGACGTGACTGGCTTCGGCGCCTCGCGCGCCGCTGATGAGATCGAACTCCACCTGGTCACCTTCGTGCAGGGTCCTGAAGCCTCTGCCCTCGATGGCCGAATGGTGGACGAAGACTTCGGTGTCCCCACCTTCCTCGGACTGCTGGATGAAGCCGTAGCCCTTGCTGTCACTGAACCACTTGACGGTGCCACGCGCCATGGAGTGGTCCTCCCTGCAGGCAATCGATGGATCGTGGCCCGAACTCCGAGTGGCAGGTTGCTCCCCGTCGACGCCGACGGTCAAGAGACTTTGCGCATCACGGACGAAGGCGTGCGATTTCCTCGACGGCGACCGGACCAGAGCGCATGAAGCTCGGCCGCCTCGGCGTGCTCGGGCTCGCCCTCGAGCACCAGCAGCACCTGGGCCACCGCCTCGTCGCTGTCCCCGAGCGCGTCCAGCGCGAGCGCGAGCTGCACGCGCGCCGCGTGGTAGTCGGGATTGAGTTCCAGCGCGCGCGTGAACGACTCGATCGCGTCGTCGATCGCGCCCATGTGCAGCTCCTGCACGCCCAGCATCAGGTGCAGGTCGGGGTAGCCCGGGCTCGAACTCACCGCGCCGCGCAGCACCTGCAGCGCCAGCACGGGCTCGTCGCGCCCGATCAGGTCCTGGTACTGCTGCAACTGCGCCGTGAGGCGCGGGTCCTGGTCGGCGAGCGCCCGGCGCAACAACGCGGAGGCACTCTCGAACTCGGCCTCGCTCAGCGCGCGCAGGCCCTGCTGCAGTGCGGCGGGTTCGGCCACGGGCATCTCGCTGGCCAGCACCTGCATCGTGTCGGCGGCCTCCGCGATGCGGCCCTCGCGCGCGTCGAGCAACGCGCGTTCGACGCGCGCGGCGCGGTAGCGCGGGTTCAGCTGCAGCGCACGGTCGAGCGCGGCGCGGGCTTCGGCCCGGCGCCCGAGCGCGCTCAACAGGCGCCCGCGGCGCAGCTGCAGGTCGGCCCACTCCGGGGCGCCCTCGCAGGCGCGACTCACGGCGCGATGCGCGAAGTCCAGCTCACCCGCCTGTTCCGCCATGGCGGACACCTCGCCGAGCGTGGTGATGCAGCGCGTGCGACCGTCGGGGCCTTCGGCCTCGGCGATCGCGCGGTCGAGCCAGCGGATGGCCAGGTCGAACTGCCCCTCGCGGGCCATGCGGCGGGCGATCTCGACGTCGGGTCCGGAACCCGGCTGCGGCACGGGACGGGGGCTCATGCGGTGCGGTCCTCCAGCACCGGCCGCCACGTCCCGGGGTCAGGCGCCCGCGAGCAGCTTCATGGCGTAGCCGGCGATCAGGGTGATGCCGAGGTTGTCGTCGAGCGGTATCGGCAGCATTTCGACCAGACTTGCGACCAGCGCCCCGCTCAGCAGCACCACCGGGCTGACACCCCCGAATGCCCACACGTAGGCGCCCCAAATGATGCAGGCCGTTAGACATCCGGCTGCCCCTTCGAGCGACTTGTTGAAGAACTTGTGCCGCCCGTAGGCCCGGCCCACCAGGGCGCCGGAGGCGTCCCCGAGCACGGTGAACCCCAGCGCGGCGGCGGCGATCGGCATCGGGAAGATCTCGATCGCGAGCAGCGCCGCCAGCAGCAGGTACGTGGAGCCGAGCAGGCTGAACTGCTCGTGCTCCCGGATCATCTCGCCGAAGAACTCGCGGAAGAACCGCTTCACCCGGTGGTCGTTCAGCCGCACCAGGTCCACGAGGATCGCGCCGGCGGTGAGCGCTACGAACAGCAGCCGGAACTCCCCCTTCCCGCGCGGCCACGGCAGGACCTGGTGGAGCAGTTCCAGCGGCAGCACGATGAAGGAGACGTGGATCGCCTTGCGCCGGGCCTCGGTCAACCACTCCGGGGAGCGCAGGGGCTCGAGCGGGTCCTTGGACGTGGAGGGCTGCACGGCGCGAACCGTAGCAGAATCGCGCGCCGCCGAGGGGGCTCGCTTCGAGTCGCGAACGTGCGGGCGACGGTGCGTCACTTCGCGCTCGGCTGCAGCTCCCGGTACGCCTGGCGGTAGCCGAGGATCTTGCGCGCGTAGTCCTGCGAGTCGGCGTTCGAGGCGATCTCGCAGAACAGCGCGTCGCCGCCCTTCGCGAGCAGCTCACGCCAGAACGGCGGAATGCTGCCCGGGCCGGCGTTGTACGCGGCCAGTGCCACGGCCACGTTGCGGTCGAAGCGCGTGACCAGGTGCACCAGGTAGCGCGTCCCGTACTTCACCGACTTCTCGGGGCGGTAGAGCGTCTCCTCGGTGGGCGCCGGCTCGCGGAACCACTTCGCGACGTCGCGCGCGGTGCTGCGCAGCAGCTGCATCAGGCCCATGGCGTTGCTGCTGGAGCGCGCACGGGGGTCGAAGCGACTCTCCTGCCGCGTCAGCGACATGAGCGTGTAGGGGTCGAGCCCCAGCGAATCCACGCGGTACTGCTCGAACAGCGACTCGTACGCCGGCGGGTACGTCCACGGTGCCATCGACCACACGACCGAGTCCGGGCCGCCCGTGGCACCACGCATCGCGCGATCCACCCACGTGCTCGCCACGCGCGGCAGGCCGGCGCGGTAGGCCAGCGCCGCCGCCGCGATCTGCTGCGACGCGTTCGGCGGGCCCGCGGCGGCACGCGCGTCGCCGCCGAGCCAGCGCGACATCAGCAGCATCGCGTCGTCGGTGAAGCCCGCGTCGATCAGCCGCTCGGCCGCGCGCAGCACGCCGCAGCCCGACGCCGGCGGCAGCGAGTCGCACCGCCCCGACGCGACCACGCCCGGCCACGTGCGCAGCCCCAGCGTGTCGCGCGCGCACGCACGGTAGAAGCCGTAGCCCGGGTCGCGGGCGATCACCGCCAGCGCCGAGTCGGCCTGCGCGCGCTGCGTGGCGCGCAGCTAGATCGCCCACCAGACGCGCGCCGCCTCGCCGCCGCTCCGCTCCCACCACACGCGCGCCGAATCGGGCGCGCCCAGCAGGTAGTGCATGAGACCGCAGCGGAACGCCGCCTCCTCCCCGCGCGAGCCCGCGAACACCGCCGCCGTCCGGAACGCCGGCAGCGCGTCGGCCCAGCGACCCTGGTCCTCGGCTTCGCGCGCCCACTCCCATGCCGCCACGGCGCGCAGCTGGCCGCTCGCCGCCAGCGACTCGGCGCGCGCGTACAGCG
>JBGAMH010000350.1:0-3187 GCA_044223135.1 Candidatus Eiseniibacteriota bacterium | reverse complement strand
GCTTCGCCGCTCACGCGCGCAGTTCGCCTGCGGGCACGGCGTACGTGCTCGTGACGAAGCGTACGGCCGCCGACGCGCCCGGCGCGAGCGTGCGCTCCCAGCGCGCCGCGGCGCCGTCGCCGCCCGCCGAGCACCACGCGTGCACGAGCGTCGCGCCGCGCGAGGCGAACACCGGCGCGGAGTCGGCCGCCGCCCGATCGAACGCCACGAACGCCTGCCGCGATTCGGGGGCGCTCAGCGCGGCGTTCAGCACCGCCCTCGCCGGAGCGGCGCCCGTGTTCGTGGCGGTGGCGAGCACGCTCACCCACATCGCGCTGTCGCGCGGCGACGCGTGCGGCAACGCCACCGCCTCGTAGTCCCACCGCACGCTGCCCGCCACGCGCTTCCAGTGCGCGACCGGGCGCCAGCGCTCTTCGAACGCGATGCGCGCGGGCGGCGCCGCGCCATCGTCCCCGAACGCCAGCCGCACCGCGCCGTCGTCCAGCGAGCCGTCGGGCCCGATCAGCACGCCGCGCGTGGTGCCCGGCAGGAACAGCGCGGCCGCGGGGCGCGCGAACGCGTCGGCGATCGAGTCGGGATCGAAGCTCGCGCGCGCCGGGCGGGGCTCGCTCGGCGCGCAGCCGGCGACCATCGTCAGCGCGAGCAGCGCGGCGAACGTGGCAGCGACCGCGCCGCGCACCCGCGACTCAGTCGTGCTCGTCCTCGATCTCACCGACGATCTCCTCGAGGATGTCCTCGAGCGTCACGATGCCGAGGAATCGTCCCGTGCCGTCGAGCACCACGGCCATCTGGCGGCGCTCCTTGCGGAAGCGCAGCAGCAGTTTGCCGATCGCCAGTTCGGGGGACACGCGCATGGCCGGGTACATCGCGTCCATCAGGATCACCAGCCCGCGCATGCTGAACAGGTGGAACAGGTCCTTGGTGTTGACGATGCCCACCACGTTGTCGAGCGAGCCCTCCCACACCGGCAAGCGCGTGTGCGCGGTCTCGCGCGCGGTCTCGAGGATCTCGTCCTCGGACGCGTTCAGCGACACCGTGATCACCTTGTCGCGCGGGATCATGATCTCGGCCACGGTCTTGTCGGACAGCTCGAACACGCGGCGAGCGTAGATCGCCTCGTCGGGCTGGATCACGCCGGCCTCCTGCCCCTCCTCGATCAGCAGGTCGATCTCCTCGGCCGAGTGCACCTGCTGCTCGGGGCGCGGCTCCGGCACGCGCAGCAGCCGCGTGAACAGCGCGCCGGATCCCCGCATCAGCGCCACCAGCGGCCGCGTCATGGTGCGGAACGCCAGCAGCGGGCCCGACAGCAGCAGCACCGTGCGCTCGGCGTGCTGGATCGCGATCGCGCGCGGCACCAGCTCGCCCAGCACGATGTGCAGGTACGTGATGATCAGGAACGCGATCGCGATGGCGATGCCGTGCGAGATCGCCTTGTCCCACGGCGTGGGCAGCGACAGGAAGAACGGTTCCAGCATGTGCTCCAGCGCCGGCTCGCCCACCCAGCCCAGCGCGAGGCTCGTGAACGTGATGCCCAGCTGGCAAGCCGCGAGCGAGTCCTGCAGGTTCTCCACCGTGCGCTGCGCGGTCTTCGAACCGAGCACGTTCTGCTCCACCAGCTGCTCGATCCGCGTCCAGCGCACCGTCACCAGGGCGAACTCGATGGCGACGAAGAATCCGTTCAACGCCACCAGCAGCGGGATCGCGAACGAGAAGAAGGTGTCGAGCATGGCGGCGCCCGCGGGCGGCTACTCGACTTCGCGGCGCCCTTCCAGCGCGCGCGCGAGCGTGACCAGGTCGGAGTACTCGAGGTCGCTCCCCATGGGCACGCCGCGGGCGATGCGCGTCACCTTCACGCCCAGCGGCCCCAGCAGCTTGCCCAGGTACAGCGCCGTCGCCTCGCCCGCCACGTTCGGGTTCGTGGCCAGGATCACCTCGCGCACCTCGGCGTGCGGGCTCGACGGCTCCGCGCCGTGCGGGCGCAGCCGCTCGAGCAGCTCGCGGATGCGCAGCTGGTCGGGGCTCGTGCCCTCGAGCGGGTTCAGCGCCCCGCCGAGCACGTGGTAGCGCCCGCGGAACTGGCCGGTGCGCTCGAACGCGAGCACGTCACCCGGCTGTTCCACCACGCACACCACGCTACCGTCGCGCTGCGGATCGCTGCACACGCGACACGGATCTTCCTCGCTGAAGTTGCCGCACACGCTGCAGAAGCCCACGCGCTCGCGCACGGCACGGATCGCCTCGGCCAGCCGCAGCGCGTCCTCTTTGGGCACGCGCAGCAGGTGCAGCGCCAGGCGTTGCGCGCTCTTCTGGCCGATGCTCGGGAGCTTGACCAGCTCCTCGATCAGCAGCTCGAGGTACTTGGAGCTGTACACGAGTGGGGGGCGTCCGGGCTCAGAACGGCAGGTTGAAGCCGCCGGTGAGCTTCGCGTAGGCCTCGGTCATCTTCTCCGAGGACGTCTTCTGCGCCTCGCCGATCGCCGTGATGATGAGGTCTTCGAGCAGCGACGCGTCGCCTTCCTTGAGCGCCTCGGGGCTGATCTTGAGCTCCTTCAGCATCTGCTTGCCGTCGACGACCACCTGCACCATGCCGCCGCCGGAGCTGCCGGAGTAGCGCTCCTCGGCCAGCTTGCCCTGCAGCTCGGTCATCTGCTTCTGCACCTTCTGCGCCTGCTTCATCATGTCGCCGAAGCTCTTCATCATCAGCTGCGATCTCCTCCGCGATCCCTGCGGTCCATGACCTCGCCATCGAACATCTGGATGGCGCGGTCGATCATCGGCTTGACGTCGTCCACGGTGAGGCGCCTGGGCGCGGCCCCGTCGGGCAGCGGTACGCACCGCAGCCCCAGCGGCCGGCCGAACACGCGCCGGAGTTCTTCGCACACGAGCGCGTGGTGCTCGGCCACGTCGACCACCGCGCGGTGCAGGTCGTCCATCGCCAGCACCAGCGTGTCGCCGGCGAGGCCCTGGTAGAGGCTCTCCTCGAGGAACGCGCCCAGCATCCGCTTGCGCCCGTTCACGAGGCCGATCGTCTGCTTCCACTGCGACTCGTCGGCGGCCTCGATCACCGGATCGAGCGCCTCGGCCACCGCGGCGGGCGCGGCGCTCGGGCGCAGGACCGGCGCCGCGGCGCGTGCGGGTGCCTGCGGCGCGGCGGGCGCGGCCGGCGCGGCACTCGCGCGCGGAGCCG
>JBGAMH010000028.1:0-25509 GCA_044223135.1 Candidatus Eiseniibacteriota bacterium | reverse complement strand
CACGTGCTCGCGTTCACGCTGCCTGCGGCGGCGCGCGTGTCGCTCGACGTGCTCGACGTGCGCGGCGGCACCGTGCGCCGCCTGTTCGCGGGCGAGCGGCCGGCCGGCACGCATCGCGTGCCGGGGGACGGGCGCGACGACCGCGGCGAGCCGGCGGCGCCCGGGCTCTACTTCGCGCGGCTGCAGGGCGCCGCGGCGACCGTCACCACGCGGATCGTGCGGCTGGCGCCGGACTGAAGCGCCGCACGGTGTCGGCTCACGTCGACACCAAAGAAGACGCCCGCGCGACCGTTCTCGTCGCGCGGGCGTTTCGCTTCGCTCGTGGTCAGCGCACCACGGCCACCTTCGTGCTCGCACTCCCCCCGGGCGTGACGACGCGCACCCAGTAGAGTCCGGGGCTGGCCGCGAGGTTCGAAGCGTCGCGACCGTCCCACGTCAGCGTGTGCGCACCGGCATCGAAGGTCGCGCGCGCCAGTGTCCGCACGCGCCGGCCACTCGCGTCGTACACCGCAGCGTCCACGCTCGTTCCCTCGGCCAGGCGGAACGCCACCGACGCGCGTCCACGCGCCGGGTTCGGCCACGCCGCGGACAGCGTCACCCCGCGCAGCCCGCTCGCCGCCGGGCCCGGTTCGACGGCGGCGGTGGGCGTCGACGTCCAGCGCGCGACGCCGAACGAGAGCTTGCCGCCCGCCTGCGAGAACGGGCCGCCCACCCACAGCGCGTTCGAGAACGGCTGCAGCGCGTTCGCGTACGCGAACCCGCCACCGAGCCCGCTGCCGAGCGCCGACCACGTGCTGCCGTTCCACGACGCGATGCCGGCGGCCGGCGATCCGCCCGCCGCGGAGAAGCTGCCCGCGGCGAACAGCTTGCCCTCGAACGACGCGAGCGCGTACGCGATGAAGTCGAGCCCCGTGCCCACGGGCACCCACGCGCTGCCGGTCCAGCGCGCGATGCGCGGCAGCGCCGTGGCGCCGCTGTGCGTGAATCCGCCGGACGCGTACAGCTCGCCGCCGTGCACCCCGATCGCGGCCGGCGCCCAGTCGAGCCCGTCGCCGAGCGCGGACCATTGCGAGCCGTCCCACGCGGCGATGTTGCTCGCGCTCACGCCGTCGACCGCGGTGAACCAGCCGCCGTACACGAGCTTGCCGTTCCACACCGCCAGGCACACGGTGGGCATCGACGTGCCGCGCGCGGTGACGTTCGCCATGGGCACCCAGCTCGTGCCGTTCCAGCGCGCGAGCCAGCCGAGCGGCGCGTTCGTCGTCACGTCGTTGCCGAGCCCGTACATGCCGGCCGCCACGAGCGTGGTGCCGACCGTCGCGAGCGCTTCGACGCTGTTGCCGTTCATGCCGCCGCCGAGCGCGCTCCACGACGTGCCGTTCCAGGTCGCCACGTTCCGGCACGGGACACCGCCCGCCGACGTGAACCGGCCGCCCACGACCAGCTGGTTGTTCCAGGTCGTGAGCGCGTTGCCGTAGCCGCCGAACGTCTCCTGCAGTCCGCCGATCCCCGTCCACCGCGAGCCGTCCCACGCGGCGACGTGCGAGAGCGTGCCGTCCGGCGACGAGTAGAACGACCCGGTCGCGACCAGCTGCCCGCCGTACGTCCAGAGATCCATCACGCGCATGTCGAACTCGCCGGGACCGAGCCCGTGCCCGACGCCGCACGGGCGCCACCGGCTGCCGTCGTGCCACGCCACGTTCGAGGTGCCGACGGCCTGGAACGTGGTCTCGTCGAACGACCGCGCGAAGCCACCGTACGACACGAGATGGCCCTGCCAGCGCCCGAGCCCGTAGACGAACCCCTGCGTGACGAACTGCGACGGCGGGCCCGGCGACCACGACGCGCCGTCCCAGCGCGCGAGGCCCGGGGCGTTCGCGTAGAAGTCACCGGCCACCAGCAGCCCGGCGCCGTCCGCGAGCAGGCCGGCGACGTGCGTCGCGTCGTCGATCTGGCCCGCGCCGGGCGCCGACCACGCCGTGCCGTCCCACGCGCCCAGGAACTTCGCCGGCACGGTCGCCCCCTCGAGCGACAGGAAGTTGCCCGCGGCGTACAGCGTGCCGCCGATGCCGACGAGCGACGTGATCGCGGCAGCGGGGCCGCCCGGCTCGTCGATGCCCGGCACCGAGGTCCAGTCGCTGCCGTCCCACGCGGCGAGCGGGCTGTCGAAGCCGCTGCCCGAACTCTCGCCGCCCACGTACAGCGTGTCGCCCACGCGCGCCGCGCACGTCGCGGCTTGCGAGATCGGGCAGGAGCCCATCCCGTGCCACGTGACGCCGTCCCAGCGCGCGACCCGCGGCGAGTAGATCGACGCGGGACCCACCTCGTCGAAGTAACCGAGCACGAGCAGCGAGTGGCCGTCGGCGACCAGCCGCACGTCGCCCCCCGTGTACCACCCGCCCACGCTCGACCAGGAGCTGCCGTTCCAGCGGGCGAGACCGCCCGTGTACGTGGTGCCCGAGGAGTCGAAGTAGCCGGCGGCGTACAGCGTGCCGTCCACCACGGCGAGCGAGCGGACCGGGCCGTTGAGTCCCGCGCCGAGCGCGTTCCAGTGAACGCCGTCGTAGGCCGCCACGAAGCGCATGGGCCGCGCCTCGGTGTGCGAGAAGACGCCGCCGACCACCAGCTGGCCGTTCCAGTCCGCGATGGCGTCCACGGGCGAGTCCGGGCCGGGCAGGCCGAAGCGGTCGTCCCAGTTCTCGTCGCCGGGGACGGCGAACGCGGGTCCGGCGGCCAGCGCGAGGACGAGCGCGAGTGCGGCGCCCGCGAAGAGGCGCCGCCGGGATCGAAGCATCGTGGGGAGAGACATGGCGAGAGAGGCTCCGGGGTGAGGGCGTCCGGGCCCCGGCGTGGGGTTCCCGTAGATCCAAGAGCGCGAACCGGGCCCGCCGGGGATCACGCGCGGCGGCCGGAACGGGCGGCAGCCGGCCCGGAGGTGACGCGGACCGCACGCCGGCCGGACGAAACGTGGACGGGCCGCCGCGCGGGGGCCGCCGGGCGCCGCGCCGGGGCGGATGCCCCGGAACCCGCGCGCTCGCGACGCGGTAACATGCCTCACCCGCGCGCCCGGAGAGGCCACTCCCCGCGTCCGCGAACCCCCATGACCCGCGAACTCCGCCAACTCGCCGTCCTCGCGCTGCTGCCCTCGTGGTGCGCCCTGCTGCTGGTGGCGCGCTGGGTGTGGGCCGGCCACCCCGCGTTCCTGTTCCTGGCGTGGAACCTGGTGCTGGCCGCCGTGCCGGCGGTGGCGAGCACGTTCCTCGGCCGCGCGGCGCGACGGCGTTCGCACGCGCTGTCGCAGGCCGGCTGGTTCCTCGCGTGGCTGCTGTTCCTGCCGAACGCGCCCTACATCGTGACCGACTTCATCCACCTGCACGCGCGTGTCGGCGCGCCGCTGTGGTTCGACATCGCGCTCTTCACGAGCTTCGCCGGCACCGGGCTGCTGCTGGGCTACGCGTCCACGGCCGAAGTGCAGCGCGTGGTGCGCGACCGCTTCGGGGCGGCGATCGCGTGGATCGTGGTGGTGGTGTCGCTGACGCTCTCGGGATTCGGCATCTACCTGGGCCGCTTCCTGCGCTGGAACAGCTGGGACGTGGTCGCCGACCCGCTCGGCCGCCTCGGCTCGCTCGTGGCGGGTGCGGTCGATCCCGCCGCGCACCCCAAGCCCGTCGCGGTCACGCTCGTCTACGGCGTCGGGCTCGTGCTGGGCTACGTCGCGCTGCGGCTGATGGCGAGCGCCGAACGCGACCACGGCGCGGGGGAGGCCCGGGCGTCGTCGTCGCACCCGGCCGCCGTCGGCGACCGGCCGCCCGTCGCGCGGGGCTGACGCGCCGAACGTCGTTCGATTGACGCGCGCGCGTCCGCGCCCGATGTTGCGCCGCATGCGCATCGAACCCGTCACGCTCGAAGGCCGCCACGTGCGGCTCGAAACGCTGGACCTGGAGCGGCACTGGCCGGGCCTGCTCGCGATCGGACTCGAGGCCGACCTGTGGCGATGGACGTCGAGCCGGATCGGCAGCGAAGCCGACCTGCGCCGCTACCTCGAACGCGCCGCCCACGAGCTGGCACACGGGCTCGCGCTGCCGTTCGTGCACGTGCACCGCGCGAGCGGGCGCGTCGCGGGCTCCACGCGCTTCGGCAGCATCGTGCCGGAGCACCGTCGCGCCGAGATCGGCTGGACCTGGGTGGGCGCCGAGTTCCGGCGCACGGCCGTGAACACCGAGGCGAAGCGGCTGATGCTCGACCACGCGTTCGGCACGTGGGGCCTGAACCGCGTCGAGCTCAAGACCAGCGCGCTCAACGAGCGCTCGAAGAACGCGATGCGGCGGCTGGGCTTCGTCGAGGAAGGCACGCTGCGGCGGCACATGGTCAACGAGGACGGCACGCTGCGCGACAGCGTGTACTTCAGCGTGATCGCCGAGGAGTGGCCCGCCACGCGCGCGCGCATCGACGGCCTGCTCGCCGCGCACGCCTGACGCGGGCGGTCACTCGCCGCTGGCCGTGAACGCCGCCCAGTAGAACGGGTGCGTGGAGCGGCCGTGCCGCCGGCGCTCCGCGAGCACCGCGCGGCACGCGGCACGCACGGCGTCGGACGCGTGATCCGAGCCCGCGAAGCGCGCGTCGTACAGCGCCTGCATCCACTCGCGCGTCGAGCGGTCCTCCACGGCCCACTGGCTCGCGATCACGGCGTGCGCGCCCGCGAGGTGGAACGCACGCCCCATGCCGAGCGCGCCTTCGCGCGGCCAGGCGGTGCCCTCGCCCGAGTGGCACGCCGACAGCACCACCCAGTCGACGGTGCGCAGGTCGAGCGTGAGCACCTCCTCCACCGTCAGCCAGCCCTCGTTCTCGTCGGGACTCGCGTCGGAGCGCCGCGCCGCACCCGCGAGCGCGAGCAGCACGCGGCGCCCGAAGCGCGCATCCGTCGGCTCCGGCGTCGTGACGACCGGCGCCGTGGCGGATGCCGCCGGCCGGCGCGCGGCGCGTGCGGAGGGTGCGGCGAGCGGCATGACGCCGCCCACGCCGCGCGTGCCGGGCGCGCCCGCGAGCATGGTGTCCGCCAGCACCACGCCGTGCGTCGCCAGGTGCAGCACGAGCCGGCCCGGGGCCTCGCGCTTGAACGCCGCCTCCGTCGCCTCGTCGCCCGTGAGCACCAGCGCCGTGCCGCCGTGCCCGCGCCACGCCAGCGCGAGCGCGTTCACCTCGGCGGCGGCGGCGGGCAGACGCGCCCAGTGCCCGGAGCGCCGCGCCCCGTCCCGGCCGCCGCGCAGCGCCGTGCCGTCGTGCGGGGCGCTCGCCGAATCCGCCCGCGGCGCCGCGAGGAAGTCGGGGTCGCCGATCGCGAGCAGCGCGCCGTTCGACACCTCGCTCGGTTCGAGCAGCCGGTCGCGCTCGGCCTGCAGCACGCGGATCGCGGGCGACTGCTCGGCGAGGTAGCCGCGTGTCCCCACCGGCAGCGCCAGCCACGGCAGGGTCGTCACGGGTTCGTCGCCCACCAGGGCCACGCGGGCGGCGCCGGCGAGCGAAGCGGCGAGCGGGTCCCACACGCGGCGGCGCACGTCCTCGCCCGCGCGCCGGCACGTGGCCTCGGCCGCTCCGGAGAGCGGACTGCGCGCGAGCAGCCGTCGCCAGCGTTCGACGGCGTCGCGCACCGGGGCGGGCGGACCGAGGTCCACGAGTTGCACGGGCTTCGAAGCGCCCGTCGCGACGAACACCACCAGCCGCTCGAAGCCGCGGCCCGCGCGCGCCACGGCGAACGACACCAGCGCCTCGTCGGCTCCGAGCGCGGCGCGCACCTCGGCGAGCGAGAGCGAATCCGCCGGCGGCGTGGCCGCGCGGCCCGAATCGCGCACGTACCGGCGCTCGGCCTCCTCGGCCGCGAGGCGTGCGGCGGCGAGCGCCTCGCGCGACGACGCGTCCTCGCGCTCGGCGAAGCCCGCCACCAGCAACTGGGCCACGCGCCGCTGCGCCGCCGCCCATTCCTGCTGTCGCGACAGCGCCGCCGGGCTCGCGGCCCGGGCCGGGCGCAGGCGCGCCATCTCGTCCCGCACCAGCCCGCGCCAGCGCACGAGGTGGTCCCACGCGGCTTCGGCGTGCGTCGCGGGATCCTGCACCGCGAGCCACGTGAGCGTTTCGAGCGACGTGCCGAAGCGGCTCGACAGCCCGAGCGCCTGCGACTCGGGCAGCGCGCGGACGTCGGAGAGCAGCCGCGCCCGCCCGAGCCGGTCGCACTCGTCGGCGTGCGCCCACGCGGCGGCGTACGCGCCCACCCGCGCCTCGGCGGCCGCCCGCGCTTCGAGCACGCTGCGATGCACCGAGTTCCGGCGCAGCCCGGTGGAGTCGGCCAGCCGCTCGTAGGCGCCGCCCAGGCTGTCGACCCACGCGCGGTCGCCCGAACCGTGCGCGGCGTTCAGCATCGCCACGAACGTTTCGGCGCGCGCCGTGCCGCGTGCGTCCTGGCCCTTCGGCACCAGCTCGTACGCCCGCACCGCCATGGCGCGTGCCTCGTCGCGCCGGTTGCGCGCGAGCAGGATCTCGCTGCGCTGCGTGGCGATGAACGACAGGTTCCACGCGTGGCGGTCGGGCTCGTCCGCGATCGCCGCCTCGAGCGAGTCGTAGAGCGCCAGCGTGCGCGTGGTGTCGCCCAGCAGCACGTACGTGTTCGCCAGGTACACCGCGTTGTTCACGGTCACGAAGTGCTTCGGGCCGACGTGGCGCACGAGCAGCGGGATCGCCTGCAGCCACTCGCGCTGGCTGGACGCCGGGTCGTTCACGAGCAGGTAGCGAAGGCCGAGCGCGCTGTGCACGCGCGCCACCGCCAGCGAGGAGTCGCCCTCGGCCCGTCGCGTCACCTGCAGCGCGCGCCGCGCCCAGTCCACCGACTGCGCGAGGTCGCCGCGATTGCGCTCGAGCACGGAACGCTGCGTGTAGACCTGCCCCAGCAGCCGTGCGTGGATGTCCGGGTCGCGCTCCAGCGCGCGGCGCGACCGTTCGAGCTGCGCCTGGGCCGAGTCGTACTCGCCGGCGGCGAGGTTCTGCGTGGCCAGTGTCAGCAGCATCTCCGCGACGCGCGGGTGCGCGGGGCCGAGTCGCGCGGCGTGCAGCCGGAGCGCGCGCTCGATCTCGGCGACGGACTCGGCGCGGGCGCCTGCTCCGACGCGCAGGCGTCCGCGCCAGAAGTGCGCCTCCGCCTCGAGCGAGTCGCCGGCGGGCGCCGCGGGCGTGGCGTCCAGCACCACGAGGCCGCTGTCGTTGCGGCCGCTCTCGGCCAGGAGGCCCGCGGCGAGCAGGCCGAGCCGCGTCCGCTCGCGGCTGGCGGGAGCGATGCGGGCGAGGATCGCGCCGGCGCGCATCGCGGCGGCGAGGCCGCGGTCGTCGCGTCCCGCGCGCCGCGCCCAGTGTGCGTCGGCCACCGCCGAGAGCGACGTGGCGAGTCGGGCCGAGTCGACGGGAGTCCGCGCCTCGATCGCGCTCGTCAGCCGCTCGCCCAGCCGCAGCATCGTCGCCCAGTCGCGCGTGGCGC
Source organism: Candidatus Eiseniibacteriota bacterium (assembly GCA_044223135.1). GTDB lineage: Bacteria > Eisenbacteria > RBG-16-71-46 > RBG-16-71-46 > RBG-16-71-46 > JBGAMH01. The sequence continues at coordinate 17,990 of JBGAMH010000028.1, read as the reverse complement.
GCGCGGTGGCGAGCGAGTCCCACGCGGCGGGCGGCGGTCCGTCGGCGCGGGCGACCGCCGGCAGCGCCAGGGCGAGCCACGCCGCGGCGACGCGACACCCGCGCGCGAGGCGGGCGGCGAGGCGGACGGGCGGGGACGGCTGGGCGAACACGGTGAGGGGGCCTCCGGACGGAGGGCCACCCTACGAAGCCGTGCACGCCTCCACCAGCGCGAAATTCCCCGCGGCCTCGCGGCGAGGCCGGCCCGCGGCGATGACACGCCGCTGGCGGTGAACGCCGCCCAGTAGAACGGGTGCGTGGAGCGCCCGTCCCGCCGGCGCGCGTCGAGCACCGAACGGCACGCCTCGCGCGCGGCCTCCGACGCGCCCGCGGTGCCGGCGGCGCGGGCCGCGTAGAGCGCGGCCATCCACTCGCGCGTGGCGGCATCGTCGACCGACCACTGGCTCGCGAACACCGATCGCGCGCCCGCCATCTGGAACGCGCGTCGCATGCCGAGTGCCCCTTCGTGCGGCCACGCTTCGCCGGCGGCCGAGTGGCAGGCCGAGAGCACGACCCAGTCCGTGCCGCGCAGGTCGAGCGTCGACACCTCCTCGGCGGTCAGCAGGCCGTCGCTCGCGCTGTCGGCCGGCGTGCTCGCGCCGGCGCCGGCGAACGCGAGCCACACCTGGCGGGGCTTCGCGGGCTTCGGTGCCGGTGGCGGCGCCTCGGCCTTCGTGCGCTCCGGCCTGGCGCGCGGCGTGGAGCGCCCCGTGGAGCCCAGCGCCTGCACGCCACCCACGCCGCGCGAGCCGGCGGGCGCGCCCGCGCACGAGTCCTCCACCACCACGCCGTGCGTGGCCACGTGCAGCACCAGCCGTCCCGGGGCCTCGCGCAGGAACGCTTCCTCGGTGGCCTCGGCGCCCAGCAGCGTGCGCGCCGCGCCCTCGCGGCGTGGCCACGTGGACGCGATCCCGCGCGCTTCCTCGCGCGCTGCCGGCAGCGGCGCGAGCGTGAACGGGCGCGTGCGCTCGCACGGCGCGTTCGACCGCTTCGCCAGCGCCAGCGGGGCCGCGGCGCCCGGCGCGCCGGGCGCCATGCCGAAGTCCGGATCGCCCACGGCCAGCAGGCCGCTGCCGGGCGGGGCGGGCGCGTGCAGCAGTTCGCGCTCCGCGCCGAGCTCGTGCACCTGCACCGCGGACTCGGCGAGCCAGCGACCGCCGGGCTCGGGCAGCGCCAGCCACGGCAGGTCGGCCACCGGCCCGTCGCCGACCACGTGCAGCACGGAGGCCTCGCCCGCGGCCCGCCGGACCGGGTCCCACACGCGGGCGCGCACGAGCTCGCCCGCACGGCGGGCCTCCCGTTCGGCGGCGGCGATGCCGCGCGGGTCCTGCCGTGGCGACACCGACAGATGCGCGCGCCAGGCCTCGACGATCGCGCGCAGGGATTCGGTCGGCCCCAGCTCGATGCGCACGGGCGCGGGCCGGCGCGCGGTGGCCACGAACGCGGCGAGCCGCGTGTCGGATTCGTCTTCGCCGTACTCCGCGAACGCGACGAGCGCTTCGCCCGGCGCCAGGTGCGCGAGCACGCCGGCGAGCGTCACGGAGTCGGGTGCGCCACTCGACGGCGCGACGCGGCGCCAGCGTCGCTCGGCCTCCTCGGCCTCCACGCGCGATGCCTGCAGCGCCTCGTGCCCGGCCGGCCCGGGGTCGGCGTCCACCACCCGCTCGGCGTACGCGCGCTGCGCCGCGACCCGCTCGTCGTGCAGGCGCACCCTGCGCGCTGTCGATCACCGCGCCGAGCGGCGGCCGGCGCTCGGCGACTTCGGCGCGCGCGGCCCAGCGCCAGCGCGCAGGCCAGTCCCCGCGCGATCGCGACGTCGGTCGCACCGCGCCCGGCCGACCAGCCCACGAGCAGGTCCATCGGCTCCGCGAGGCGCGCCTGCAGCCCGAGCGCCCGGCGATCCGGCAGCACGCGCACGTTCTGCAGGAAGTTCTCCCTCGCGCGCGCCTCCGCGAGCAGCGCGTCGTTCCCGCCCGCCCGGGGCGGCCGATGCCGATGCTCGGCCTCGGCGCGGGCAGTCAGCAGCGACAGCGCGCTGGGTGTCTCGCTCATCACGGTGGAGCGCTCGACGAGCGCCACGGCGGCCGCCGCCGAATCGAATGCCGCCGTGTCGGCCGGCGTGCGGAACGTCTCCAGCATCACGGAGTAGATGTCGGCCCGCTTCGCGCCGGACGGGTCGGTGGCCTCGTTCATGGTGTCGAGCACGCGGGCGTACGCCGCGCGCGCCTCGGTGGTGCGGCCGCGAGCCGCGAGCAGCCCGGCCCGCAGCGTCAGTGCGTACGCGTGCTCGCCCGGCGGCGGCGGCGAGGCGCCGGCGTAGAGCGCGTCCACCGTGTCGAGCTGCGCCGTGGCCGCCAGCGTGTCGCCCAGGAGCAGGCTGGAGTTCGCGTGCGTCGTGCGTGCGCGCACCACGTAGCGATGGGTCCGCCCGAGTGTCGACATCAGCGTCGGGATCGCGGCCTGCAGCAGCGGCTGGGCGCCCGCCACGTCGCCGAGCGTGATCAGCTGGAACGCCAGGTTCACCTGCGTCTGCGCCACGACCAGCGAGCGTTCGCCGTACGCCCGCCGCTGGATCTCGTACGAGCGGCGGGACAGCTCCACCGCGTCCGCGAGCCGTCCGGCCTGCCGTTCGAGCCCGGCGAGGTTGCCGTAGGCGATGGCCAGGATCTGCGGGCGCGGGGTCGGGGCCCGCTCGAGCAGGCCGATCGCGCGCGTGAGCACGTCCCGCGCGCGCTGCGGCTGAGCGGCATCCTGGAGCGTGGCGCCCTGGTCCGTGAGGAACGAGGCGATCACGGTGCTGTCGCAGCCGGGGCGGCGGCTCTCGATCGCGACCGCGGAGTCGAACGCGGCGGCGGACTCCGGCCAGCGCGACAGCGCCAGGGACGCGCGCCCGTGGATCGCGAAGGCCTCCGCCGTGAGCGACTCGGCCGGCGCGCCGAGCGAGCGCCCGTGCGCGATCGCGTCGCGCGCGAACGGGAGGGCCTCGGCCGAGCGGTTGGACGAGTTCAGGATGCGCGCCGCGAGCATCTCGAGCGCGACCTGCTCGCGGTCGGGGCCGCGCAGGCGCCGGGCGCGGATGCCGATCGCGCGCACCGCGCACCGTGCCGCGGTCGAGTCGCGAAGGCGGCGCTGGTTCAGTCGCGCCTCGGCCACGCGGGCGAGCGCGTCGGCCAGCTGCAGCGAGTCCACGCGCGTGCGGCCCTCGAACTGGCGCAGGGCCGACGTGGCCAGGCTCTCGGCGGCGCTCCAGCGCCCGGCGGCGGCGAACTGCTTCGCTTCGCGCAGGTCGTCCTTCGGTTCGGCGCGCGCGCCCGGTGTGCACACGAGGGCGATCCCGAGCGTCAGCGGCACGACGACGGCGGCGCGAAGAAGGCGATTCACCGTAATGGATTCTCCAGGGTGATCTGCCGGACCCACGTGCCGTGCACGTCGGACTCGCGATCGGCGAGCGCGCGGAACCGGTCGAAGGTGCCCGCCCGCTTCGGTGCATCGCTGCCCGGCACGGGCGCGACGCCGCCCACGCCACGCAGGCGTTCGACGGTCGCGGGAGGAACGGCAGCATACTGCGCAGGCGACCGGGTTCGCCGCCAGCAATCGCGTAGTTGTCGGCTTCGAGCTCGACACGAGCTCCGGGCTCGCGACCACCAGGAAGTGCTCGCGGCCGCCGCGGCTCGTCACCGTCCACGCGTTCTCGGCGCCGCCGATCGGGCCGGGCAGCGCGACCGTCGCGGAGGCGGGCAGCGGGTTCGCCTGGTCGAACATCGGCTGCGGGAACAGCAGGAAGCTCTCGCCGCGCTCGTCCTCGTTGAGCACGTAGACGTACGCCGGGCGCGTGGCGTGGAACTCGAGCGACAGCCGGTCGCCGGGGCGCACGCGGTCGCCGTTCGGCGCGGGCCGCTCGGCTGCGGGTGACGCACGAGCGTGGCTTCCACCGAGTAGGGCGCCTGGCCCGCATCGGCGGCCGGCGACGCGGGCGAGACCGGTGCGGCCGGCACCACGGCCACGGGGCGCGGCCGGGTCGCGAACCACGCGCCGATCGCCGCCACGCCGAGCACGGCGGCGATCGCGAGCGACATCCCGGGGCGTCCGGAGCGCGCGCGCGGCGTGGCGCCCGTCGCGGCCGCGGGCTTCGCCTCGAGCGCTTCGGCCATCGCCGCCGCGCTCGCGAAGCGGTCTTCGGCGCGCGGCGCCATGGCGCGTTCGACCACGGCCAGCAGGGTCGGCGGCAGGTCGGGGCGGATCTCGCGCAGCGTGGGGCGGGGGCCGGACTCGGTCGCGGCCTTCAGTTCGGCGAGCGTGCCGGCCTCGAACGGGTGGCGGCCGGCCAGCGCGCACCACAGCGTGACGCCCGCTCCGTAGAGGTCGCCGCGCTCGGTGGCGGTCTCGCCGCGCAGGCGCTCGGGCGGCATGAACAGCGGCGTGCCCGTGACGCGCGCGGTGTCGTTCGCGGCGAGGAACCGCCGCTGGCCCAGCCCGAAGTCGGTCAGCACGAGCCGCCCGCTCGCCTCGATCACCACGTTCGCGGGCTTCACGTCTCGGTGCACGAGCCCCGCCGCGTGCACGGCCGCGAGCGCGCGCGCCAGGTCGACGCCCAGCCGCGCGGCTTCGTCGGCGGGCAGCGCGCCGCGCTCGGCGATGCGCTGTTCCAGCGTGGCGCCGCGCACGAACTCCATCCGCAGGCCCACGCGCCCGTCGTGCGTCTCGACCCCGTGCAGCGCCACCACGTTGGGATGGCGCACACGCGCGAGCGCGCGGCCCTCCTCGAGCAGCGGCGACAGGTCCCCCGGCGCGCCACCGCCGGCGCCCGGCTGCAGCAGCTTCAGCGCCACCTCGCGCTCGAGCTGCGGGTCCCACGCGCGCCACACCTCGCCCGTGGCGCCGGTGCCGAGCAGTTCCAGCAGCAGCAGCGAGCCCCAGCGGCGCTCGCCGTTCGCGGCCGCGCCGGGGCCGCGCTGCAGCGCGCGGTTGAAGTCGGCGATGCGCGCCACCTCGCGCAGCGCGGCCACGCGCGGTTCGTCGGACTCGGCGGCGCCCGTCGCCGTCCAGTCCACCTCGCGTCCCTCGCTGACCGAGTCGATCAGGCGCTCGATGTCCCGGGGTTCATCGCTCATGCTGCATCGCCTCCGCGAGCCGGCCGAGCGCGCGCTGCACCGCCATGCGTGCCGCGTCCCGGCTCGGTCGTTCGGTCATGTCCGCGATCTCGGCGTAGTCGAAGTCGAGCTCGATCTTCAGGTGCAGCAGGCGCCGGTCCTCGGGGTCGAGCGACTCCATCGCCCGCTCGTAGCGGTCGAGCACGTCGGTGCCGATCGCCTGTTCCACCGGGCTCGGCGCGCGGTCCACGAGGTCCTCGGGAACGCCGTCGGGGCCGGGGCGCCGCCGCGCCCAGCGGATCTGGTCGCGGATGCGGTTGAGCACGGCCTGTCGCACGTAGGCCTGGAAGCCACCCGGGCCGCGCACCTCGATCCCGTCGAGCCCCTCGAGCGCGCGCATCAGGGTCTCCTGCACGAGGTCGCTCGTGTCGAGCAGCGAGCGCGCGTACGACGGCAAGCGCCCGCTCGCCCAGCGCTGGAGTCGCGGCAGGTAGCGCGCCAGCAGGGCGTCGAGTGCATCGGCGTTTCCGGCCTTGGCGCGCTGGAGCAACTCCTGCGTGAGATGCAGGTCGCTCGAACGCTCCGGGCCTTCGGCTGGGAAAGTCGGGGGCACGGGGCAGCTCCGGTGGGCGCGGACGGGCCGGAGCATAGCCCAACCAGCGCCCGATCCCGCGTTCCGATCCACGGCGCCGGGACCCGGGTGCCCGGACGCCTCGCGGGCGACGTGGCCGGCCGGAAAAGGCCCGTTTCGGGCGTCGTCGCGGAGCTCCGCCCCGGGTGCCCGAGGGCGAAGTCCATTTCGGCGGGCGTGGTCATGGGAGCCTCGATGGGGAGCAGGAAGTGCCATTCCCCGATTCCTACGTCCGAGCACGAGCGGGCGAACAGGCGCGAGGCCCTGGGGCGTCCTCCCGGCGCGCGAGGCCGGCGTGCTCAGTGCGCGAGCGCCCGCACGGCCTCGGCCACGCGGTCGGGATGCACGCGCGGCAGCCAGTGGCCGACGCCTTCGTGCGACTGCACGCGCACACCCGGCACCCGCTCGAGCGGCGGCAGGTGCAGCGCCGGCGGCGTGATGCGGTCCTGGGCCGCCACCATCACCACCAGCGGCGCGCGCAGCCGGGGCAGGTCCGCGGCGAGCACCGCGAGGTCGTCGCGCAGGTGACGGGCGTTCTCGCCGGCATGCAGCACCTGGTCGGGGCAGAGCGAGAACGCGCGCGACGCGTTCCAGTCGCCGGGCGCGGGCGCCGGGTGCCACGCGGCGCGGCGAACGCGCGGCGAGATCGCGAGCCCCACCGGGAGGCCGAGCACCCACACGAGCGGCGCGAGCCACGGCAGCGCGCGGCCGGCAAATGCCCACTTCGCGTTGCGCGGGTCCTCGACCACCGCGGGCGTCACCGCCAGCACGGCGCGCACGGCGTCGGGCGCGTCGAGCGCCGCGCGCAGTGCGACCGCGGCGCCGTACGAGTGACCCACGAGCACGGCGGGTGCCGCGGCGCGTGCGCGCAACAGCGCGACCACCGCGCGCGCGTTCGCCGCCAGGTCGAGCCGGCCCGCGCCGCGCGTGCTGTGGCCGTGGCCCGGGCGGTCCACCGCGAGCACCGCGTGGTCGCGCGCGAGGTCGTCGAGCAGCGCATCGGGGAAGTCGGCGGCGACCCCGTTCGAGCCGTGCACGAACAGCACGGGCGGGCCCGCGCCGCGTTCGACCACGTGCAGCCGCGCGCCCGCCGCGTCGACGCGGGCGCCCGTCGCCGGAAAGCGCGAACGCACCACGGCGCGGTAGAGCAGGTGCGCCGCCACGAGCAGCGCGAGCGCGGCGAGCGCGATCAGCATCGGGGCGCCCGCGCGCGCGGGCATCGAGGGAGCCGCATGGCGTCAGGTTAGGCGCTGCGCGCGAGGCGCGCACGGGCCGCGCCGCCGGTCCCGCCGCTCCGGGCGTCGGCACCGGCGGATTCGGCCGTTGACCGGCCCGTGCGGCGCGCTCGATAGTCCGCACGTCCGACCGGGAGGTGGGGGGCGCGGACCGACGCGCCCCGGGAGGTGCGGTGACCCGGTTGTCCGGCTTCGCCATTCCGCTGGTGATGCTCCTGGCCGGCTCGCTCGCGCCCCCCGCCCGCGGCGAGACGAGCGAGGCACGCCGTCGCGAGGCCCTCGAGCTCGCCCGCCACGCCGCGGTCCTGCTGGACCGCGCCACGTGGGACACGCGCCGCATCGCGCGCCAGGACCTCGAGCAGGCCGTGCTCGTGGACCCCGACAACGCCGACATCCAGGTGCTGCTCGGCCGGTTCTACGAGAGCGCGATGTTCTGGCACGACGCCCGCGCGCGCTACGCGAAGATGGTGCGCCGGTTCCCCGCCGATCCCGACGGTCCCTTCGGCCTCGCGCGGGTGTGGCGGCACGACTGGCTCAAGTTCGGCGAGAGCGCCTCGCTCGACAGCGCGCTCGCCCGGCTCGAGGAGGCCACGGCGCTGCGCGGGGCCGGCGTGAAGGCGTGGACGATGCTCGCGGTGCTGCGCGTGGAGCGCACCGACTCGGCCGGTGCGCTGGCCGCGGCGCGCACCGCCGTGGCGCTCGCGCCCGGGGACGCCGACGCGCTGACCGCGCTCGCCACCGCGCGCTGGCTGCAGGGCGACGCCGCAGGGGCCGAGAGCACGTTCGTCGAGGCGCTGCCGCGACTGCCCGTGCGCGCACGCCGCCGCTTCGAGGACATCGGGCCGGTGGCGACCGAGGCCGACACGGCGGTGTTCAACCACCTGCGCGGCGACGCGCGCACCGAGTTCGCGCGGCGCTTCTGGGTGTCGCGCGATCCCGACCCGACCACGTACGAGAACGAGGCGCAGCTCGAGTACTGGTCGCGCGTCGCCCGCGCCTACGCGCTGTTCTGGTTCCCGACGCGCGGCGAGTGGGACGACCGCGGCGAGTTGTTCGTGCGTTTCGGGCCGCCGGACGGGTTCGCGTACAACACCATGGAACTGGACCTGCTGGGCATGCGCGGGTCCGGTCCGGGCAAGAGCCTGAACTGGATGCGCTGGACCTGGTCGGCGGTGCAGCTGAGCGCGATGCTCATGGACACGCACGGCATCGAGTACTACGAGCTCCGGTCGATGGGAGACGCGACGGTGGGGCCGCTCGTGAACGGCGCCGCCGCGGACGCCGCGGGCATGATGGCCGTGGCGGGCGGGCGCGCGGTGTTCCCGCGCGTCGCCCCGGGAAACGCCCGCGTGCCGGTGGCGGCCCGGGCCTCGCGGTTCCCGGCCGACGCGCGCACGCACGTGATCACCGCGCTCGAAGTGCCCGGCGACCCCACGCTGACCCTGCGCACCGAGTGCGTCGTGCTCGACAGCACGCAGCGCGTGGTGGCGCGCAGCATGGGCGGACTCTCGCCCTCGGCGTGCGAGCCGGACGCGTACCGCGTGGCCGACTTCTCGTGCGACCTGCCTCCGGGCACGTACGCGGTGGGACTGAGCGTGTCGGGCACGGGCCGCCGCGGCAGCGCGCGCGTGCCGCTGGTGGTGGCGCCGCCGGCCGCCTCGCTGCAGGTCAGCGACCTCGTGGTCACCTGCGGTGCGCCCACCGGCAGCGAGCGCGAGGTGCGGCTGGCGTCGAATCCGCGCGGGCGCGTGCCCCCGGGCCAGCCGCTCACGGCCTACTTCGAAGTCAGCCACCTGCAGCCGGATCGCTCCGGGCAGACGCACTTCGAGTACACGGTCGCCGTGCGGCACCTGCTGCCGGACCGGCGGCACTGGACGAAGCGGATCTTCCAGCCGCGGTCGGAGCCCGAGATCGAGGCCCGTCGCACCGAGGACCACGTCGAGACGATGCGCCGCCAGTTCGTGAGCGTTCCGGTGCAGCCCCTGCCGCCCGGCCCGTGGCGGCTCGACGTGATCGTGCGCGATCTCGTGTCCGGCGCAGTCGCGACGGCGAGCGCGCCGTTCGTTCAGTCCGATCCGACCGGCGACGCGGCGACGCGCGCGGCGATCAGCGGTAGCGCACCTTGAGCTCGCCCCACGACCGGCGCCGGGCGGGAACGTTGTCGTTCGCGATCGCCCGGATGCGGCCGTCGACCTCGTTGAATTGGATGATCATCTCCGTGTTGGGAACGGTGGTCGTGAACGTGCCGTTGCGACCGTAGTTGTTGTTGTAGTCCAGGCCGAAGTTCGCGATGTTCCAGGTCCCGCTCGCGCGGAACTTGTACTCGTAGGTCCCGGGCGTGGCGATGGTCACGATGCGCTGCCAGGTGCGGTCGACGTGATCGGCCGGCAGTCCCGACGTCCACGATCCGAGTTCGGGCGCCGAGCCCATGAGCTCGAGCGACATGCCCGCGGGGAAGGCGTGATCGTTCGACACGCCGACGGCGGGCACCCAGCCGTAGTCCGGCGCACGGAACGTGAGCTGGAAGTGCACCCACTCGCCGGCGTAGCTGGTCCAGACGCGGCCGTTGATCAGCTCGCCGCCGGGCGCGGTGGGCTGCGCGAACGACCAGTCGGCGTTCGCGATCTTGAAGTACTGCAGCCCCGGCGGTTGGTTGCTCATCACGTCACCGCCCCAGAGCCCGTCGTTCGCGGGGCCGTCGCCGTGCAGGCCGTCGTCGAAGAGCTGCACGTCCTCGCCGTAGCCGTAGCACGAGTCGGGAAGCGCGATGCCCTGGTGCGCCGACGAGCAGCGCACGGTGCCGCGGGCGTAATAGGGTCCGGGAGCCTGCGCGAAGGCGGTGGACGCGGCCAGGCCGAGCACGACGACGACCGCGGAAGCGGCGAGGGGCGACCGGCGGTGCATGGGGTCCTCCAGGTCGTTGGAGCACGGCGGAACGCACCCGGTGTCGGGGGGACACGAGGGCCCGCGCTCGGAGGGCGCGGGTCGTGCGATCGGGAGCCGCCGGCGGGTGCCGGCGCGAGCGAAACGGTCTCGCCACGCCGGACGGGCGGTCAAGATCCGAGTGCGACCGCGTTCCCTCTCCGGGACGAGGCCGCCCCCGCCGCCGGAGGTCGGCGCGCCGCCCGCCGCGTGCCTGCCCGGAAGCGAAACGGCCCGCCGGTGCGGAACCGGCGGGCCGTCGCGGGTCGTGCGGTGCTACGCGTCGCGCGGGTCGATCCGCTCCGGATCGAGCCCGTAGTCCTGGATCGCCTGGCTCACGGTTTCGGGCTTCACCTTGCCGTCCAGCATCAGCGCGTGCAGCGCCGCCACCACCAGGTGCTCGGCGTCGATCTCGAAGTGCCGGCGCAGCGACTCGCGCGTGTCCGAGCGGCCGTAGCCGTCGGCGCCCAGCGCCACGAAGCGGTTCGGCACCCAGCGCGCCGCCAGGTCGTTCACGCCCTTGATCCAGTCGCTCGTCACCACCACGGGGCCGTCGGCGCCCTTCAGCGCCTGCGTCACGTACGGCACGCGCGGCTTCGCGGCCGGGTGCAGCCGGTTCCACCGCTCGACCTCGAGCGCCTCGTTGCGGAGCTGCTGGTGGCTCGTGGCGCTCCAGACGTCGGCGGCCACGCCCCACTTCTCGGCGAGCATCTCCTGCGCGCGCAGTGCCTGCAGGATCAGCGCGCCCGAGCCCACGAGCTGCGTGCGGATCTTCGCCTTGCTCGGGGCGGACCGGTACAGGTACAGCCCCTTCAGGATGCCCTCGTCGGTGGCCGTGTCGGGCCGCGACGGCTGCGAGTAGTCCTGGTTGTACAGCGTCAGGTAGTAGAGGAGGTCTTCGCCCTTCTCGACCATCCGGTGCAGGCCGTCCTTCACGATCGTGGCGACCTCGAACGCGAACGCCGGGTCGTACGCGACGCAGCTCGGCACCGCGGAGGCCAGCAGCAGGCTGTGGCCGTCCTCGTGCTGCAGGCCCTCGCCGTTCAGCGTCGTGCGGCCCGCGGTGGCGCCGCACATGAAGCCGCGACCGCGCGCGTCGCCGAACGCCCAGATCGAGTCCATGGTCCGCTGGAAGCCGAACATGGAGTAGAAGACGTAGAACGGGATCATGGTCTGGCCGTGCGTGGCGTAGCTGGTGCCGGCGGCCATGAACGACGCCATCGAGCCCGCTTCGGTGATGCCTTCCTCCAGCAGCTGCCCGTCGGGCCGCTCGGTGTACGAGAGCACGAGCTTGGAGTCCACGGGGTCGTACTTCTGGCCCATCGGCGCGTAGATGCCGATCTCGCGGAACAGCACCTCCATGCCGAACGTGCGCGCCTCGTCGGGGATGATCGGCACCACGCGCTTGCCGTAGTTCGGGTCGCGCAGCAGGTTCCGCAGCAGCTTGCCGAACACCATCGTGGTCGACACGAGCTGGCTCTCGCCGGTGCCGGCGTCGAACTCGGAGAACGCCTTCGGCGCGGCGGGCGGCAGCGCCTTGGCGCGCACCACGCGGCGCGGCACGCCGCCGCCGAGCGCGCGCCGGCGCTCGAGCATGTAGCGCACCTCGGGGCTGTCGGCGCCCGGGTGGAAGAACGGCGCCTCGCCCAGCTTCTTGTCGGGAATCGGCAGCTCGAGCGTGTCGCGGAACTTCTTCAGTTCCTCCAGGTCGAGCTTCTTCTTCTGGTGCGTGATGTTGCGCGCCTCGGCGCCGGTGCCGAGCGTCCAGCCCTTGACCGTCTTCGCCAGGATCACGGTGGGGCGATCGCTCATGGCCGTCGCCGCCGCGTAGGCCGCGTACACCTTGCGGTAGTCGTGCCCGCCGCGCCGCAGGTGCTTGATCTGGTCGTCGGACAGGTGCTCCACGAGCTTCGCCAGCCGCGGGTCGGTGCCGAAGAAGTGCTCGCGCACGTAGGCGCCCGACTCGACCTGGTACTTCTGCCAGTCGCCGTCGACGGTGTCGTTCAGGCGATCCACGAGCACGCCCTCGACGTCGCGCGCCAGCAGTTCGTCCCACTCGCGCGCCAGGATCACCTTGATCACGCGCCAGCCGCAGCCGGTGTAGAGCGACTCCAGCTCCTGGATGATCTTGCCGTTGCCGCGCACGGGGCCGTCCAGGCGCTGCAGGTTGCAGTTGACCACGAACGTCAGGTTGCCGAGCCCCTCGTTCGCGGCCAGCCGCAGCGCGCCCATGGCCTCGGGCTCGTCCATCTCGCCGTCGCCGAGGAACGCCCACACGCGCGAGTTCGTGAGGTCCGCGATGCCGCGGGCGGTCAGGTAGCGGTTGAAGCGCGCCTGGTAGACCGCGTTCATGGGTCCGAGGCCCATCGACACCGTGGGGAACTCCCAGAACTCCGGCATGAGCCGCGGGTGCGGGTAGCTCGACAGGCCCTGCCCGCGCACGACCTCGCGGCGGAAGTGGTCGAGCTGCGCTTCGCTGATGCGGCCCTCGAGGAACGCACGCGAGTACACGCCCGGCGCGGCGTGGCCCTGGAAGAAGACCTGGTCGCCCGAGCCGCCGTCGTCCTTGCCGCGGAAGAAGTGGTTGAAGCCCACCTCGTACAGGCTCGCCGCCGAGGCGTACGTGCTCAGGTGGCCGCCCAGGCCCGCGTAGCGGTTGTTCGCGCGCAGCACCATGCAGGCCGCGTTCCAGCGGATGATGCGGCGGATGCGCTTCTCCATCCCCTCGTCGCCGGGGAAGTCGGGCTCCATCTCGGGCGAGATCGTGTTGATGTAGCGCGACTGCACCAGGCCCGGCAGGCCCACCTCGAGCTGGCGGGCGCGCTTCAGCACGCGGCGCAGCAGGAAGTCCGCGCGCTCCTTGCCCTGCACGCGCACGAGGTCGTCGAGCGCGTCGAGCCACTCCTGCGTCTCGGTCGGGTCGGCGTCCGGGAGCTGGCGCTTGAACCGCGACAGCAGGTTCATGAAGTAGTGCTCGGTCTCGCGGCGCTCGGCCGGTGTCGGCGTGCCTTCGATCGTGCTCATGGGCGGGCAGATCCTTCGCCCCGCGGGGCAGGTCGTTGGGAAAGGGCGCCGGCGGACTCGGCGCGCGAGGGGGCGGCGCGCGTTCGGCCGGCCCCGGAAGTCTCGGTGGATTGGGCGCGCAGAATAGGGAATGGGGGGTGGGGCGGCAACTGGCGGCGGCCCGGCGGACACGTCGGTGTAAACGGTTTCTCGGCCGGATTCCGCGCATCTCGGGCCATTCCACCCGCGCTCGTCCCGTCGGCGGCGGCGCGAGTCGTCGGCCTGCCGCGCACTCGTCGCGGGCTGGTAGGCTGCCCGCCGCCCAGTTCCACCCCCGATCCGGAGACCGCCATGCCTGCGACCGCCGCTTCGATCCGTTCGCTGCACGCCGCGCGCACCGGCGCGCGGCCCATGACCGCCGACGACCTGTGGGCGCTGCCGCGCGTGGGCGCGCCGACCCCGTTCCCGGGCGGCCGCGCCTGCGTGGTGCCCGTCACCACCGTCGACGTCGAGAAGAACGAGTCGCGCACCCGGCTGTGGTGGGTGCCGGCGGACGGCGCCGGCGAGCCGCGCGCGCTCACGTCGCCCGACGTGTCCGCGAGCGCGCCGGCGATCTCGCCCGACGGGCGTTCGCTCGCCTTCGTGCGCAAGGGTGACAACGGTCGGGGCCAGGTGCACGTGATGCCGCTCGACGGCGGCGAGGCGCGGCGCGTCACCGACCTGCCGCTGGGAGCGTTCGACCCCGCGTGGCTGCCCGACGGCTCCGGGCTGGTGTTCGCGGCGCCACTGGTGAAGGGGCACCTGACGCCGGCCGCGACGAAGGCGGAGATCGAGCGGCGCGACAGGGACCCGGTCAAGGCGCACGTCACCGAGGAGCGGCTCTACCGCTTCTGGGACACGTGGCTCACGACCGGCGAGGTGACGCACCTGTTCGTGCACGACCTGGCGACCGGCGAGTCCCGCGACCTGACGCCGGACGCCGAGCTGTGGTTCGACTGGATGGACCCGTCGGGGCAGTACGCGATCTCGCCCGACGGCCGCGACGTCGTGTTCGCCGGCATCCGCTTCGAGCACGACCGGTCGCTGATCCGCTCGGCGATCTGGCGCGTGGCGGTGGCCGGCGGTCCCGTGACGTGCCTCACCGAGGGCCACCCGGCCGACGACCTCCGGCCGCGCTGGACGCCCGACGGCTCCGCCGTGGTGTACGGCATGCAGCACGATCCCGAGTTCTACGCCGACCGCGTGCGCCTGATGCGCTGGGACCGTGCGAGCGGCGCGCACACCGAGTGGCTCGGCGGCTGGGACCGGAGTCCCGCGCACTGGGAGTTCGCCGCCGACGGCACGCTGGTGATCGAGGCCGAGGAGGCCGCGCGCTTCAAGCTGTTCGCGTGGAACGGCGCCGGCGAGCCGTGGGCCATCACCGCCGACGGCGCGGCGACCGGCGCGTCGGTGGAGGGCGGCCGCGTGTTCTTCGCCTGCCAGACGCTGGCCGCGCCCGCCGAAGCGTGCGCGTGCGCGCTCGACGGCTCGGGCTTCGTGCGGCTGACGCGCTTCACCGACGAGGTCGCGTCGCGCTTCGCCACCGGCGAGGTGCGCGAGATGGAGTTCGAGGGCTCGCGCGGCGAGAAGGTGCAGATGTTCGTGGTGCTGCCGCCCGGCTTCCGCGAGGGCGTGCGGTATCCGCTCGTGCACGTGGTGCACGGCGGCCCGCACGGCGTGAGCGGCGACCAGTTCCACCCGCGTTGGAACGCGCAGCTGTTCGCCGCGCCGGGCTACGTGGCGGCGCTCGTCAACTTCCAGGGCTCCACCGGCTGGGGGCAGGACTTCGCGCAGCGCATCCAGGGCGAGTGGGCCGCGCGGCCGTTCGAGGACGTGATGAAGGCCACCGACGCGCTGATCGCGGCGGGCGTCGTGGACGAGCAGCGCATGGCGGTGGCCGGCGGCAGCTACGGCGGCTACATGATGTCGTGGATCGTGGGGCACACGGACCGCTTCAAGTGCGCGGTCAACCACGCGGGCGTCTCGGACCTGATGGGCCAGTACGCGAGCGACGTCACGCAGGGCCGCGGCCGCGCCACGGGCGGCGAGGCGTGGAAGGGGCTCGAGAAGCAGGACCTGTGGTCACCGGTGCGCTTCGCGAGCGGCATGAACACGCCGATGCTGGTGGTGCACGGCGAGCGCGACTACCGCGTGCCCGTGGGGCAGGGCCTGCTGATCTACGGCCTGCTCAAGGCCAAGGGCGTCCCCGCGCGCCTCGTGTACTTCCCGGACGAGAACCACTGGGTGCTCAAGCCGCGCAACTCGCTGCTCTGGTACGCCGAGGTGCACGCGTGGCTGAAGCGCTGGCTGGGGGCGTGAGCGCACGATGAGCACGTCCCGCGCTCCGCGCGCCGCCCGGGGATCCGAATCCGCCGGCGCGCGCGCCGGCACGCCCGCGCCGCCCGCGTGGGCGATCGCCTGCTTCCTCGTGTCGGGCGCCGCCGGCCTGCTGTACGAGGTCGTGTGGTCCAAGGTGCTGTCGCAGGTCATGGGCAACTCGCTGCACGCGATCTCCACGGTGGTCGCGTGCTTCCTCGCGGGGCTCGCGCTCGGCGCGTGGATCGCGGCGCGCGTTCCGCCCGCGCCGGGGCGAGCGGCGATGCGCTACGCGCGGCTCGAACTCGGCATCGCGGTGCTCGGCGCGCTGTCGGTGCCGCTGCTGCGGGCGCTCGACCCGGCGCTCGGCGCGCTCGCCGCCTCGCTCGGCGGCGGCCCCGCATTCCTCGCGGCGCGCTTCGCGCTGCTCGCGCTGGTGCTGCTGCCGCCGACCATCCTGATGGGCGCCACGCTGCCGGTGCTGGTGGGCGGGCTCGAGCCCGGGCGCGCGGGGGCCACGCTGGCCCGGCTCTACGCGATCAACACCGTGGGCGCCGTGGCGGGCACGGCGCTCGGCGGCTTCGTGCTGATGCCGGCGCTGGGGCTGTCGGCGACCACGTGGGTGGCCGCGGTGCTCAACGCGGTGGCGGCGCTGTCGGCGTGGCGCTGGGGCGCCTCGGCCGCCGCGGCGGCCACGAACGCCGGCACGCCCGCGACGACGGGCGCGGACGAGCGCGGCGACGCGCCCGCATCCGTGGGCTTCGTGGCGGCGGCGATCGGCCTGTCGGGTTTCGCGGCGCTGCTGTTCCAGATGGCGTGGGTGCGCCTGTTCGCGAACCTGCTCGGGTCGTCCACCTACTCGTTCTCGGGCGTGCTCGCGGTGTACCTGGCGGGCCTCGCGGTGGGCGCCGCGCTGATCGCGCGGCCGCTCGCGCGCGGCGGTTCGCTCGCACTGTTCGGCGTGCTGCAGGCGGCGCTCGCACTGGCGGCCGCGTTCTCGGCGTGGGTGTTCCCGCGCCTGCCCGACGCCTACCTCGCCATGGTGCAGTCGGGCACGCTGGGCTGGGCGCGGCTGCAGACGTCGCAGCTGGCGCTCGTGGCGGCGGTCGTGCTGGTGCCGTGCGCGCTGCTGGGCGCGGTCTTCCCGCTCGCGATCCGCCTGCTCGGCGGTCAGGGCGCGCGCGCCACGGGCACGGGCTACGCGCTCAACACGATCGGCACCATCACCGGCGCGATCGTGGGCGGCTACCTGCTCGTGCCGCGGCTGGGCGTGCTCGGCACGCACGACCTGGCGCTGGCGATCTCGGCCGCGCTCGCGGTGGGCGCGGCGCTGCTGTCACTGCGCGGCGCGCACCGCGGGCTGGCGCTGTCGGGCCTGGCGGTGGCGGCGCTCGCGGCGCTCACCGCGTGGGCGGCGCCGCGCTGGGACCCGCAGGTCATGTCGGCGGGGATCTACCGCCCGGTGCGGCGCGAGTACCTGCGGCAGGCGGCGCTCGGCCGGCCGGGCTCGCTCGTGGAGGCGGCGGCGTGGCGCGAGCGGCTGCTGTACGTGCGCGAGGGCGAGCACAGCACGGTGGTGGTGGCGCGCGACTCGCTCACGGGCGAGCTGTCGCTGCGGTTGAACGGCAAGGTGGACGCGAGCACCGGCGACATGCTGACGCAGGTGCTGCTCGGCCTGGTGCCGGCGGCACTGTCGGAGCGCGGCGCGCGCACGCTCGTGATCGGCCACGGCTCCGGGGTCACGCTGAGCGCGGCGCTCGCCGCCGGCGCCGGCCGCACCGACCTGGTGGAACTGGAACCGGCGGTGCTCGAGGCGTCGCGCTTCTTCCACGACGCGGGCACCGACCCGCTGGACGACGCGCGCACGACGGTGCACGTGGAGGACGGGCGCACGGCGCTCGCGCGCTCGCGTGGCAAGCTCGACCTGATCGTGTCCGAGCCCTCGAACCCGTGGCTCGCCGGCGTGAACAACCTGTTCACGGCCGACTTCTACCGCCTCGCCCGTTCGCGGCTCGCGCCGGGCGGCGTGTTCTGCCAGTGGCTGCAGCTGTACGAAGTGTCGCCCGGAACGCTCGGCCCGATCCTGGCGGCGTTCCTGGAGACCTTCCCGCGCGGCCACGCGTTCATGGGCACCGACGGCAGCGACCTGCTGCTGTGCGCCATGGACCAGCCGCACGCGCTCGACCTGGCGCGGCTGGACGACGACGCGGCGCGGCGCGAGATCCGGCGCGCGAAGCTGCCGTCGCTGGACGCGCTCGCGGGCTACTACGTGGGGCCGTTCTCGGAACTGCGCGCGTTCGCCGAGGGGCACCCGCGCAACACCGACGACCGGCCGGTGGTGGAGTTCCGCGCGCCACGCGACATGGTGGAGCTCGGCCGCGTGGCCGGGGGCGGAGCGGAGGCGATGGCGGCGCGGTTGCCGGTGCCGCGCTGGGCCGACGCGCGCGAGGTGTTCGCGGGCTGGAGCGCCGAGCGCTGGTACCGCGCGCGCGCGCAGGAGCTGGCGCGCACGGGGCGCGTCGACTGGACGCGCCGGGCCGTCGACGAGTCGCGCGAGCAGCTCGGCGCGGCGTTCGCCGACTCGCTGCGCGGCGCGGTGGATCGCATCGAGCGGCGGCGTGCATCGACCCAGGCGATCTTGCGCGGGCAGCAGTACGCGGCCGCGAGCATGCTGCGGGAAGCCGCCGACCAGATCCGCCGCGCGACGGAGCTCGAC
>JBGAMH010000349.1:0-3242 GCA_044223135.1 Candidatus Eiseniibacteriota bacterium | reverse complement strand
GTCACGCCATGCGATGGGAGTTCGCGCCGGCCGGCGCGCGGACCGCCGGCTCCGCGTCGAAGGTTCGCGTGGGCTCCGCCTGCGCGGTGAGCAGCGCCTTCTCCTCGGCGCGGATGCGGATCGCCAACGCCACCGCGTTGAGCGCCGAGATCACGATCGCCGTGCGCCATGCGCCGAACATCAGCGGCGCGGCCAGCAGTTCGATCACGACCGCCAGGTAGTTCGGATGCCGCAGGAACCGGTACGGCCCCCGGTGCACCAGCGGCAGCCCGGGCACGACCCAGATCCGCACGTGCCAACGGTCGCCGAGCGCGGCGATGGATGCATACCGAAGCATTTGTGCCCCGATCACGAGGGCGAGCCACGCCGGCCACGATGCCCAGGGTCGCGCACCCAGCAGGTACACCTCGCCGAGCAGTGCCAGCGGCAGAAGGACGTGCAGGAACACGAGCAGCGGGAAGTGGCCGCGAGCATGCTCCCGGGCGCCCATCGCCCGGAGTCGCGGCTCGTGCCCGCGGGCGATCGCCAGTTCCGTCAGCCGCTGCAGCACGAGGGCGGCCGTGAAGACGAGCACCCACGGATGCGCACCGACGTCCGGCGTCACTCCTCCGCGCCCCGCAGCAGCACGTACTCCGCGGCGAAGCCGGGGCCGAGCGCGGCCAGCACCGCGTGCTCGCCCGCCTGGATCTCGCCCGCGTCGAGGAATCGCTGCAGCACGAACAGGCACGAGGGGGACGACATGTTGCCGTTGTCCCGCAGCACCTCGCGTGCGTGACGGAACGACTCGGGCGGCAGCCCCAGTGCGTCGGCGTACGCGCGCAGCACCTTCGCTCCGCCCGGGTGCGCCACCAGGTGCGGCAGCGTCTCCAGGCGGAGCCCCTGCTCCTCGAGGAACGCGATCAGGCTCGGGCGCACGCGCTCGCGCACGATGGTGGGAATGTCGCGCGAGAACACCACGTGCAGGCCATCGCCGTCGACCGTCCAGCCCATCACGTCGAGCGTGTCGGGCCAGAACGTGCTGCGCGAGGCGACCAGTTCGAGCGGGCGGTGCGAACCGCCGGCGCCGGACGCGACCTCGATGCCTTCCACCAGCACGGCCGCCGCGCCGTCGCCGAACAGCGACGACGCCACGAGATTGCGCTTGGACAGGTCGTGGTGCTGGAACGTGAGGCTGCACAACTCGAGCGCCACGAACAGCACGCGCGCCCGCGGGTCGGCGATCGCGAAGTCGCGCGCGCGCGCGAGGCCCGCGGCGCCGCCCGCGCAGCCGAGGCCCCAGATGGGCGTGCGCCGCGTGTCGGCGCGGAAGCCGAGGTGGTTCGCGAGCCGCGCGTCCATGCTCGGCGTGGCGATGCCGGTGGTCGACACGAACACGACGTGATCCACGTCGCGCGCCGTGAGGCCGCGGCCTTCGATCGCGCGCGTGGCCGCGTCGCCCGCCAGCTGCAGCGCGTGCTCGACGTAGAGCGCGTTCTTCTCCTCGAACGTGTGGTCGACCGCGTACCACTCCAGCGGCATGCACGTGCGGCGCTGTTCGATCTGCGCGTGCTCGAACACCTGCAGCAGCCGAGCATCGGCTTCGATCGCGCCCGAAAAGAGCTGCGCGGCCAGGCCACGCGCGTCGTCCTGTCGGGCGACGTGCGCCGGCACGGCGGTGGCGAGCCCGGCGAGTCGCGGATAGCGCTTCGTCGGGTGGCGATGATCCGGGCGCGCCCGCCGCTGGGGCAACAGTCGCATGGTGGGATCGGCTGTGGTCATGACGGGTGTCCGCCTCGGGATCAGGCGATCCGATGCATCCCGTTCGTGGCTTCGCCTGAGCGACGAGCGGAGAGGGCGGTCACCTCGCGTGACCGCGAGGCTAGTCGCGAAGGCCTCGGCTCCCCAGACATATCCGTGTGAAGGTGGACCCGTGACGGCGACGAGGTTCGGCGACGCGGAACGTCAGCCTCGCGTGAACTGCGCGCGATCACCGCACGTGCGCGGCGCGGAGAAGCGAACGGGCCCCGGGGGTTCGCGCCCCGGGGCCCGGAAGGAGATGCCGCGCCGAACCGGCCCTCGCGGGGCGGCGCGGCGCCGCCGTCGCTACTCCGCCACCGCCACGGCCATGGCCACGCGGATCATGGCGTCGAAGCTCGTCCGGCGGTCGTCCGACGACATGTGCTCCTTGCGCCGGATGTGGTCGGACACGGTGAGGATGCACAGCGCGCGCACGCCGAACTCGGCGGCCAGCCCGTACAGCCCGGCGGCCTCCATCTCGACGCCGAGCACGCCCATCTTCTCCATCACGTCGAACAGCGTGGTCTGCGGCGAATAGAACAGGTCGCTCGAGAACACGTTGCCCACGCGCACCGGCGTCTTCTGCTCCTTCGCCGCATGCACGGCCTGGTGGAGCATCCCGAAGTCCGCGAGCGCGGCGAAGTCGTGGTCCATGAAGCGCACGCGGTTCACCTTGGAGTCCGTGGAGGCGCCCTGAGCGATGATCACGTCGCCGAGCTTCACCGCCGCGTCGAGCGCGCCGCAGCTGCCCACGCGGATCAGGCGCTTCACGCCGTACTCGCGCGCCAGCTCGGTGGCGTAGATCGAGCACGACGGGATCCCCATGCCGTGCGCCATCACCGAAACGCGCTTGCCCTGGTACTGGCCCGTGTAGCCCCACATGTTCCGCACGTCGGCGACGCGGCGCGGGTCCTGCAGGAACTTGGTGGCGATGTACTCCGCGCGCAGCGGGTCTCCGGGCATCAGCACGACGTCGGCGAAGTCTCCGGGCTCGGCATTGATGTGTGGCGTCGGCACGTTGTCACTCCCCCAGCAGCCAGGCGAACACGAGCGGCGCCACGATCGTGGCGTCGGACTCGATCACGAACTTCGGTGTCTTCACGCCCAGCTTACCCCACGTGATCTTCTCGTTGGGCACGGCCCCCGAGTAGCTGCCGTAGCTGGTCGTGGAATCACTGATCTGACAGAAGTAGCCCCACAGCGGCACGTTCGTGCGGCCGAGGTCCTGGTGCAGCATCGGCACCACGCAGATCGGGAAGTCGCCGGCGATGCCGCCGCCGATCTGGAAGAAGCCGATCGAACCGATGCCGTCGCGCCGCCGCGGGTGCAGCGCGCGCGCGTTCGCCGTGTACCACTCGGCGAGCGTGGTCATGTACTCGATGCCCGTGCGCACGGTGTGCACGTTGCGCACGTCGCCCGCGATGACGTGGCCGGCGTACATGTTGCCGAGCGTGGCGTCCTCCCAC
>JBGAMH010000348.1:0-3252 GCA_044223135.1 Candidatus Eiseniibacteriota bacterium | reverse complement strand
GCGCGTGGCCCTGCCGGCACGGTGGGCGCGCTACTACTGGCGGCAGGTGCCGACACGGCGGATCGAGCACTGCCGACAGCACCGCTGCCGCTACGCGTTCTGAAAGCTCCGGGGCCCCGTCCGCGAAGGACGAGGCCCCGACAACTGCAATCTTCCGCGCACAACGCTCACCTTCCGGCGTAGATGTGCAACCGGTTGTACAGGGTCTTCAGGCTGATACCGAGGATCTTCGCCGCCGACTTCTTGTCGCCGCTGCATTGCTCGAGCGTGCCCAGGATGAGCACACGTTCCGCCTCGCTCAGCGACCCGCCCACGGTCGGAGTGGCCGGCGCAGCGCCGGGCCCCGAGCTCAGGTCCGAAAGCTCGATCACCCGCTCGCTCAGAATGAACGCGCGTTGCATCTCGTTCTTCAGCTCGCGCACGTTGCCCCGCCAGGGATGTGCGGCGATGCGTTCGCGCGCGGCCGCACTCAGGCGCTTCGACGTGCCCTGGGCCTCGTTCAGTGTCGCCAGGAACTGGTCCGCCAGCAGCAACGCGTCCCCGTCGCGTTCGCGCAACGGCGGCAGCACGATCGGGAACACGTTGATGCGGTAGTACAGGTCCTCCCGCAACTTGCCGTCCTGCACGGCCACGCGCGGCACGCGGTTCGACGCCACGATCAGGCGCACGTCCACCGCCACCGGCTGGTCGCCGCCCACGCGCGTCAGCGAACCGGACTCGAGCACGCGCAGGAGCTTCACCTGCAGTTCGATCGGCATCTCCGTGATCTCGTCCAGGAACAGCGTGCCGCCCGCCGCGCGTTCGAAGCACCCGCGCCGCAGCTGCGTGGCTCCCGTGAAGCTGCCGCGTTCGTGGCCGAACAGCTCGCTCTCGATGAGGTTCGCCGGGATCGCGCCGCAGTCGAGCGGCAGGAACGGCCGGCGCCGCCGGCTGCTGTGCTCGTAGATCGACTGCGCGATCAGTTCCTTGCCCGTTCCGCTCTCGCCCGTGATGAACACCGTCGCGTTCGTGGGAGCGACCTTGCCCATGAGTTCGTAGATCCGTCGCATGGCGGACGACACGCCGATCACGCGGCCGAAGTGACCCAGCTTGCGGAGCTCGCCCCGGAGCGCGCCGGCCTCGTCCTCGAGCGACCGCAGGCGCATCACGTGGGCCAGCACGGCGCGCAGGCGGCCGTTGTCGAGCGGCTTCGTGAGGTAGTCGAGCGCGCCCAGTCGGAGCGCTTCGATCGCGGAGTCGACCGTGGCCATGCCCGAAACCAGGATGACGTCCGAGCGCGACGCCTCCTTCAGGTCCCGGAGCAGGTCCAGCCCGTCGCCGTCGGGCAGCACGAGATCGATCAGCACCAGGTCCGCCGGCGTGCTCGCGAGATGTTCGCGCGCCTCGGCCATGGTGTGGGCGACCGTCACGACGAATCCTTCCTGCGAGGCCACCTCGGCCACTCCCTGGAGGAAGTCCGCATCGTCGTCGATGAAGAGCGCAGTCGGCATGATCGTGACCCTCGTGAAACGCGAGACACAGCTTCTACTTCGAGAACAGGTCGCTGGCGTCGAACCCGACCCCCAGCACCAGGTGCACCGATGTCAGCCGCAATCCGTCCGGCAGCCGCCGCAGCACGTCGTCCGCCAGCGGCTGCTCGGACGGCGCCCGGTAGCGGATCGACGACCAGCGGATGTGCTGCGCACTCATGCCTCCGAGCACGCGCACGCCGGGATGCACGCGCCAGCCCAGCAGCATCGTGGCCTCGGGCGCCAGCGCGCGTTCCGTGTCGAAGCGCACGAGCGTGTCGTCCGAACGACCGAACGCGTCGTTCAATTGCACGAGGCCGGCCCCGAGGCCGCCGTACCAGAACAGCGACCGCGACGCCTTCCACACCGGGAACGGACCGAAGTAGGCCGCCGCGTAGAACGCGCCCACCGGGAACGTGGAGGCGAGCGTGCCCTCGTCGCCGCCCAGGTCGACGCGGTAGTTGCCCGAGTACTCGTAGCCCACCGCCAGCGACACCCAGCCGTCCCGGCCCGGAATCGTGTAGTGGCTGCGCAGTGCGTGCACCGAACGCACGGTGTCCGCGCGCGTGGCGCCCGGCGTGCGCGGCGGCCCCGGCATCCACTCGACCGTGGTCCGCACCGAGTCCAGCGTGACGACCGTGTCGGGCTGCCCGCCGAATGGCCCGTACAGCGCGGCCAGCCCCCCGCGCACGATCGGATGCCGGTCGGTCGGGTCGAGGCGCTCGGGCGACCGGGGATCGCGGAATCCCGCCGAGCCCCAGATGAGCCCGCCGGTGAGCTTGCTGAAGGCTGGCCCGAAGCCGCTCATCTGCGCATGGGCCGGCAGCGCGAGGAGCGCGCACACGACGAGCGTCGTGGCGGCGCAGGCACTCGCGGATCCGCGCTTCATGGCAGCCTCCCTCCCGGAACGGGGCGTTACAGCACCAGCCGTTCGCGCACCTTCTCGGCGATCTGCCGATCGGTCATCTTGTCCACCGTCTCGACGCCCACGATGCGCGTGGCCAGCCCGGCGTGCGCGAGCCGCGCCTTCAGTTCGCCCTTGGCCTCGCCGGGGCCGAACAGCAGGATCGCTTCGGCGTCGCGAATCACCGCGATCACCTCGTCGTAGTAGCGGCGCAATTCCCCCTCGAAGTGGCGGTCCTGCGTGTCCTCCGCCGTAGCCCGCCGCGATTCGTGCGATGCGCTGGCCGATCCGCTGCCGACGTGGCGCACGTGCTTCTCGACGTTCGACTCGACGAGCTTCGTGGTTTCCCCGTCGGCCGACACCGTCACGATGACGGCCTTGCGATGGTCGATCCAGAGACCTGCCTGCGTGTGCATGTCCCGTCTCCTTTCAACGCCCCGCGGCCTTCACTTCGGCCAGCGTGGCCCGGTACACCGAGTCGCGCGCCCCGCCGATGGCCACCGCGCGCTCCGCGAGCGCGAGCGATTCGGCCGGCCGGCGTCGCTGCTTCATCAGCGCGATGGCGAGGTTGTTCATGGCGTCGGCGTCGGTCGCCGAATCGGCGAGCGCACGCCGGTAGCACTGCTCGGCCGGGCCCCACCGCCCGCGCGCCGCCTGGACGTTGCCGAGGTTCACGCGTACGCGGGACTGGTGCGGGTCGAGCCGCAGCGACCGGCGGTACTGGTCCGCCGCCAGGTCCAGCTCGCCGCGCGCCTCGTACGCCACGCCCAGGTCGTTGTGCTCGCTCGCCGAGAGCGGGTCGTGCAGCACCACGAGGTGAGAACACCCCGAGAGCGCGAC